>CAYMMT010000005.1:810-51196 GCA_964391555.1 uncultured Rhodobacterales bacterium
CCACAGTGGCCAGCGCCCCGCCATCTGTCCGTGACAATCGGAACAGATGGCGGGGCGCTGGCCACTGTGGTGCTGACACTCGACGGTGTCGAAACGACCGTGATCTCGGACTTCTTCCTTGGCGGTCTCGAGCTGTCGGACATGCGGGGCGGGATCCAGGCGCGGGCCACATCCTCGAACACCATGCAGTTGGCCATCGACAACGTCGAGATCCTGGTCACGGATGCGACCTCCGCGCTGACGACGGTGCCAGGCAACCTCGTTTCGGGCGATATCGTGAACGCGGCCGAAGTCGACCGTTGGAGTTTCAGCCTCGCAACCCCGACGCGGCTGGCAGTCGACATTCTGACCGACAACAGCAATTTCTACTGGCAGATCGAGGGCCCGACCGACATCGGTGGGCGTCGATTCACGTCTTCGGACGCTTACGACATAAGCGGCAACCCACTTCTTGATCTGGCCGCGGGCGATTACAGCCTTGTCGTCTATACGAAATCCAATGCGGTCGGCAGCTATAACCTGCGGCTTTATGATCCGGTCGCGGAGGCTACGCCGCTCACCGAGGGAGACTACGTCACCGGCACGCTGAGCCCGGGCAACGAGACGCAAGTATTCCGGATCGACTGGCCGGCAGATGGCGATCTCTACCTGCAATCCGACCGGACCGGCGGGTCGAACAACGCACACTGGAAACTGATCGACGCGTTCGGGACGACCTACAGCCAGCGCAGCAACGTCGATTTTGACGGGACGTTCACCGGCTTGCGGGCGGGAACCTATTATCTGCTGATGGAAGGTCGTCGCAACAACGCTTCCGATACCAGTTTCGGGGTCGCGTT
The DNA here is from genome assembly GCA_964391555.1 of uncultured Rhodobacterales bacterium. Taxonomy (GTDB): domain Bacteria; phylum Pseudomonadota; class Alphaproteobacteria; order Rhodobacterales; family Rhodobacteraceae; genus JAMWZF01. The sequence continues at coordinate 1,650 of CAYMMT010000005.1, forward strand.
CTACGGGGCAAGCCGCAGCGAACGGGACGTCAACATCGGCGAAACGCTGTCCGGCACGATCGACCGGATGGAGCGCGAGGTGCTTCGGTTCACCCTGACCGACGCCACGAAACTGGTCCTCGATACGCTTATCTCCAATTCAGGTTTGCGCATGCAGTTGACGGGCCCGTCTGGTGTTCTCTTCAGCGGACCCTTCGACAACAACGTGGATGTCAATCTCACCAATGTCCTGCGCGAAGCACCGGCGGGGGATTACGAGCTGCTGGTCTATGGCAACGGGCTGTCGACCGGGGATTACCAGCTTCGGATTCTCGATACGGCGAATGCCGAGGCACTGATCTTCTCGGAGACGATCGATACGACGCTCGATCCCGGGTCAAGCACGCGGATCTGGACCTTCGACGGAGTTGCGGGCGACACGTTCTACCTCGATTCCCTCCAGTCCATTTCGGCCAATTGGAAGATCCTCGACAGCTACGGCCAGACGGTCATGAACCGGAGGTCGGCGAGCAGCGACTTCAGCCAGGTGACGCTGATTTCCGATGGTCCGCAGTTTCTCTTCCTGGACGGTTTCTCGACGACCACCGTTCCGCAAAACCACTCCTTCCGGTTGGTTCCGCTGGAAGGGCTGACAACCGCAACAACCCTGGGCAGCCGCGAAACCGGAGAGATCAGCCTGCCGGGTCAGACGCGGAGCTTCTCGCTCACGCTGAGCGAGCAGACACAGATCTATGTCGACACGCAAAGCCCTGTGGATGGTAGCTTTTACTGGCGGCTGGACGGCCCGGAAGGGCTGGTGGCCGCCCGCCAGTTCGTGTCGACCGACAGCTTGCGGACCGGGACGCCGCCGGTTTATGACCTGCGGCCGGGCGACTACACCTATACGGTCTACACGACCAATGCGCGCACGGGCGACTTCTCATTCCAGCTGCTCGATCTCGCCGCGGCCACCGATATCACAATCGGCACGTCCACGTCCGGCACCCTCGCGCCCGGCACCGAGACCCAGGTCTATGCCTTTGATGCGGTTGCCGGCGACCGGGTCTTTTTCGATGCGCTCCAATATGGAGCCGGGAACACCTATTGGCGCCTGCTCGATCCGTACGGCACCGAGCTTTGGGAGACCTACCTCTATAACGATGTCGACACCCAGACCCTGACCGAAACGGGACGTTATTACCTGTTGATCGAGGGTGACATCTACAACGGTAGCGATGCTGCGTTCGCCTTCAACATCTATTCGAATCCGCTATCTGCCCCGGTAATCATTCGAGGATTGGAGGGCGATCCGGTCCCCGACCTCATGGTGACGGACGTGACCATCGACAGCTCCGGTCCCATTCAGTCCGGTGGCTCGGTGCCGGTGACATGGGTGGTTCGGAACGGCGGCCAGGCGGCTGTGGAAACCGATTTCGACACGCGCGTCACGATCCGCAGGCAGGATACCGGCCAGATTCTCGCAGACGTTGTGGTGCCTTACGCGGTTGCCACCTCGGGCACTATTGATGTTGGGGGCGCAGCCGGTGGACAGGTGACACTGACACTGCCGCCCGGCCTTCCGGGCACCGGCGACCTGGCGGTGACGGTACGGGCGGATGTGAACAACGCCATCGAGGAGGCCAACGCAGATGGCACCGCCGAACTCAACAATGCGAGCGAGGTCGGCTTCGTCTCCGAGTTGGCGCCCTATATCGATCTGGTGGTCGAAGACCTCACCGCAACCCCGGCCACCGGTTTTGTTGGTGGAGACGCCGTCACTGTAAGTTGGACCACGCGCAATTCGGGCACCAAGGCGACCGAGGGCGCCTATTCCGAGCGTCTGGAGATCGTCAATCGGTCCACCGGTCAGGTTGTCGTATCGCGAGATTATCGTCGGGACGCGGCGGCGCCGCTCGATGCCGGCGCCGGCGTGGCCCGACAGGCCATCCTGGCCTGGCCCGAAGGGCTCGACGGGACGGGATTGTTCGAGTTCCGGATCACAACCGACCTTCTGGGTGAACAGTTCGAGAGCAATCCGGACGGCACGGCAGAGACCAATAACAACGCACTGCTCAGCGTGGCAAGCGCGCCCGATCTCGTCGTCTCCGAGATCACGGTCGCGCCCGGTGCCGCACAATCCGGCGACCTGCTGACCATTCGCTGGACAATCCAGAACCTTGGTGCCGTGGCGACGCCCGTCGATTGGTTCGACCGGGTGCAGGTGATCAACCGCAGCACGGGCCAGTCGCTGCATTTCGTGGCTGTGGCCGCCCAGTCGACCCCAATCGCCGCTGGCGACAGCCTGCAGCGATCGGTCGAGTTGCGGTTGCCGGACGGGGCCGCTGGCACTGGCGAGATCGATATCATTGTCACGGCGGATTCCGATACCTCCTACCGCGATGTGCTGAACGAGGCGCGGGATGGCCTGACCCTGAGCGCGGCCGAGAACAACAACAGCCGGACATTGCGGATCACGACGACCGAGCGGCTCTATCCCGATCTGGTGGCCCGCATCACAGGTGTTCCCGCGATCCTGACAGGAGGCGCCACGGGCCAGATCAGTTGGAAGGTCACCAACGAGGGGGATGCCGATACCGACGCCCCGGCATGGGTGGATCGGGTCTGGCTGAGCCTTGACGACACCCTCGATGACACCGACCTCCTGCTGGCCGAAACCACCCGGACGGGGCTACTGGCCGAGGGTGCCGAATACGCCGTCACCACGGGTGTCACGCTCCCGGTTGGCATCGAGGGAGATGTCTATTTCCTTGTCGAGGCCGATGGGGGCGGCGCGGTAACGGAACCCGAGCGCCGCGCGAACAATGTCGCGGTGCAGGTGGCCGAACTGACCTCGCCCTATTCCGATCTCGAAGTGCAAACCATCGTTGCCCCGACCGGGTCCTTTGTCGCCGGCGAAGAGATCGAGATCGGCTACCGGGTGCGCAATGCGGGACCCGATTCCGTTGCCACGCAGGGTGGCGGATGGCAGGACGTCGTCTGGCTGTCCACCGACGGAACCGAGGCCGGGATCGTCGCGGAGCTTGGCCGCGTGACCCGGTCCGACGCGCTGGATATTGGCGACAGCTACTCGGTGACCCAGGTCTTCGAGTTGCCCGCCGGCGTGATCGGCGCGCTCTTCGTTGTGGTGGGAACCAACATCGATGGGGCGGTGTTCGAACGCGGCGAAGACGCCAACAACATCAAGAGTTCCGCCCAATCGCTTCAGCTTTCTGCGGCTCCGTCACCGGATCTCGTGGCCGAGGTCATCGACGGGCCGGTCGAGATCGTGCCGGGGGCAGTTGTCGATGTGACGTTCCGGGTCACGAACCAGGGCGAGGCGGATGCGCGTGGTCCATGGACCGACCGGGTATCGCTGCTGTCCGCCACCGGTCAGCGCAGCCAACTTGCGCTCATCAACCGCACCTTCGACCTTGCTGTGGGCGAAGGGTACGACGTCACGGTGACCGTCACCATTCCCGAACTCGGGGCCGGGGACTACCGCTTCGAATTGCGGTCAGACCTATACGCCGATGTCTACGAGGGCGGACGCGAGAGCAACAACTTCCTTGAGAGTCAGGTCATCTCGCTCGACCTGCCCAACCTTGTTGTCGAGGCGGTGACGGTGTCCGACACGGCGCCGCGGTCCGGCGATACGGTGACCGTCGACTGGACGGTTCGCAACGCGGGCGTTGGCGGTGTCGCCGGAGCCTGGGTCGACCGCATCTGGCTGAGCCGCGACGGCGAGGTCGGGCCCGATGATATCCTGCTCAGGGAGGTGCCGAGTACCGCTGGCCTGCCCTTTGGACCCGGGGCGACGCAGGATCGCTCTGCATCCGTTGATCTGCCGATTTTCGCGAGCGGTAATTGGCAGATCGTGGTCGAGACCGACGGCACCGGCATCGTATCCGAACCGGGCGGCGAGGATGACAACGCGACCGGCGCGGCCCTGTCGATCGACCTCGCGCCCTATGCCGACCTCAATGTCACCTCGGTGGTGGCACCCAATCTCGTGGTGGACGATCCGGCGAGGGTGACTTTCGAATGGACCGTGGAAAATCAGGGCACGGGCCTCGGCATCACCGACACTTGGACGGATCGTGTCTTCGTGACTGTCGATGACGTGATCGGCAATTCTGATGACTACGAGATCCTGACGGTCGCGCATACCGGTGGCCTTGCCGTGGGTGACAGCTATACCGAAGTTCAGACCGTATTCCTGCCGCCAGCGTTCAATAACCGGTTCACCCTCTACGTGAAGACCGACAGCGGCGAACAGGTGTTCGAGAACGGCTTTGAGGCCAATAATCTCCGCGCGCTCAACGGGTTCTTCGACGTTGTTCCCATCCCCTATGCGGATATGCGCGTGACCGACGTGTCAGTGCCCACGGCCGGGCTGTCGGGCGCGCCGGTCACCGTCACCTGGACCGTTGCGAACGAAGGCATCGGGATCACCAGCAGCCAGTTCTGGTATGACTACGTCTACCTTGCCGACAATCCCGAGGGCGTCGGTCAACTCTTCATGGGCCGGTTCAACCACACCGGATTTGTGGCCGCCGGGGACGACTATACAAGGACCGTGGACATTCCGCTGCCCGAGGACTGGATCGGCCCGGCTTATTTCATCGTCGAGACACCGGGGTCCCAATCTCCCGGCTCGAGCATCCCGTACGAGTTCGTTTTCTCCGACGACGGTTCAAACAGGGGTGTTTCGTCAGAAGTCGACGTGGCGCTGTCGCCGCCGCCGAACCTCATCGTGTCCTCGGTCGTCGGACCGGAAACCGCGCCCGAAGGCTCGGCCATCGACGTCACATGGACGGTGATGAATGACGGCACCGGACCTGCCGAGGGCCGCTGGACCGACCGCATCATCCTCCGCCCTGTGGATACCAGTCAGCGCGACATCGTGGTGGGCACCTACGAATTCATTGGGCCGCTGGTCGCGGGCCAGAGTTATACGCGGCGTGAACAGATCACGCTCCCGACCCAGACCAATGACGTCTACCGGCTGATCGTGGAGACGGATTCCGGCAACACCGTGTTCGAGTACACCTCCGAAGATGACAATGAAGGCGAAGCGCCGTCTGAAATTGCGGTGAGCGTCCTGCCGCGCCCCGACCTGCAGATCTTCGACTTCACTGCACCGGACGTGATCGACGCCGGCGCCACCGGCGCCCTGCGCTGGACGGTCATCAACCAGGGGCCGGTTGCCACCACGACGCCGCGCTGGAACGACAACGTCTACCTGTCGCTCGACGACAAGATTTCCGGCGACGACATCTTCCTCGGGTCCTACCGCAACGAGGCCGCGCTGGGGGCGGGCGAGAGCTACTTGAGCCAGGAAGTGGCCTTCAAGGTGCCGGAGCGTTTCCGTGGCACCGTCTACCTTCTGGTGGAAACAGATCGTGGAAATGCCGAGCTTGAATGGCCCAATGACGGCAACAACCTTGGCCTGCACGAACTGTTCGTCACGCCGTTGCCGCTGCCCGACATCGTCGTCGACAATGTCGTGGCCCCGTTCCAGGCGTTCGAGGGCAACCAGGTCTCCGTGACCTACACGGTGACCAACCGCGGCGCCGGCGCGACCTTCATCGGCAACTGGCAAGAGCAGATCTGGCTAACCGTCGACAAGAACCGCCCGCATCCGGGGCAGGGCGATGTCCTGCTCAAGTCGCTGACCTATTCCGATGGAATCCTTGATGTGGGCGCGGGGTATGACCGGACTGTCACGGTCAACCTTCCCGACGACGTGGTATCCGGGAACTATTACATCACGCCTTGGGTCGATCCCTATGCCACGATCCTCGAGGACCCACTGGCCATCAATGTCAACGAAGACGACCCGAACGAGATCAACTCCAACAACTACAAGGCCGGTGGCGCGGATGTCATCGGACAGGAAAACCGGGTTATCCAGATCATCGGCAACCCGCCGCCGGTGGTGAACCCGGAGCTGGAGATTGTCATCGACGAGGTCACGCCGAGTGCGCGCGCCGGTGTCGCCGGTGAAAACCTGTTCGATGTCACCTACTCGATCACGAATTACGGAACCCAGGACGCCGACAGCTATTTCCTCGAAATCGACCTTGCCAGCGTCCCGTCGAAGAGCGTCATCGGAGAGGAATACTGGAACCTGCTTTACCTGCGCGCCGGGGAAACAACCACGGTCCGGGTGGGTGAAACGATCACCGAGACGCGGAGCTTCACGCTCGCCCCTGGGCTGGACGGTGCTTACCTGATTGCCGAGGTGTCGCAGAGGGGCGACACGATCCCCGACGATGACGTCGATCAGGCAGAGACCAATGTGGTCTCGCCCGAACCGGACCTCGTGGTGACCGAGGTCATTCCACCGGTCGGGGCGGTCTCGGGCGAAGAGGTTGAGATCACCTACACGGTCGAAAACCAGTCTGACGTCGCCATCTGGGCCGATACGGATTACTGGGTGGACGAGGTCTGGGTAAGCCGCGATCCGACGTTCATATCGAAACGGGCCACGCTGCTGAGCAGTCAGGTGATCTCCAACGAGGATCAGTTGCAAGGCGGCGAGAGCTACAGCCGGACCATCACAGAAAAGCTGCCCGAAGGCATTGACGGCGAATGGTTCGTCTATGTGTTCACGAATGTTCCCGCCGACAGTTACAACCGTAACGCCATCGGTGGCGGGCGCCCCGAAAATGAGCGCCGTTGGCCCATTGACCAGGGCACGAACACGGGCGCGACCTTTACGTACACCCGTTCCGCCTTCGAGGACGTCGAGGGCAGCGGGGCGCAGGAGATTTTCGATGTCGAATACCGCGAGCCGGACCTGCAGGTCACGACCCTGACGGCGCCGACCACCGTCACGGCGGGAGAGACGCTCGACGTGACGCTTGAGATCACCAATGTCGGCAATCGTGAAACCCGGCAGTCGGGTTGGGTCGACCGGCTCTATCTCTCGCTTGATCCCTCGCTTGACGAGGGTGACTTCCAGCTTCGGCGCGAGGTCAACAACCGCGAGATTCTGGCCGAAAGCCGGCGCTACGGGACGCTGGGCATCGGCGAAAGCTACACCGCGACCTTCACGATCACCATCCCGTTCGAGATCGAGGAGGATTTCAATTTCCTCGCGGTCACCGACAGCCTCGTTGCCAATTCCACCTACGCCCGCTCGACCATTTCGGAACGTCTGAACGGTGTGCGCGGAACGACGGGCGGGTCGGTCAGGGAATTCCAGGACGAAGGCAACAATACCACGGCGCTCTCCATTGAGGTCCTGCCGGCCAACCCGCCGGACCTTCAGGTGCAAATGATCACGATTCCGGAACGGGTCGAACGCGGGCAGGCTTTCGACGTCACCTGGACGGTGGAGAACACCGGCGGCGCGACCCCCTTCCAGCAGTCGAACTGGACGGATTCGATCTACCTGTCGCGCGATCCGTTCCTGGACCTCAAGGCGGATCGCTACCTTGGCTTCCAGGCGCATTCCGGCGGGCTTGGGGCCGGAGAGACCTACGAGGTCACCGAATCCTTCATCGCGCCCACGGACCTGCCGGTCGACGTGACCGGACCTGACGGCGGTTCGGCCTATTACATCTTCGTCGTCACCGATCCCGGAAACGGGGGCAAAGGCAAGGTCTTCGAAAGCGACGATGCCGACAACGATACGCGGGCCGATCTGCCCATCGTGGTCACGCTGCCGCCGCCGACCGACCTTCAGGTCACCGCCATTGATGTCCCCGGCAGCGCGACGGCTGGGGAGAGCGCGCGGGTGACCTGGACAGTCACGAACGTGTCCGACGATACCGTTGCGGCGGGGCAATGGTCCGACAGCCTGTTCCTGTCGCGTGACGGCACCTGGGACCTGTCAGACCGGCCAATAGGCCGGGCGCAGTTCAGCGGCACGCTTCAGCCCGGGGAGAGCTACACCAGTTTCCTGGATTTTGAAATGCCGTCCTCGCTGCCCGGGGATTACCGGGTCATCGTCCGGACGGATATCTTCAACCAGGTCTATGAGGCGGAACAGGACGCCAACAACACATCCGCGTCCGACAACGCCTTTGGCCTCGCTGTCGATGAACTGCTCCTCGGCACGCCGACGACGATCAATCTCTCGAACGGGGGAGACAAGCTTTTCCGGATCGAAGTTCCGCCGGAAGAGACCCTGCGCGTCACGCTCCTGTCGTCGGACCCGACGATGTCGAACGAGGTCTTCCTGCGCCACGATGCGCTGCCCACGCCGTCGCAATTCGACGCGACCTATGAGGGACGGCTTTCGTCCGATCTCGTGGCCATCGTACCGTCGACCGAACCTGGCACCTACTACCTGTCGGTGCGGAACTTCTCGGGACCCGACACGGGCGGCAATGTCACGCTCCTTGCGGAACTGCTGCCTCTGGTCATCACCACCGTGGAATCCGACCGGGGCGGAGACAGCAAGTACGTGACCCTGCGGGTGAAAGGCGCCCAGTTTGCAGAAAACGCGACGCTCAAGTTCGTTCGCCCCAACATAGCCGAGTTCGCGCCGCTGGACTGGCAGGTCATCGATTCGACCGAGATCATCGCCACCTTCGACTTCACGGGCGCACCGCGTGGCCTCTACGACGTGGTGGTCACCAATCCGTCCGGGGCGCAGGCAGTGGTGCCTTATCGCTACCTGATCGAACGGGCGGTCGAGGGCGATGTGACGATCGGAATCGGCGGGTCGCGGATCGTTCAGGCCGGGGACACCGAGACCTATTCGGTGGCGCTCAAAAACACCCAGAACCTCGATGCGCCCTACACGTTCTTCCAGGTGGGTGCGCCAGAGCTTCACTTGAACCCGCGCGTTTACGGTCTTGAATTCCTTGATTTCTTTACGAACCTGCGTGGGACGCCGGATGGGGCCGCAGGCACTCCGAACGAGGATGTCTTCTGGGCCGGGCTGGAGAGCATCGTAAATACCGACGGGCAGCTGACCGCTTCGGGATACGCCTTCGACATCGCGGCGGACGGCTTTGCGGGCTTCAGCGTCAATGTCCAGACCTATCCAGGCCTGAGAGAACTGCACGACCAGGCCTTCGATGCATTCCGGCAGCGGATGGCGGCAATTTACCCGGACCTCGACGTGATCCTCGAAGAGGGTGGCGAGGGGGCGATCGGCGACTGGTTCGACGCCGTGCGGGACAAGGCGACCGAGATTTCCCCGGCGCTGGGCAGCGCCTTGGCGGATTTCCCGTTCGAGGAACTCTACGAAGAAAACGCGGCGGTGCCCGACAAGTGCACAATTCCGTTTATCCCGTTCCGGTTCCACCTGTTTGGCGCCTCCACGTCGATGACGCGGGATGAATTCGTCGAACATCAGACCCAGGTTGCGCTCGACATGCGGTCGGCGATCCTGACTTCGGATGATGCGCCCGGAGCGCTCTTGGCACTGGCCGGCGACCCCAATGTCTGGACGGATCTCTACCTCGCCGCGCTGGAGGAGGCTGGTATTCTGCGCCCCGAAGGCGACATCCCGCCCTTGCGAGAGCGGCAAGAGCTTCTCTCCCTGATGTCGACAATTGCCTCCGGCATTCTCTTCGGGCCCGCCGGAAGCGATATCCGGTCGGACGCCGATCTCCTCGGCTTCTTCGAACAGGTGCGCACGCTCTACGGCCATGATGAAACGCTCATGGCCGAAATCGAGTTCTACGAGACACGCGGGAACGACAAATGCGGCTATGACGAGATTCCCGTGCCGCAAATCCCGTCCTTCGAAGATTACGACATGGGGCTGACCAATCCGACCCATTTCGAGGCCGTCCGCATCTACACGCCTTGGGTCGGATTTGACCAACGCGGCGCCGCGCTGCCTGAGGACTTCCTGATCAACGGACCCGGCCCCGTCGACGGAGACGGCTTCTCCCCACTCGATTTCTCCACATATTTCGCCGATCCGGCGGTGTCGGCGCAGACCGCGTCGATCACCGGCCCGCAAACCTTTGACACCGAAGGCTGGCTGCCAGCCGCCGAAGAGCTTCCCTTCACCATCCGGTTCGAAAACGACGCCCTGTCCTCGACCCATGCAAACCGGATCGAGATTGTCACTCAGCTCGACGACGACGTGGATGCATCGACCTTTGAACTGGGCGACATAAAGATCGGCGAAATCACGATCGACGTGCCTGACGGCAAGTGGTTCTATCAGGACGAGATCGATTTCACCGATACCCTCGGTTACGTCGTGCGTGTCTCGGCCGGGGTCGATCTGTATCAGGATCCGGCCGCCGCGCGCTGGGTGCTTCAGGCCATCGACCCGCTGACCGGCGAACAGATCACCGATGCCAGCCGCGGCCTGCTGCCTCCGAACGTGGCCGGACAGATCGGCGAAGGCTTTGTCACCTATACGGTCAAGCCGGCGGAAGGCATCGAAACGGGGTCCCGGATCGAAGCCTCGGCGCGGATCGTCACGGACAATGCCCCTCCGCAGGATACCAACGAAGTTCAATACGCGGTCGACGGACAAGCGCCGACAACAGAGCTCTCGGTGGCCCGCATCGCCGGGACCGACAGTTTCCGGATCGACTGGCTCGCAACGGACGATCCGGGCGCGTCCGGCGTCAAGCATGTCACCATCTGGGTGGCCGAGGACGGCGGCGATTTCCGTATCTGGCAGCGTCGGCTGCCGCAGGCCGAGGGGATGGAAATCTTCGAGGGCGAGGCGGGCAAGAGCTACGAGTTCCTTGCCCTGGCCACGGATATCGCGGGCAATGTCGAGGAACCCGCCGACGGTTCCGCTGTCAGTCAGGATGGCGCACCGGTCAACCTCGGGGCCCCGGCGCAGGTGGACGCCACCACGCCGCCGAACTTCGGCATCCCGACCCCGCCCGTCGACACACCATCCACCAACGACCTGTTCCGAATTGCAGAGGAAAACATCCCGGCCGCCGACCCACTCACCCAGCCGTCGGAATTCATTTCGGTTCTGCGGCCGTTCACGGCAGGTGCCTTTGCCACAGGCATCCGGCAGTCCAACGCGAACATCGGTCCGATGGGACTCCTTGAGTTGTCGTCAGGCGAAATTCTCGTTTCGGGGGGGGTGAACAGGGGCGAGGTGTACATCTTTGATCGGGAAGGGGGCGAGGCTCTCCCGGAACGTCTGTTTGCGTCCTACGATCAGCCGATCTTCCAGATGGTCGAGGATGCCGACGGCAATATCTGGGCCACGACCGGCGGTGGTGCGCTTCTCAAGATCGACAGCGCCACCGGAGGCATCATCGCCGAATACGGCGAGGGCGTGACCCTCGGCATCACTATCGAACCGGAGACAGGGCTTCTTTACGCCGGCACGAACAACGGCATTTCGACCTTCGATCCGGTAACGGAGCGGTTCACCCAGTGGAGCCGCGACGAAGACCTGCGCGTGGGGTCGCTGGCCTTTGACCAGTACGGCACGCTTTGGGCCGTGACATGGCCCGACCGAACGCAGGTCGTCAGCTTCACCGACCGGCAGCGCGCCGAGGCCCGGCTCGTCTTTGACAGCGAGATCGATTCGATCGCCTTCGGTCGTCCGGGTACCGACCTCGAAGACCTCATGTTCGTGAGCCACAACACCGGGCCGATCCTGTCGACCGGTGAGGAGGTGGTTGGCTCCGACCTGACCATGGTCGATCTGGAGACGATGCGGCGGGTGACGCTCGCGACAGGCGGGACACGCGGTGACGTCGTTGCCACCACGTCGGACGGGCGGGTCCTGATCAGCCAGTCGGGTCAGGTCGATGTGATCAATCCCGCCTACAGCCCGAGTGTCGTTGCCACCAATCCGCCGAACGAGGCGGTGGTGCCGCTGCCGCAATCGGTGCTGACCGTGACCTTCGATCAGGACATGTTCGCCGGCGATCCGACCTCGTCGGCCAGCGTTGTCAACGTCGACAACTACGTCCTGAGCGGCGCGGCGGCGGGCGAAATCGCTCCGGTCGCGGTTCTCTATGATGCGGGCAATCGCACAGCACTTCTGAAATTCGAGAACCTGCTCGCCGATGACTATACCCTGACGGTGTCCCAGTCGGTCACCTCGATTTCGGGCCTGCGGATGATCGAGGACTACACGACCACCTGGACCGGGATCGACGATCTTTCGGCAATCCTTGATATCCAGTTTGTCGATACCCGCCTCGATCGGGGCGCGGGGCTGGTGTCCTACGAGGTCTCGATCACCAACCGCTCCGAAACCGACATTCTGTTGCCTGCCTTGCTGACGCTGGATCCCGAGCGCGGCTACCCCGGAGTGCCGCAAGGCAATGCCGGACAGACGGCAGGCCGGCTCTGGCTCATTGACCTGACCCAGTCGATGCCCGCGGACGGGCGGCTGACACCCGGCTCCAGCACGTCCGGACAGACCGTTGCGGTGGTCACGCCGGATGGCCGGCGGGTGCTCTATTCGTCCGGTGTGATTGCCTCCGCGGCCCCGAACACGGCGCCCAGCTTCACCTCGGTTCCGGTCGACGTTGCAGCGATCGGGGAAACCTATACCTATACGGCGCAGGCCACTGATCCGGATACACAGAGCCTGTTCTACCACCTCTTGTCCGGCCCGGCCGGAATGGAAGTCAATGCCACTTCGGGCGCGGTGAGCTGGACGGTGGAGGAGGGAACCGAGAACGAGGTTCCGGTTATTCTTCAGGCGTTTGACAGCCGCGGGGCGGTCGCGCTCCAGCGGTTCGTCATCGATGTCGCGGGCGGCAACCAGGCGCCGCGGATCGACGGCCTCCCGGCCGAGGTGCGCACGAGCGAGGGGCAGCTTCTGGAGTTGTCGATCCTGGCAACCGATCCGGATTTCGACGATACCGTCGTCTGGGTCGATGACCTGCCGGGCGGCGCGGTATTCGATGCCGAGCGCCGGGTTCTGAGCTGGCAGATCGGTTACGAACAGGCCGGGACCTACCAGATCGTCATCCGGGCGTCGGACGGTCGCCGCGAAACGGCAGAGGTGGTGGATGTGCTTGTGTCGCAATCCACGCGGCCGGTCACGCTTCGTGTGCCCGGCGACCTGACGGTTTCCGAAGGCGACAGGGTCCGCTTCAACATCGAGGCGGAGGCAGAACCGGGCGTGCCGATCTCCTATGGCGTCTTCAACGACACCTTGCCCTTCGGCGCGACCCTCAACGCCGCGACGGGAGAGTTCGACTGGACTCCCAATTTCATCCAGGAGGGCACCTACGAGATCTTCTTTGCGGCTGCCGATGGCGCCGGCGTGGCCATGGAGCGGATGGAGATAACCGTTCTGCCCGCGAACGGGGCGCCGGTCTTTGACAACTTCGACGGCTTGCGGACCTACGAAGGGCAGCAATTCCGGCTGTCCGTCTTTGCCACCGATCCGGACAATCCGTTCTACGAGCCGGCCTATCGGAGCACCGATGGCGAGGTGATTTCACCCATTGATCTGCAGAATTCCAAGTCGGTTGATGTCGAAGTCCTCAGCGGCCTGCCAAACGGCGCGGAGTTCGATCCCGAGACCTGGACGCTGAACTGGACGCCGGGTGCGGATCAGGCGGGAACCTATGAGATCACGTTCCGCGCCACGGATGACGGCGCGGGGACCGGGCAGCCGCTTTCGGTCACGGAAACCGTCACGATCGAGGTGTTGGAGCTGAACCTCGCGCCAACGATCGTGCCCATCGACAATGTCGTCATGGGCAAAGACGAGGTGGTCGAGTTCGCGGTCGTGGCCGTGGATCCGGACGGGGATCCGCTCACGCTCATGTTGCAGAACGAACAGCCGGGGATCCCGCTGCCGGGCTATGTCAGCTTCACCGACAATGGGGATGGCACCGGAACCGTGCGGCTGACGCCCGGTGTCAATGATCGCGGGGAACAGGCCCTGACCCTGATCGCCTACGACGACGGAGGCGGCGAGGGCATCCTGCGCGGCGACGCCTATACCTTTATCGTCGATGTCGAAAGCGCCAACGAACCGCCCGTGTTCCGGTACCAGGGGGATGTTGTTGCGGTGGTGGGCCGGACACTGAGCGTGCCGATCTATGCATCCGACATGGATCAGGACGACATGTCCTATGTGCTGTCGGGCCTGCCCGGTGGCGCATCCTTCACACCTGATCCGCTGGTTTACGGGTTCGGAGTGCTTGAATGGACGCCGACGTCCGTCGATCTCGGAACCTACACGGCCACGGTCACCGCCACCGACACCGGGGCGAACGGGGTGGTCGCGCCGGAAAGCGGTCAGGTCTCCTTTACGGTGCGGGTGCGCAACGCAAACGCGGCCCCCGTTCTCGACCCGATCGGAGTGATCGACGCCAAGGAAGGCGAGGCGCTGAGCTATGACTTCAACGCCACGGATGCCGAAAACGACGGCCTCACTTTCGCGGCGGAGGATCTTCCACCCGGCGCGAGCCTTGATCCCGAGACCGGCATCCTGACCTGGACACCGGGAACGCGCCAGAGCGGGACCTACACTGTCAAGCTGTCGGTATCGGATGGCGACGCCACTTCGACCGAGGATGTCGAAATCGTCGTCGCGGATCAGAACCGCGCGCCGATCTTCGTTCCGATGATCACGCAACTGGGCCGCGAGCGGGCGGAAATCCGGTTCAGCGTCGTGGCGAACGATCCCGATGGTGACCAGATCCTCCTGACGGTGGTCTCCGGTCTGCCGGACGGTGCTGCCTTCTCGGAAGAACGCGGGGAGTTTGCCTGGATCCCGGGTTACGAGGCGCAAGGGGACTACACGCTGGTGTTGGCGGCGCAGGACCCGGGCGGCCTGTCCACCACCTTCGAAGTCGATATCTCCATTGCCGACGTCAACCGCCCACCGGACCTCACCGCGTCCGATCGTGCCTTCATCATCGGCGAGGAGAAGAGTTTTGTCCTCGAGGCCTCCGACCCCGACCTCGCCGACATCGTGACCTTCTCCGCGGTGGACCTGCCCGAGGGCGCCGTTCTGGACACGGCAACGGGCCGCGTGACATGGACGCCGGGGCCGGGCCAATCGGGCGACTATTACGTGACCTTCATTGCCTCGGACGGCACCGATACGGATCGCCAGACAATCGTGATGCGTGCGTCCCTGGAACCGGTCGAGCCGGTTGTCCGCATCGAGTTGACGCCCAGTTTCCCGGCGATTCCGGGTCAACCGGTTCTTGTCACCGTCGTCGCCGACAGCCTCTCGGACATCGAAAACATCCGGTTCTTCGCCGATGATATCGAATGGGAGCTTGATGAGAGGGGCCGCGTGATCCTGACGCCCTCCACGCCCGGCAAGATCGCGCTCCGGGCCGAAGCGACGGATTTCGATGGTGTCACAGGCATGTCCGAACTGGACTTGAAGGTGCGCGATCCCGAGGACCGCGAAGCCCCGGTCGTGGCCTTCGACCCGGCCATCGGCCTGGCACCTCTGACCGAACCGCTTGATCTGATCGGAACGATTGATGACGCCAATCTCGACTTCTGGCGGCTTGAGATCTGGTCTCAGAGCGGATTCGAGCCGCTGGCCATACTTGCCGAGGGTGAAGGCACGATCGACAATGACGTGGTAGCGGCCTTTGATCCCGGGCTGTGGCGGTCCGGTTTCTACAGGTTGCGGCTGACGGCGGGTGATATCGGGGGCCGGATTGTTCGGGATGACGTCGCCGTCGAAATCAATGCCGCTCAGCCGACGGGCGACTTTACCGCGACGCGAACCGACCTGGCTCTGTCCCTTGGGGGCGTGCCGTTCGAGTTGACGCGCAACTACAGCGGTCTCGCCCGGCCCGACACCGATTTCGGAACGTGGTCCGCGGGGTTCGATCTCGACATAGAAATCGGGGCCGAACGCACGGGCCGCGAGGTCTTCGGCATCTTCAATCCGCTGCGCGAAGGCGACAGGCTCTATCTCACCGCCCCGGATGGCAGCCGCATCGGCTACACTTTCCGCCCGGTCGAGGAAACCGTCGGACCGCTCAAGTTCTACCGCCCTGCATGGCAGGCCGATCCGGGCGCCGGTTGGCAACTTGCCAGTGCGGACACCCTGCTGAAAAAGGCCGGGGGCAAGTTCTACACAACCGAATCCGCATTGCCCTACAACGTCGGTGATCCTTTCATCGGCGGCGAAGAGCCGTTTGCCCTGACAGCTCCGGACGGATCGCAATGGATTGTCGGGGCCGATGGCCGCGTGCAGGAAATCCGCCGCGACGGCCAGCGCCTGTTCGTGGGCGACAGTGGTGTCACCTCGGCCGATGGTGATGTTCTGAGCTTCCTTCGCGACGAAGCAGGGCGGATTACCCGGGCCACCTCCATTTCGGGCGAGGTCATGGTTTACACTTATGACGACGCCGGGAGCCTTGTGTCGGCACGTTCGCTGCTCACAGGGCTCGGGGCCCGGTATGGCTACGACGCGCTGGGCCGGCTTGTCAGCGCTTCCGAAGTCGGAAGCGGTGAAACCGGAACGGTCGTGATCTATGGCACCGATGGATCGGTTCAGACCCGAGACGTGGCCGCGGACCTGGGTGGGCTGACACAGGCGGCGGGAACGGACATTCCCGTCGATGCGACGCCAGGACTCCAGTCCTACACCCTGACGGTCCGTGACAGCGAAGTCAGCGCCGCCGCCGGCGGGCGCCTGATCCTTGCCGTCACTTTGGACGACGAGGCCGCGACACCGACCATCGAAGGGGCGGGCCTTCTGTCCACCGAACGCACGGGCGGCACGACAACCGCGCTGTTTGAAGTGACCGAGGGCGGGTTCTTCCGGCTCGATATCTCCGGCGGCGGACAGTCGATCATGCGCATTGCCATCGCTGGCGATCTCGACGGTGACGGCGATGTGGATGGCGACGACAGCGCCGCGTTCAACGCAAACGGCGGAGATATCGACGGAGACGGAGACAGCGACCAACAAGATCGCCTCATCCTCAATGTCAACTTCGGGATCCGCAAGAACGACGCGCCGAAGGTTGCCGAAGTGCTGCCGGACGTCTTTACACATGTCGAACTGCCCGTGCTGGTGGCGTTGGACGAGATCGCGAAGGACCTCGATGGCGACAAGGTGTTCTTCCGCATCGTGGACAGCACCTCTGTTACCGGCCGGTTCACCCCGGACGGTGAATTCCTGCGCGTTCGTCCGGACGACGGCTTCTCGGGCGCCGGGTCGATCACCGTTGTCGCCGATGACGGCTTCACCCAGACGGATGAAATCACCCTTGATGTAACGATCTCTGACGCGGCCTTGACCGAGTTGGCCTTCCTGTTCCGACAGTACGGCTTCGAAACTGCCGGCGAGACGGCGGATGTCGTGGTGGTTGGTCAGTTCGAGGATCAGGCAGATGTTGTTCTGCCCTTCGATTACGTGTCGGTCACCACGCTCGATCCCGACATTGCCAGCGTGTCCGCCCAAGGCACGTTGCGGACCAAGTCCGAAGGCGACACGGCGCTCATCGCCTCGCGCGATGGCATCAATGCGGGCACCGCGATCCGGGTCGGCTGGGCAAGCGACGCGCTCGGCTCCATTGCACAGATCCTCGGCATCGATGCCTATCCCGATGCCGTCACAATTCTGCCCACGGGTGGGACACGTCAGATCATCACCAGCGTGGGGCTCGACGAAACCGACTTTGTCGCGGGGGATGCCGACGAAGTCCTTTATGTCGTCGAAGACGAGAACATCATTCGCGTCGACGAAAACGGCCTTATCGAAGCGGTTGCGGAAGGCACCACAAGGATCACGGTCATCTACCGCGGGGCCGAGGAAACCATCTCCGTCAAGGTGGCGGCCCCGCAAATCGGCGAAACCGCTCTGATCGGAGAAGCGGGCGGCGCGATACAGACGGCGGATGGATTGACCGCCGCGTTCGGAGCGGGGCAGATCATCGTCGACGTGGCAGGTCAGCCTGCGACCGTAACCCTCGAAAGCCTTGAGGAGTCGGCGCTTGAGGTCGAAGTACCGCCCGATTTCGATTTCCTCGCGGCCGCCAAGCTCGACCTTATCGGGGGCGAATTCGGAGGCCCGATCCAGTTTGCAGCGCCTGTTGCCGGCGCGCAGCCCGGCGATGAGGTTGTGTTCTTCGTCCAGCGAGATGTCAGCGAGGAAACGAACGGCGAATTCGGGAACATGTGGTTCGTCGTCGACAGCGGGGTTGTGGGCGAGGACGGCGTGGCCCGGACCGCCTCACCGCCATTCCCCGGCTTGTCCGAGCGGTCCAATATCCTCGTTGCCAAGGCCAACAAGCCGCTGCTGAGAGCTTCGACAGTTGCGTCGTCGCTGGCACTTGCGTCCATGGCGATCATTCCGGCCATGGCGATCGGCGCTCTCGCCGGACCGGTGGGCCTCCTGGCCGGTGCCAGCCTCGGCCTGGCGGCCTCTTCCGTGATCTTTGCGCAGCGTCAGTTCCAGAAGGTCGTCGCCTACAACAAATACGCCAAGCAATGGACGTCGACGACGGCGGATGTCGACTTTACGGGGGTTACGGACGACAGGGTCTGGATCGTGCCAGAGTATCCCGATCCGCCGTCCGATCCGAACCCGGGTGATCCGCCCGCCATAACGTCCGTGGAGGCGGACATCGACGCCGACGGTATCGTGACGGTTCGGGTGACGGGGATCAATTTCTTCTATCCGGAAGGGTCGCTTGGAGCCGAAAACAATTTCGGAACACAGATCGAGCACGGTCGCCTGCGCATCGACTTTGGCGACCGCGAGATCTTTGTCCTCGGAACGCAGTTCTCGGATGTCGCGACCGATATCGCGACCAACGGCGGCAGCTTCAGTTTCACCGTTCCGTCGGATGTGCTGTCTGCCAAGGCGGAGTTCTTCTTCGAACGGGCCAATCCCGACGGGACGGGCGGCGACGTCAATGGGTGGTCCGAGACGACATCGCCCATCCCATCCGCCGAACCATTCACGATCAAGAACCGCCAGGGCTACGCGGTCACAACGGCACCCAACTACGAAGGCGGCGGCGGGTTGGTCGCGCAGGTGATCGACATCACCACCTCGGCGCTTGGCGGTGAGCAAGGCAACCTGCCGGCCAAGCTGGTCAAGGCGATCCCCATTGTGACACCTTCGCCAAACGCCTATTCGCGTGGCAACGACGTGGTGCTTTCGAGCGACCTCTCGGCGGGATTCATCGCCATCAACGGTGGCGTTGCCGTGCTCGACATGCTGACGCTCACCCAGTATGACGCGAACCCCGAAACTCCCGGCATCGATATTGTCGAATTGCCCGGCTTCATCGACGCCATCGAACTATCCGCGGACGGCGACACCCTGTTCGCGGCGGGCGAGAACAAGGTCTTCGCGGTCAATATCCGTGCGGGCTCGCCGGGTTACCTGAGCGCGATTCCCATCGCCACCGGTATCGACCCCAGCAAGACCTTCTTTGGCCGCATCAACGACATCGAGATAAGTGTCGACGGCAAGCTGCTGTTCGTGGCGGTTCCGAACTCCTCCGCGTTCCAGGCGCGGCGTGGCGACGCCGAACCCGGATCGATCGTGGTGATCAACGTCGACCCCGAGGATCGGCCCGAAACCGGGCTGCCGGGCGGCCCCGACAAGTGGATGCAGGTGATCCACACGCTCGACGCCGGCATCGACCCGTTCCGCATTTCCGCCGGTCAATTGCAGGATGGCGATACCAAACAGAACGTGATCGCCTGGACTTCTCGCGGGGAGTTCAAGAATGGATTCTCGACCGCCAGGATCCTTGTTGACGACCCGGCCAGTTTCGTCATCGACCCAAGGCCCATCGCCTCCAGCTTCGGTCTTGCGATCAACCGCGACCTGATCGGCGTCCGCTACTTCCCGACCGTGATCCCGAACTTCTTTGGGCCGTCGATCATCATCGACAACTACCTGCCGATTTCCGGGCAGTACTATGATCTGGATATCCGGGAGGCGTCCGGCCTCGCGCTGATGCCGGACCTCAGCTATGCCTTCGTCGGCGACTATTCGATCTCCCGCTACCTGACGATGCCGGTCGACCTCGCCTACGAGACCGAAATCCGGCATGATCTGGGATCCAAGGTCGGCCTGATCCGCAACCCCCTCGACATGACCCTGCAGCAATGGCAGGACCGCAAGATCAACTTTGATCACGGCGACAAGAAGTTCGTCGGATCGACCTCGCCGATCCCTGACCAATTCCTGCGCGATGTCGGACTGAGGCCGGACGGAACGCAGCTTTTCGTGAGCTATCCCTACGCCCAGGCCATCGCCACCTTCGACGTGGACAAACTCGTCGATGCCACGCAGACCCGCCTCGCCAATGGCACCAATGACCGGTACCCGGTGGACCGCGCCGGCAATTCGGGACGCAGCCTGCCGGACATCAATTTCGACGTACTCGACGACCCGATCGATGTCCTGCGCTGGAGCCACGGTTTCGACGCCCAATCCGAAGTCGGCGTTGCACTTCTTGGCCCTGTAACCGGAACCGTGATGCACGGCGACGGCGCGGCGGATTTTGTCTTCGAGGCGCAATTCGATGCCTCCCGGATCAACCAGTCACAGTGGTTCGCGAATATCTACATGAGCGGGCTTCCGGCGGGGCAGGGGCTCTGGCCGAACGACGATCCGCGCCCGCGCCCGACATCCGATTTCGGGTCCGAAGCGCCGCCGTTTGAGGACAATAACCGCAACCGGCTGGTGAACACCGCCGTGACAGCCGGCAACTACGTTCTGAAGTCGGGCTACCTCAACGTCCTCAATGCCGAAGGCCGGGTCATCGACACGAAGGAGATTCAGGGCGGCAGCGTCTCCTACAACGGGAAGACCTACACGGTCACGGGAACGAACGTGAAGGACGAAGCGGCCATGCTCGTCCTCATGTCGGACGGGTTCCGCAAATCCCTGACCGCCAACCAGAAATACTATTGGGGGATCGATATTCTCAGATCGGGCGGGCAGTTGCGCGAGTCGACGACTTTCAAGATCGGCACCCCGCAGACCCAGGGCTTCTTCTCATCGGTCAACATTCTGACCCACGGTTTCCAGCCGATGGCGCTTGGTCCCGATTTCGGCAACTCGGCACTGAACACCAGCGATGGATTCGGGCTTGGCGCGTGGCTCGACGCCGGTATGGCGATTTCCGAGGCGTCGGGCGGCGGGATTGTCCTGCTCTACAACCGCAAGACCGGGCTGTTCCACAAGGTCGAGAAATACAATCCGCTTCTGTCGGATCCGAAGGTCGACGAAACAAACGCAATCACCGTCGCCGAGTTGGGCCAACTCCAGGACAAGGCGGTGACCATCGTCTTCGACTGGTTCCGGGAATCGAACGTCTCCGACTCGGGCTTCTCCGAAGCGGCCGCGGATGCGTTCTTTGCGTCGCTGGTGCACCTCGACCGTCAATTGGGCGGCAACGCGGGAACCCCCGGCGACCTCTTCAAGAGCCCGCTGCATTTCATTGCACATAGCCGCGGAACCGTCGTCAATTCCGAAGTTATTCAAAGGCTTGGAACCTACTACAGGGGAACCGGCGACACCAATCTCGACATCCAAATGACGTCGCTCGACCCGCACGACTTCAAACAGGACACGCTGAAAATCCAGCTCGACAGGGTGCTGTCGAACTGGTTGCTGGTGGCTGATCTCATCGCCAAGGGTGTCACGCTGATCCCGGGTCTGACCGGGGTCGGGGTGTTTGCCCAGCGGTCGATCGATTTCGTCAGCCGGATCTGGGAGAAGCTCAAGCGTGTTGCCGATATCTTCATGGTGTCGATCCGCGAACTGCCCTACGACGACTTCCAGGATCCGAATGTCACCGTCTGGTCGAACGTCGATTTCGCCGACAACTACTACCAGCAGACCAATGCCGAATCCGCACAGGACGACGGCTTCTTCGGTCAGCGGTTCGGGATCCGGCCCACGCCCAACGGAACCGCCATCCCGACGACCAAGGATAAGGATACCGGCGCGCCCAAGCCCGCCGCATCAAACCTCAGCGACGCGGATATCGAGATTGCCTTCACGAAACCCAAGGGATCAACGCTGAACTATCAGGTCTCCGGCTTCATCGAGGACGACGTCATGGCGTCGCCCCACAGCCGCGTGACGAACTGGTACCTGGGGACCGTCGATATCAACTCGCTCTACATCGGCGGCATGCCGGTCTGGCGCAATCGCGGCGACCAAGGGTTGCGGGTGAACCTCACCCTGGGCAATGCCGAGGGGACAGAGGCCGGCACGGGACTGCTGTCAAACGAAGAGATCAACGCGACACCGTGGTACTCGGTCGATCCGGTGGCCTTCGAGCAGGGCTTCCCCAAGGTCAAGGAATACTTCCAGAAGTACTTCATCAACGCCCAGTCGAATTCGGATACCTCGAACCGCATCCGACCGAACGAGGCGGTGGGAACGGGTTTTTACTTCTCGACGGTGGCCGGCGGTGGCGAAATACGCGAGGGTCTGTCAGGCCAGAAGCGCACCTCGGTCGATTTCGACAATACCGAGGTCAAGCGGCCCAAATTGCCGGGCAATGCCAGCTATCCGGGTGTCCCGACCGTGTTCAACGGCGACTTCTCGAACGGGGCGCGACATGCGCTATCGGGATACCTCAAGAACCTTCTCGGAAGCCTGTTCTCTGCCGAGGTGCAGAAACGGCTGTTCCCCGAAGATAATGGGCAGAGTCAGGCCGACCTGATCAAGGATCAACTGGAAAACCGCCCGGAGACACCCAAGACATTCCCCTTCCCGTCGATCCCGGAGCTTCCCGGCGACCTTGGCCGGTTCAAGATGAACTACGACCTTCCCGGCTGGTCGATGCACGGCGGGATCGACTTCGGCGACGAGAGCGTTGACGAAGGATATTCGTTCACATTCGATCCCTTCGCCGATTTCCTCGCCGAGCTTGGCATCGATCTCACCCCGATCGACGTGACGGCCTTCTTCCTCGTCAACACCAGCTATACGGGTGCGCTGGCCGGTATCCTTGAACTTGCACTGCGCCCGATCCTCGAGGGTGTGTTCAACAAGATCGTCAAGGCCATCGAAGACAAGGGGATCACCCGGCTCAATCTCGACGTGGATACGCAGGCCAGCCTCCGGACCTCCGACCTGTTCCGCAAGAAGGGCTACACGCGCGACAGCGCCGATAATGTCTACGATGATCAGGGCGTTCTGGTCGGGACCTACAACACCTTCTTTGAGCAATCGAAGGCCGCCAACGAATTCCTTGTCGGGGATTTCGCCCTCACGAAGATCCTCGCGTCGGCTGTCGACGGGCTGATCGGGCTGGTTTTGTCCAACCCGACAATCACCGACTACCTGAAGAAGAACGTCACGATAACGAATGATCAGGGTCAGGAAGTTCCGGTCACCATCGATGGCTCGTTCTCGATCTTCGATGCCCTGTCCAATCCGTCTGGAACCGACGCCGAGCAGGCGGAAAAGGCGAAGAAAGCCAAGGCATTAGGGGCCTTCGTATCGAAAAACATCGCCGGGATTTTCACTCAGTTGATCGGGGTCGACACCAGCCCGGACTTCGGGTTCCTATTCGGTGGTCCGCAGGCCCTTCAGGCGATGGTGGACGGCCTGCTGCCCGGCCCGATCGGCGAGGCGATCGCCGCGACCATCGCGAATGCGGGCGAATTCGATTCCATCACGCACAACCGCATGTACATCCCGCCGGGCATGAAATTCCTGAAGCTCGACTACCTGCTGCCGATCAACATCTCTGCCGGGCTGGACATGTCGGTCACCTTCAATGCGGTGTCCTCCAACCCCGGCGGGCCGCGCACCGTGACCGAGACTCAGACGATCCCGGCATCGTTCTTTGCCAAGAACACCCTCGAATTCCCGATCCCGGACCACATGGTGGGGCAGATCGTGACGATTACGATTTCCCACGACGGTCTCAAGCAGCGGCTCGAGGATCCGCCAGCTTATCTGGGTATCTTCGAGGACCTCGTCGACATCTATCAGGCTGTCGAGGGGGTTTCGAACCTCATGATCATCGACGATGTCCGTCTTGAGGCGACGTCATCGAACCAGAATGCGAAAACCATCGGCGCCGGCACGACCGAGGTTCTGTCCGTGATCGAGGCGCAGGCGCTGGGCGAGGTGGCCAAGGGGATCTGGATCGACAGCGGTCTCCTGAACGGTGCCGACGGGTCGTTGTTCGACGGGGTAACCATCGTGACCGGTGCGCTTGATGGTGCCGCGGTCGCTCAGGTCGCGGATGGGGTGATCACGCTCGATCTGGATGCCGCCGGCCATGGATGGTTCGTCGATCAGACCCCGCTTGTGACGGAAGAATTCGCGGCCACCGGTGACCCGCACGTGTTCGTGGCCGACGCCGGAAGCGACGCGGAGGGGCGGATCGACCTGCTGACCGTCCTGCTGCACGAGCTTGGCAATCATGTCGGTCTGTCCGATCTCGTGGATCCGACTGGTCCCGGCTACCTGATGTCGATGGAAATCGACACCGGAATGCGGCGCTTGCCGACGCCTGTCGATGTCGGAGACTGGACCGTTCCGGAACAGACAGGAACTCCGGACAGCGGCGCAACCGGGCTCGTCGGCCCGGGGCTCGCGGCGCAGGATCCGGGCGCACCGGTCACGGGAGCTGATCCGCTGACCGGCCTCGTCACTGGCGCATTCGGGAACGGACGATTCACTCTGCCTCTGGACGAACCCGGCGGACGCTGGACGGCCATAGGGGGCGCAATCGCAGAGAACGGGGAGGCGGTGCTGAAGGAAGAGGCGCTGCGCATGTCCGCGCTGCGACAGGCTTTCTTCCTGCCCGCGGAGGCCACCGGCCTGCAATTCACGATCCGTGATCTCGATCTGCGCGCAAACACCGGGACGGCGCCCGACGCGTTCGAGGCCGCCCTGCTGGACGCCGGGACCGGCGAAAGCGTGCTTGGCCCGCTTGCGGATTTTGCCGACAGCGATGCCTTCCTGAATATCCAGACCGATGGCACCCGCCGGACCGCGGCCGGGGTCAGCATCACCGAAGTCGGCACCGACCTGCTTGTCTCCGTGGACTTGTCCCAGTTGGCGATCCGGCCCGACGCGGTCGCTCTCTCTTTTGACCTGATCGGCCTCGGCCGCGTCGAAAGCCGCGTCGTGATCGACGATGTGCGGCTGCTGGGACTTGCGGACAACCTGCCACCAACGGCCTCCGATTTCACCGTGGAAGTGATCGAAGATACACCGCAGACGGTTGACCTGGTGGCCGCCGGTTCCGATCCCAATGGCGATCCGCTCTTTGTGACCGTGATCGACGGCCCGTCGGCAGGCACGTTCGAGAGGCAGGATGACGGCACCTACCTCTTCTCGCCGGCAGTCGATGCAACCGGCGACGAAACCGTCCGCTTCACCGTGTCCGATGGCGAACTCACCAGCGCACCGGCGACGCTGACCCTGAGCATCTCGCCGGTCAACGACAGGCCTGTCCTCGACGTGATTGATGACGTCGTCATCGTGGAGGGTCAGCCGCTTCAGGTGGTCCTGTCGGTGACGGATGTCGATACGGCCCCCGCGGCGCTGACCTTTGGCCTGACATCCGGTCCCGATGGCGCGACGGTGGATGGCGACACGATCACTTGGGACAGCACCGGCGCGCCCGGCGAACAGACGTTCAGCGTTTTCGTGGATGACGGGGAATACCAGGTCGGCGGGACCTTCAAGGTTACGGTGCTGGCAAGGCCGGTCATCGCGCCGCTCGCCGACATCGTGCTGGAGACCAACGGAACGGTCGATATCCTGCCCGACGTCTCGGACGCCGATACCGCGCCCGAGGATCTGCGGTTCGAGAAGGTATCCGGGCCGGACTGGCTTTCGGTTGACGCCCTGACCGGACGCATCACCGGGACGAAGCCTTCGGACGGACCGGTCTCGCTCGTCTTGAGGGTCACCGATCCTGACGGTCAGACCGGAGAGGCCACGCTGGCCATCGGCGATGTGGTCACCGATCCGAGTGCCGACGTCACCCTTGGGGCCGGCCTGATCCGCGGACCCGGCCAGGTGCTTGCGGCCATCGGCAACGAAGGGACCGGCGATCCGTTGACCGTCGTTACGGACGGCGCCGTCGACAGCCTCGTGCTCCGCATCGGCTATGACCCGGCTGTGATCGGCACGTTCGAGGCTCTGGCCGGACCGGATGCGCCCGACGGCATGATCATCGATGTCGTCGCCGACGCGACCGGTGCCACGGTCACGCTCGCCTTCCGCTCGGCAATGGCGGCCGGTGAACGGGATCTCCTGACGCTGCGAATGGTTGTTGCTGCTACCGCACCCTATGGCGCGGTGCACACCATCACAGCCTTCTCGACTTCCGCGCCGGGCCAATCCGATGCGGTTGACCACGTCGTTGGCTATATCGGCGATGTGCAGGGCGACGGCGATGTCGACAACGACGATGCGACGGCGCTGACGGTCTGGCGGTTGTCCGGCGGAGGCGAGACCTTGCCCGGCTGGGGCGATGTCGTCACGCCGGAGGACATTGGCGATGTCACGGGCGACGACCTCCTCACACCGAGCGACAGTGCGCTGATTTCGTTCGAGGCCGGTGGTATGGATCAGGCGAGCATCCCTGATGTTCCGGATGGGATCGACATTGTCTTTGCCGAGGGTCATCCGGGGGCAACCGAAGAGCCTGATCCTGCGCCGTCACCGCCGCCGCTTCTGCCGCCGCTCCTGCCGCCTTTGCCCCCGCCGCCGACATGGGGCGCCTTGCCGCCCTTGCCACAAACCACGTTGGTGCCGCCGCCCCCGCCAATGATGCTGTCGACCTGGCCCGCGCCGCCGCCGCCATTGCCGTCCACCTTCACGGGGACGGGACTGGTGATGCCGCCGCCCTTGTTCCTTTCGTCGGGAAGCGCGGAATGGCCGCTGCTTCTGGAAAGCGATGGCGGCATGTCCGAAGCCCTTCTGGAGATCGGTTTTGACGCCACCAAAGTGTCGCTGGGTGACGTCTCGATCGGGGTGGACGTGCCGCACGGCATGCGCATCGACACGTGGATCGACGGAGAGGGTGCCGATGCCCGCATGATGGTGGACCTGCGTGGCGAAACGCCTTTGCCATCCGGGATTGTCGAGGTCCTGCGCGTGACGGTGTTGCCGGTTGCGGACGGCGAGGTGGAGGGCGTCAGTCTTGCGGCCCGGGCCATCAACGGGCGGGCGATGCCCGCATCCGGTGCCGAGCCCGAGACAAATGCCGGGGCCGAGCCCGTCGAGGTACGCCTGCCAGTGGACGAAACCGCACGGATGCCGACGCTGGCCATTGCTCTGGACGGGTTGTCGGCATTCGTCAGCGGCGCGATATTGACCGACCTTGCCGACGGGACAGTGCCGCTGCGGCTCGACGGCTGGTCCGGCGGCGGAGCGCTTGCGATTGATATCCGCTTCGATCCGGGCGAGACCGATCTGGTCGCGCTTGACGGTTTGCCCGAAGAAGTGAGCTACCAGATCAGCCCGCATTCCGGTGGCGCGACGGTGACCCTGCAGTCCGTCTTCGAGGTGGCCGGTGCGCTCGCGGTCCTCGGTGCCCTGCGGTTCGACGCGCGCGGGACGGCGCGGTCGCGGACGGTGGGCTTCGGACGGGTCGTGGCGGGCGGCGTGGACTTGACCTTGGCGGACTCCACCGAAGATGATGCACCTGACCTCACGCTGGCCCGCCGGTCGCTGTCGGTCGGGATGACGGCGCCGGGTGACCAAGGGCTATCGTAACAATCCAAGTGACAACAGGAGGCCTCACATTGGCCGAGAAGATCGAACCAGAGGAAATCAACGGCAAGGCTCAGGACCCCAAACGCGCGGGCAGCCAGATTGCGTTCAAGACGGAAAACCTCAAGAGCACCTACTGCAATATCTGCAACGGCTCTTCCACCCGCGAAGAGGTGGTCATCAATTTCGGCGTCAACAGCAGCTGGGACATGGGCAAGCCGGAGATCGAAGTCGACCTGCAGCACCGGATCGTGATGTCGCCCCATGCCGCCAAGCGCGTGCGCGACATGATGAACCGGCTGATCGAAGAACACGAAACGCGCTATGGCAAACTCGACGGCTGATTTGGTGGGAATTGGCAATTGTGGTAGGGTTTTCTGCCGACTAAGGGGATTCGTTGGGGTCGGTGGGTTGATTTGGGGAACAATATGACGGTTTTTGGCAAGAACGTTTTCAGGGCGGCGATAATCGCTCTCGGTCTGGCTGCGGGGACCGCCGCACAGTCGGCCACACTGCTGTCCACGACGGATATCGAGATCGGCAATCCGGCAATGACCTTCGGGACCGCGCTGTTCGACATCGGTCTGGCGGGGTCCGACTTTACCACCGGCTACGAATTCGTGCTGCGGATTCCGGATGAACTGGAACTCGTGCAGATAGCGACCAGCGGCACCTCGTCGATCTCTGTGTCGAGCGGTCCCGCCGGCACCGCGGATCCGGCGCCGGGGGTTCCTCCGACAGGGCTCACGTTCATCGGGACGGCCACAAACAGCGCTGTCTTTCCGGGCACCAATACGCCGGAAGTCATCTATGCGTCGATCTTTGCCGGCGCCTTTAGCATCGACCTTCTGCAACTCAGCTTCATTTCGAGTGCGCCGGGTGACCACGTCGTGACCCTCACGGGCTTCAGCGAAGGGTTTTACACGCCAAATTCGTTGGACATTACGCGGACCTTCTTCGACGAGGATTTCACGATCAAGGTGACCGATCCGAACGTGATCCCGCTCCCTGCGGGTCTGCCGCTGCTACTGTCGGGCCTTGGCATCTTCGCGGTGGTGCGTCGGCGCGGCATGGGCTGACGCCGGCCCCGGCCTTCGGGGGGAGGCGCGATGACCATCTCGCAACAGGCCGGTTCTCAGAAGACCGAAGAGGCGGACGCCTCGGTTCAGCCCCTCGGCGCTTCCCTCTGGGCATCGTTCGTCAATGCAAGGAGCGATGCCGGATTTGTCACCGGCTGGCTTTCGGTCCTGGTCTCGCGTCTGCCACAGGCCCGCGAAGCCGCGCTTCTTGAAGCCGATCCGGCGGCAGGTGCCTTTCAACCTGTCGCAGTGGTGCCGGACCCGCGGCGCGACCTGTCACACATGGCGCCGTCGGTGGAGCAGGCGCTGGCCTCGGGTCGGCCCGCGATCACCGAAAATGACGATCTGGCCCATCTCGCATATCCCGTCACGGGGCCGGAGGGCGCCGTGCGGGCGGTTGCGGTCATCACGTTTGCGGAAGGTGGGCAGGCCGCCGCTCAGGCTGCGTTGAGAGAAGTCCACTGGGCCGCCGGATGGCTGGGCAGGCGCGTCTGGGAGGGGGAAGCGGCGGAAGAGGCGGCGCGGCTGGAACGCGCCGGCGTGGCGCTCGACCTCCTCGCGCTGGCGGGCGAGTTCCGAAAGTCGCGCGCGGCGGCCATGGCCATCGTCAACACGTTGCAGGCCCGCATCGCCGTGGATCGGGTCTCCATCGGAATTCTTGTCAAACGTCGATCCTCGCCGCGCATACGCCTTTTTGCCCAGTCCCACGCTGCATGGCTGAAGCGGCGCTCCAGGGCGACAGAGCTGCTCGAAGTGGCCATGGAGGAGGCGTACGACCAGAACCGGGCCGTGGCCGAACCGCCGCTGCCCGTGACGGAGAGAGCGATTTCGCTGGCCCACAAGGAGATACTCAGCGCCGGGCGGACGAAACAGATCTTGACCGTCCCGCTGGTCGACGAGGCGGGCCCGATCGGGGCCGTGTCGGCGGAACGCCGCACCACGGAAACCCCGTTCACAGAAGCGGATCTGGCGATGCTGGAAAGCGTGGCAGCGCTGATCGGTCCCGTCATCGAGCAAAAACGGTCGAACGACCGATGGGTCGCGGGGCGGATCGTGGACACCGTTGTGCATGCTCTGGGCGTTCTGCTCGGACCGCGCCGCCTGTCCTGGAAGGTGCTTGCCATTGCCATCGCCGGGCTTCTGGTCGCGGCTGCGACAGTGCACGGCCCGTTCCGCGTTGGAGCCGAAGCGACCATCCGAGGTGAGGTGCAACGGGCGGCAGTGGCGCCTTTCGCCGGCTTCATCGCCGAAGCGTCCGTGCGCCCGGGCGACGAGGTCAGCGAGGGCGCGATCATAGCCCGCCTGCAAGACGCCGACCTGCAGCTCGAATTATTGCGGCAAAGGTCCGAAATCGACCGTCTGTCCGCGCAGTCTCGATCCGCGCTGGCAGAATATGACCGGGCCGAGGTCGCCATGCTGGAGGCGCAGATCGCGCAGACTCGCGCTCAGGCAGACCTGACCCAGGCCGAGCTTGACCGAACCGTCATCACCGCGCCGGTTTCCGGCGTCGTCGTCGCAGGCGATCTCAGTCAACGGCTCGGCGCGCCGGTACAAGCGGGCGAAGTTCTCTTCGAGATCGTTCCCGATGCCGGGTGGCGGGTGGACATCTGGGTCGATGAGAGGGACCTCGACCACGTTGCTCCGGGCCAGTCCGGACATATCGCGCTGGCCGGTCAGCCCTCGGACGGGCTGGCCTTCGAAGTGCGCCGGATCACCCCGGTTGCCGAGGCGCGCAATGGCTTTAACGCGTTTCGGGTCGAGGCGCGCCTGATCGACGTTCCGTCCGCGCTCAAGCCCGGCATGTCGGGTCGCGCCAAGATCGACGTCGGCCGTGAACTCATGGTCTGGGTCTGGACCCGTCGGCTCCTCGATTGGGTCCGGCTCAAGGCCTGGACGTGGCAGCCCTGAAGTGGCGCAGGCGTTTCTCTCCACGCTGTGGTACCGCATCGCGGACCTCGCGCCACGCCTTCCAATCCATGTCACCGTTGGCCGGCACAGGTATCGCGGTCGTCCATGGTATGTCATGCACCATCATGCGTCGGGCCGGGTTCACCGCTTCAGTCCCGCTGCCTATCAGATCATCGGCCAGTTCGACGGCAAGCGCACGGTCAACGACATCTGGCAATCGCTTGCAGACACCTATGACGAGGAAGCGCCAAGCCAGGACGATGTCATTCAGCTTCTGTCGAACCTGCATCAGAACGACCTGATTCAATATGCCTCCGCCCCGCATATCGATGACCTCGTGGAGCGCCATCGCAAGCAGTCCAGCCAGCTTCTGAAGCAGAACCTGACAAACCCGATGAGCCTGCGGCTGCCGCTGTGGGACCCCGATCCGTTCCTCACCCGGACCCTTCCGGCGGTCCGATGGGCGCTGGGCTGGGGGGCGCTGGCCTTGTGGCTGGTCGTCGTGGGATGGGGTGCGACCGTGGCCTGGATGAACTGGGATCTGCTGACCGCCGATTTCGCGGCCCAGATGCTTGGAACCCAGAACCTGATGATCTCATTGATCAGCTATCCGCTTCTGAAGGCACTCCATGAACTCATGCACGGCTATCTGGCCAAGAAGCGGGGCGCCGAAATCCGGGAAATGGGCATCATGTTCCTGGTGTTCTTTCCGGTCCCCTACGTGGATGCCTCGGCAGCGGCAGGTTTCCGGTCAAAATGGGACCGGGCCGCGGTTTCGGCCGGAGGGATCATCGTGGAGTTGTTCTGCGCGGCCCTTGCCGTGTTTGTGTGGATGAACGCCGAACCCGGGCTGACCCGCGCGGTGGCCTACAACATCATCATGATTGGCGGCCTGTCCACGGTTGTCGTCAACGGCAACCCGCTCCTGAAATTCGATGGCTACTACGTTCTGTCAGACCTGATCGAGATTCCGAACCTCGCGCAGCGATCAACCCGCTGGTGGGGCTGGGTCATCCAGCGCCGCCTCTTCGGGGCCAAGCAACTCAAGCGGCGCCACGCCACTCGGGGCGAACAGGTCTGGTTCGCGCTTTATGCACCGACCGCCTTCGTCTACCGCATGATCGTGATGCTCGGGATCGCCCTGTTCGTTGCCGGTCGCTTCTTTGTCGTGGGCATTCTCCTCGCCTGCTGGTCGCTCTTCAACACGATCGTCAAGCCGATGGCCAAGCACCTGTCGCACGTCGTGACGTCGCCCGGCTTGCGAAAGGTCCGGCGACGGGCGAACACGATTACGTTTGGCGGGATCGCGGCGCTGGTTCTGGTGGCGCTGCTGATCCCGCTGCCGCTGCGCACCGACAGTCTCGGCATTGTTTGGCTCCCCGACGAGGCCCATGTCCGTCTCGGCACGGCGGGGCAGGTGACGACCGTGTTCCGCGCGCGGGGAGAGCGGGTTTCGCCGAATACGCCGCTGCTTCATCTGGAGGACGCAACACTTGCGGCGCGGCTGGACTACCTCGGTTGGCGGGTCGAGGAAGAGCGCCGTCGGATTACCGCCGCTGAGGCCACGGATCGCGCGGCAGCCGCTCAATATCGCCAAAGACTTGCCGCCGTGGAGGCGGAACTGGACCGCGAACGCCGGCGCGCCTCTGACCTGACCGCCTATGCGGCCGTCGAGGGGGTTTTCGAGCCGGTGATGCCGACGGCCGACATGGAAGGCAGGTTTTTCGCGCAAGGCGACCTGGTGGGCTATGTTCTGCCCGACCGGGCGTCGGTGATCCGCGTGGTTGTTGGTCAGGATGACGCGACGCTGGTGCGCGACAGGCTTCGAAGCGCCGAGGTCATGCTGGCGGGCCGGATGGGCGAAAGCCACTCCGCCTCTGCCGTTCGGGATGTCCCGGCGGCGACGCTGGAGCTTCCGAGTACAGCCTTTTCCACGGCGGCAGGGGGGCGGTTTCTGACCGATCCGTCCGACCCTGAGGGCATAACCTCGCTTGAACCCGTCTTTCTGCTGGACCTCGCCGCCCCGGACGCGTTGCAAACCGCGCCCTTTGGTGCGCGGGTTTACGTCAGGTTCGATCTGGGCACGGAACCGGCCGGTCTGCAGATCTGGCGCCGCCTGCGGCAATTGTTCCTGAGGCAACTCGGTGCCTGAGGCGGCGGGGTTCCTGGGGTTCGCCCGGCGCAGGCTGGGGGTGTCCCCCTACGAGGAACTGGCCGACCCGATTTCGAACGCGGTCGACAGGTGGCTTGACCGGCGCGTCGGCGCCGTCCTGTCACGAACGCCATTCATGCGGTGGTCCCTTGCGCGCGAGGCGCGGCTGATAGAGCGGGCAGGTCCGGCATTGCGGAACCTTGACGACGACGAGTTGCGAAACCGGGTATGGCAATTGCGCCACCGCCTCCTCAGCAGGCCCTCCGACCGGCGCGCCACGCGAGAGGCCTTTGCTCTTGTCCGGGAAATTGCAGACCGGATGCTCGGCAAGAGGCTCTACCGGGTTCAGTTGATGGGCGCGGTTGGTCTCTACCGGGGGCTGATGGTCGAAATGGCGACGGGAGAGGGCAAGACGCTCACCGGGCTGCCCGCCGCAGTGGTTGCTGCGTTGACCGGTCGCCCGGTTCATGTCGTGACCGTCAACGACTACCTCGCGGAACGAGATGCCGAGGAACTGACACCCGTGTTCGACGCTTTTGGCCTTGCCGTGGCGGTGATCGACAGTGACATGGAGACCGATGCACGCCAGCAGGCCTATCAAGCCGATGTCACATTCATTTCCAACAAGAACCTCACCTTCGATTACCTGCGCGACCGGGTCGGACTGGGTCAGAAGCGATCGGCTGGCAGAGCACGGGTCCGGGCCCTGACGGGAACAGACGGCGCGCCGCCGCTGATGCTGCGTGGACTGGCTTTTGCGATTGTCGACGAAGCCGACAGCGTGCTCGTCGACGAGGCACGCACGCCGTTGATTCTGTCGACGACAGCGGATGATCCGGAGGCGGACCGGCTTTATCGGCAGGCGCTCGATCTGGCTCGGCAACTGTCGGCGGGCCTCGATTTTGAACAAGATGTCATGCGCCGCCACATCACGTTGACGGAGCGTGGCAAGGACACGGCAACTGTCGCCGCCGAAGGCTGGTCCGGACTTTGGCAGATACGCCGCGCGCGTGAGGAACTGGTGACGCAGGCCTTGTCGGCACTGCATCTGTTCCAGACGGGCCACGACTACATTGTCGAAGAGGGCGAAGTCCGCATCGTCGATGAATATACCGGGCGGACCATGCCGGACCGCAGTTGGCAAGGCGGGTTACACCAGATGATCGAGGCCAAGGAAGGTGTCGAGATCACCGGCCGCAAGGAGACCATGGCCCGGATCACGTACCAGAGATTCTTTCGCCGGTATCTGAAGCTTGCCGGAATGAGCGGCACCTGCACCGAACTGGCTGGCGAGTTTCGCGATACCTTCGGCTTTGCGCTGGTTCGGATCCCGACGCACCGGCGGAACAGGCGGCGGCACGTGACCACCCGCCTGCTGAGGACCTCTGACGCGCGCTGGGCTGCCGTCGCGCGATCGGTCGCGGCGCGCCACCATGCCGGGCAGCCGGTCCTGGTGGGCACCCGATCGGTCGAGGCGTCCGAACGGGCGGCCGCCGAGTTGTCGGCGCTGGGTCTGAGGTGCGAGGTTCTGAATGCCCGGCAGACTGCCGAGGAGGCTGCTGTCGTGTCTCGCGCGGGGCAGTCGGGCGCGATCACCATTGCGACCAATATCGCCGGGCGTGGCACCGACATCGGCCTGGGGCCGGGTGTGGCCGAAGCAGGAGGATTGCACGTCGTCCTGACCGAGTTCCACGAGTCGAGCCGCATCGACCGCCAGCTTTACGGGCGGTCGGGTCGGCAGGGCGACCCAGGGTCAACGGAAGCGATTGTCTGCGTCGACGACGAACTTTTCGAACGTTATGCGCGGCGGCTTCAGCCCATCGCGCGGGCTCTGCCGGTCAGGCCGGTTGCCTGGCTGTTGCGTCGCGTTGCCCAAGCGCGGGCCGAGCGGGAACATGCAGAGACCCGCAGGGAACAGACATCGGTCGACCGGCGTCTGGAAGAGGCTTTGGCCTTCGCGGGTGCACAGGAGTAGGAAGCGGCGCAGGGCCCGACGCGGCTGGTTCTGTTTGTGGCCAGTTACCACTGATGACGCTACGAAGGACGCCACCCGCCGCGACCGGGACCGCCTTGAGTTGCCGGAGCATCGTCATTGACGCCAGCCTGATCGCGGTTTTGAACGCCCACTTATTCCACTGAGCCCTTTTTAAATTGATGGAGGCGAGTACCGGAATCGAACCGGTGTACACGGATTTGCAATCCGCTGCGTCACCACTCCGCCAACTCGCCGCCTGTGGTGTCGGGATGGCGCCTGGCCGCCCCTGGGGCCTCATCCGATCGGTGTGGGCGTGGCCGCGAACCGAAGGATGAGAGCCAGCTTATTGCTGCAAAAAGGAACCTTGTCCAGCCCGGCGACGTGCCATGCCCGGGGGCCGTGAACCACCCCCGAAACACGGGGCGTTGCCCCTTGGCGCCGCCGTTCGCCGATGGCCAGATCTCAATCCGTGGCATCAGGCCCCGTTTTTCTCCAACAATCGCCAATAGACATTGCTCAAGACCACCGCACTGTGGCATCACGAGGCACTGCCAACTGAACGAAAGAGTTTAGACCATGGCCGATTACGAGACTCGCCGCCGGATGATGGTCGATACGCAGGTGCGTCCCTCCGACGTTACCAAGTTTCCCATCATTGACGCCCTCTTGCGGGTGCCGCGCGAGGCATTTGTGCCTGAAAACAAGCGCGAGGCCGCCTATGCCGATACGCTGATCGAGCTGGGTGAGGGGCGTGTTGTGCTGGATGCACGCACGCTGTCGAAGATGCTCAACGCGCTGGACATTCAACCGGATGAAATGGTCCTCGATATCGGCTGTGGCCTCGGTTACTCGACGGCGATTCTGGCCAGCCTGTCCGATTTCGTTGTCGGCCTGGAGCAGGACGAGGCGCTGGTGAACGAAGCGCAATCAAAGCTCTCCGAGCAGGGCATCGACAATGCGGCTGTTTTTGCGGGGACACTGTCGGATGGACAGGCCAAGAACGGCCCCTACGATGTGATCATCATTCAGGGTGGAGTTGAGGTCGTCCCCGAGGCCCTGACCGACCAGCTCAAGGACGGCGGCCGCATCTGCGCGCTCTTTTCCGACGGGGCGTTCGGCGATGCTCGCATCGGCTACAAGATCGACGGACATGTAACCTGGAGGCCCATGTTCAACGCGCTTGCGCCGGTCCTGCCTGGCTTTGAGGCGCACCGGGCCTTTACCTTCTGATTGCAGGACCTGACTGACACCGACGCTATGATCCAAGGGTGGGAGAGAGCACGATGACGTTTCGGATGGGACTACGCCGCCTGATTCCGGGCCTTGGCCTCGTTGTTCTGACGATGGTTGCCGCACCGGTGGCACGTGCCGAAAGCCTGGGTCAGGCGTTGGCCCATGCCTACGAACATTCTGGGCTTCTGGAGCAGAACCGCGCGCTTCTCCGTGCGGCGGATGAGGAAGTGGCGCAGGCCGTCTCGGCGCTCCTGCCCGTGGTCAACTGGTCGGCCTCGGCGACGCTGAGCTACCCTGATCCGACTGGCCGGGACGATTTCACCTCCGCCAATATCGGCATTTCGACGTCTCTCCTGCTCTTTGATGCCGGGGCGAGCCAATTTGCCATTGATGCGCAGAAAGAGACCGTTCTCGCGACGCGGGCCCAGCTGGTGAGCATCGAGCAGCAGGTGCTCTTGCGCGCCGTACAGGCCTACATGAGCGTGCGTCGGGAAGCCGCATTTCTCAACCTTCGCCAGAACAACGTGCGGGTGATCACGCAGGAACTGCGCGCGGCCGAAGATCGGTTCGAAGTGGGCGAGGTGACCCGCACGGATGTGAGTCTTGCAGAAGCGCGTCTGGCTTCCGCCCGCTCGCAACTCGCCGCCGCCGAGGGCAACCTGGCCCGCGCCGCTGAAGAATTTCGCGCCGCCGTGGGGCGCCGGCCGGGCCAATTGCAGGCGGTATCGGCGGCCCCGATCTCGCGGAGCTTGGACGAGGCCCGTGCCTTTGCGGTGCGCAATCATCCCGACATGAAAGCGGCGCAGCGGAATGTGGCAGCCGCCGAACTGAACATCGCGCGGGCCGAGGCCGCAATGCGGCCCACGGTGACCTTCAGCGGTCAGATCGGCGTCAACGAAGATTTTGATGACTCCGGATCGATCGGGATCACTGCTCAGGGACCGATCTACCAGGGCGGGCGCCTGTCATCGATCGTGCGGCAGGCCATGGCCAGGCGCGATGCGAACCGTGCCGGACTTCTGGTGACGCGACACACCATTGAGCAGAACGTCGCAAATGCCTACGCGACCCTCGCCGTGGCGCGCGCCAGTCGAGAGGCCTTTGCCCGGCAGGTCCGCGCATCGGAGGTGGCCTTCCGCGGCGTCCGCGAAGAAGCCACGCTGGGCGCGCGTACGACCCTTGATGTTCTGAACGCAGAGCAGGAATTGCTCGACGCCCGGGCCAACCTGGTCTCGGCCGAAGTGGACGAAATCATCGCCACGTATCAGGTGCTTTTTTCCATGGGTCTGTTGACCGTGGATCACCTGCGCCTTGGCGTTCAAACCTATGATCCCGAGGCCTATTACAACCTTGTCCGGGACGCGCCGCCTGTGCTCTCGGAACAGGGGGCTGCACTGGATCGGGTGCTGCGCGCAATCGGCGATTAACGTAACACGCCGCAATCTGTTGTTCGCTGCGCCGATTCTGGCTATGGTCCGACAGAGGCAACAGCAGATTTTGACGGACGCACAGGACGGGAACACCCGTTTGTCGCGCGAGGACAGGCCATGTCAGACCCGGTCACGAATGTAGAGATCGAGGACGTGCTTGCATCCATTCGCAAGCTCGTCTCCCATGGTGACCGGGCAGAGCCCGTGCGCGCCGCCGAGGCCGATGAATCGAGGGATGACGCGGCGGAACGGCTTGTTCTGACCCCGGCCTTGCGGGTGTCCGAGGCGTCCGAAACAGTGGATCCTGATACTCACGAAGTGGCCCCGGCGGACGCCGGCGAAACGGTCTCCGATGCCCCGGTTGCATCTGAGCGAGTTGCGGACTCGGAGCCCATTCCATTGATCTGGCGTGTCGTCGAGCTGGACGCCGGAGAATCGTCACACACCGATAACTTCGCAGGATCGGAGAAACCGCTCGAGCACGCGGCCGAGGGATCCGAATTCCGCGTCGACGCCCCTTTGCCTGTGGCTGATCAACCTCAAACGGCGCCGTCGCACGCCGCCGACCCGATGGCGGAATTCGCGGGCTCGATCCCTCTGGCGCTCACCCAAACACCCGATGCCGATCCGCCCGAGGCGGATTCACCGACAGGACCCGAGAGCGCCGTCGCCGACGCAGGCAAGGCGTCCCCGACCGACGGCGACTCGCGCGCGGCACTGATGGCGACGATTGCCGAGCTTGAAGCGGCAGTCGACAATGGCGACAATTGGGAACCCGATGGCAGCGAGCCCGAACCGCAGGTGAATTGGGAGGAACTCGCCGTTCCCCAGGGCGTTGTTGTTCTGACGGAGCCGGCGGTGCAGTCATTCGATGACCCGACGGAGGTGGGCGGTGATCCTGTTGAGGGGGCGCCCGCAGACGGCACGCCACCGTCGCTGGAGGATCAGGGACCTGCGCCAAGTGTCGACGCGGCGGTGCCCGAAGACCTCGGCTTCGACGAAGCCGAAGACCTCGACGAGGATTTGTCGGCTTTCATGTCCGAGGCGAGCGAGATCGACGAGGATACCCTGCGGGATCTCGTCGCGCAGATCGTCCGCGAGGAGTTGCAGGGGGCCTTGGGCGAACGGATCACCCGCAATGTGCGCAAGCTCGTGCGGCGGGAAATCTACCGCATCCTGTCGAGCCAGGAATTCGACTGAGGCCTCTCACCGCTCGGTGATGGAACACGGCAGGTTCACCGGCGGCTAGACTGACCCGGCAAGGCCCAGTAGCCGGGACACATCCATGTGGGCCTCCAGATGCGCGGCCAGAGCGTCCAACGTTTCTTCCACCATGTGTTCGTGGTCCAGCGGGTCAGGGGTCGTCCCGAGACGGGTCAAAAAGCTCTGACGGAACGCATCTGACCCGAAAATCCCGTGCAGATATGTGCCCCGGACCAGCCGGTCTGCGCTCATCGCTCCCTCCGCCCGCCCGTCAACATCGAGCCACGCGCGGTCCGTATCGGGACCGGTCGTCTGACCGATGTGGATCTCGTACCCGGAGACCGGCAACCCGGTCGCGCGTTCGCGGGCCGTCGTCAACGCGAGCCGCTTCTCGGGCGCCATGACCGTCACCACGTCGAGATGCCCCAGACCATCCCTCCCTCCGGGCGGCCCTTCAATGCCTGCCGGGTCCTCGATCCGCTTGCCAAGCATCTGGTAGCCCCCGCAAAGCCCCAGGACTTCCCCGCCACGCCGCAGATGTGCTGTCAGGTCCAGATCCCAACCGTTGGCGCGGAAGGCCGTCAGGTCGGCGATGGTGGATTTGGAGCCGGGGATGAGGATCAGTGCGGCATCCCCCGGCAAGGCACGGCCCGGCTCGACAACCTCCACGCTCACCGCCGGCTCTGCAGCCAGCGGGTCGAGGTCGTCGAAATTGGCGATCCGGCCCAGTCGCGGCACGGCGATCTTCAACGGTCCACCCGGGCGGGAACGGATGTCGAGAATGTCTTCCGCGGGCAGGCGCCAGGCCTCGGTAAACCACGGCAGGGTGCCCAAATTTGCCCAGCCGGTCCGTCGCTCAATCTCGGCGGCGCCTTCGGTGAATAGATGAACATCGCCGCGGAACTTGTTGACAGAGAAACCTTTAATCCGATTGCGATCATCATTTGGCAACACCGCATGGGTGCCCACGAGTTGCGCAATGACCCCCCCGCGGTCGATATCACCGACAAGCACGACGGGCACGCCTGCGGCCTCGGCAAACCCCATGTTCGCGATGTCTCCGGCACGCAGGTTGATCTCGGCCGGGCTGCCCGCACCTTCGACGATGACCAGATCATGGCCCGCGGCAAGGCGGTGAAAGCTTTCGAGGACCCGCGGCAAGAGCTCTGACTTTCGCCTGCCGTATTCCCGCGCCTTCATCGTGCCCATGCGCTTGCCCTGGACGATGACCTGGGCGCCGGTGTCGGTCTCGGGCTTCAACAACACCGGGTTCATGTCGATCGCGGGCTCCAGTCCAGCCGCGCGGGCTTGCAAGGCCTGAGCCCTGCCGATCTCTCCGCCGTCGGCCGTCACCGCAGCGTTGTTCGACATGTTCTGCGGTTTGAACGGGGCGACGGACAGTCCCCGCATCCGCGCGGCGCGGGCAAGGCCGGCCACAAGGAGCGACTTGCCCACGTTCGAACCCGCGCCCTGGATCATGATTGACTTGGCCATCGCCGCCCTCCGACCTAGGGTTCTAGGCGCATGCGGCAAAAGGGAAAAGCCCTCGTGAACACACCGACCCATCTGATTGTTGGAACAGCGTTTTTCGGAAAACCGGACGCGTCAAAGGTGACCGTGGCCGCGTTGCTTGGAGCGCTGCTGCCCGACGCCTCGCTTTACGGGATGGTCGGGTGGCATCTGCTGATCCTCGACACATCGCCCGAGGTGGTCTTTGGCGAGCTCTATTTTTCCGCCGCCTGGACACGGGTCTTTGCCGTCGACAATTCCTTCGTGATCTGGGGGGTGTTGCTCGGTCTGGCCGTCTACCTCCGCTCCGCCTGGGCCGTGGCACTGACGGGGGCCGCTTTCGTACATCTGGCGATGGACTTCCCGTTCCATGCGGGTGACGGGCGTCCGCAGTTCTGGCCGATCACAATGTGGATCTTCGACAGTCCAGTCAGTTATTGGGACAGCAGATACAGCGGGCGGATCGTCGGGGCGTTGGAGCTCGCCATGTCTTTCGGACTTGTCGTCTGGATCGTGCGGCGGTTCGGGTCCTGGTGGGTGCGGATCACCTCGCTGGTCCTGCTGGCCCTGCAGGTCATGACAAGCGGTCTCTGGCGGATGGCTTTCTGACGCCCGAGGGGCAAAACAAAACAGGCGCGGCTCGTACCGCGCCCGTTTCCGAATTCTATCGCCTGTTTGGCTTACGCAGCCCGCGCGGCCTCCTCGGCAGCGTGGCGGCGTTCGCTTTCTTCCCGCGACAGGGCAACCGACGTGCGCACGCCCTTGCCGACGAATTCCATCAGGCCGTTGACGACCCGTTCATTGGGGTCGATGCCGGCGCAGGTCAGAACTTCACGACCGTCCCGTGACCGCGCCCAGCGGGCGATCTGTTCGGGACCATTGCCGTATTTCTTGTCATCAGCGATGGCGTCATCGAGCGCAGCCAGCACAACAGCGGCAAAGAGCTTCCGAGCCCGGTTGCCTTGTTCATTGTTGAATGCGGTGCCGTCGACAAAGTCTCTCATGGAGCGTCCTTTTGGTTGTTATTGCTCTTGTGGATCAGGCGTGCGCGTGAATATGCCTTTTTCGAGCCGATTCGGGGTTTCTGTTTTGGAATGGCAGCTATGCAGCTATTGCATAGATATCAAGGTCGGCCAAGGCGTATCTGGTGGGCTTGTTCCGGTGCATGACCCAAGATATAGGCTCCGCCGCAGATGCATCAAGTTTTCGCCACATTTTTGACACCGATCTTACGCGGGAGGTTCCATGCCCAAGATCAACGGCAATGAAATCCGGCCAGGCAATGTTCTGGAGCACAA
The DNA here is from genome assembly GCA_964391555.1 of uncultured Rhodobacterales bacterium. Taxonomy (GTDB): domain Bacteria; phylum Pseudomonadota; class Alphaproteobacteria; order Rhodobacterales; family Rhodobacteraceae; genus JAMWZF01. Next base: position 43,005 of record CAYMMT010000005.1, read on the forward strand.
TGGCGGCCTTTGGGCTGCCGTGAAGGTCGACCACGTGAAACCCGGAAAGGGTGGGGCTTTTGCCCAAGTGGAGCTTCGCAATCTTCGTAACGGGTCAAAACTTAACGAACGGTTTAGATCCGCGGACAAAGTGGAGCGGGTGCGCCTGGAACAGAAGGACCAGCAATTCCTCTATGAGACTGACGGTATGCTGGTATTCATGGACACCGAAACCTACGAACAAATTGAGCTTCCGGCCGAGATTCTCGGTGACCGTCGCCCGTTCTTGCAGGACGGCATGGTGGCGCAGATCGAGTATTACGAATCCGAGGCCCTCAATGCGACGCTGCCGCAGAAGGTGACGTGCACGGTCGTGGAGACCGAGCCGGTCGTAAAGGGTCAGACGGCAGCGAATTCGTTCAAGCCGGCCGTGCTCGACAACGGGGTGCGGGTGATGGTGCCGCCCTTCGTCGGGCAGGACGAGGACATCATCGTCAACACAGAGACCATGGAATATTCCGAACGCGCGTGATGCGGGTTGGAAACGGTAGGGCGAAGCGGTCGGCGCGGTTCGGTCGTCCTCCGTGGCTGTCACACGCGCGGGTTTTCGGCCTGCACGGCACAATATGGAACGTCGATATCGCGACCGTCCCAGACCGCGAATGGCGTCCCTACGCTACCGGTACATGCCAGTAATGGTATGCAGAACGGGGGTGGAATAGGCGAGGCGATTGACCTCTGCGACTTCGGCCGTGAAGCTGGTATCGCGCGGCAGGGTTGTGCAGGCGGTCAGAAACGTGGCCGCGGCCAGCAAACTCAGGCAGCGGAAAAAACGACTTGGCAATGGACCGGTCCTCTCGACATATCGCCCCCTCCCTCGTGCCTGTGACTATTCGCAGAGAGAGTTTCGAACCAGTTAAAGACGCTGGAGGTGCGCCGCGTCGGCAGAAAGCGGCCCATCGGCGCGGTCAAACCGCAGATGGGCAATGGCGCGGTCGCCCGATTGGGTGAAGAGCGTGCCGGCAGGTCTGCCGTCGCCGGTCGTGATTTCCGTCCCCACCGGGGCGCTGCCTGAAATGGAGACCGTGGCAAGGCCTTTGCGAAGCTCGGTCTTGTGCTTCATTCGCGCCACGATTTCTTGCCCCACGAAACAACCCTTGCGGAAATCGACCCCGTTCAGCCGCTCAAACCCCGCTTCGAGAATGTAGGTGTCGGGGGTGAGTTCGATCCCGGTCTCGGGAATGCAATGAGCCACGCGGATGGCGTCGCGGTCGGTCCTGTCCGGCGCATCGGACCCGTAAAGACGCCAGCCAAGCGCGTCGTGACGAGGGTCGGGCATGGCGCCCAACGGAGCTTCTCCGGTGCCGGTAGAGACGGCACGGGGGTCCTCGGCGATATCCACCTTGGCCCGGAGGCGATACATGGTCAGCCGCTGGGCCAGCGTCGGGGCATGGCTCGCCGCCACGTCGAGGATCAGGTCGTCTCCGTCCGCCAGCACAAGGAAATCGGCGATGAACTTTCCCTGCGGAGTCAGCAGGGCGGCATAACGCAACGGGTCATCTGCGTCGGGCAGAGTGTTCGTGATTAGCCCATCGAGGAAAGATCGCGTATCGGGGCCGGAGAAGCGGATCAGGGTGCGGGTCATAGACGTGATGTAGGGCAAGTCACCCCTCGAGGGAACGGGTGGCATTGGCCGGGTTCGGCCTTTCGCCTCTGTCGCCGCGAGCCGCATTTGGCCCGTCGCTTGAACTCCCCCTCCCGGACCATGCCGCGCCGGTCAGCCCAATGGCCCGCGCCCAAACAGGCGGCTGATCCAGTTGCCCCGGCGCGGGGTCGGCTCGGCAGGCCGGGGCACGGCGCCGCCTCCGGTGGCGCGGAACTGCATCGCGTGAAGTTCGGCGTAGTGGCCCCCGCGCGCAAGCAACTCATCGTGAGTGCCTTCGTCCACGACCCGTCCCCTGTCCATCACCACGATCTTGTCAGCGCCCTGTACGGTTGATAGGCGATGCGCGATCACGAGTGTCGTGCGGCCTTCCGACAGCCTGTCGAGCGCGGCTTGAACCCGGGCTTCGGACTTGGTGTCGAGGGCCGACGTCGCCTCGTCCAGCAGCAGGACCGGCGTGTCACGCAGGACCGCGCGGGCAATGGCGATACGCTGCCGCTGCCCCCCCGAAAGGGCCGAGCCGCGGGGACCGGCGGGGCTGTCGAGGCCCTGGGGGAGCGTGTCTATGAAGTCGGTGACGAAGGCGGTTTCCAGGGCCCGGGACATCGCGGCGTCATCGGCTTCGGTGCCAAGCAGGATGTTTTCGCGGAGGCTTTCGTCAAAAAGCGCGGCATCCTGCGACACGACGGAGAAGAGGCCGCGTAGCTCGTCGAGCGCAATCTCGGCAACACCTATGCCGCCGACCTGAACCTGTCCCGACTCGGGTTCGACGAGGCGGGTCAGGACGTTGAATATGGTCGATTTGCCGGCGCCGGATGCACCGACCAGCGCCGTCGTCTGGCCCGCGGCGGCGCGAAAGCTGAGACCTCGCAGGACAGGAGTATCGCCGTAGGACAGGTGAACATCGGCAAAGGTGATCTCGGGCGCGCCGGTGGGCGCGGGCACGGGTTTGGCCGGCAGGGAAAGCGTCGCCTTTTCGGCAAAGAGGTCGAAAATGCGTTCCACGCTGGCGGCAGCCGCCTGCCAGAGGCCGGACAGGTTGCCGAGCCGGCGGAGCGGTTCGAAGGTCAGCGCCATCGCGGTGAAGAACGACATGAACTCGCCCACGGAGCGTTCGCCATCGATGATCTGCGCGCCGCCGTAGAAAAGGACACCGACGAACCCGAGGCCCGCCATGACATCGACCATGGCCGGGATCATGGACTGGCCAAAGGCGGATTTGACCTCGGCGTCCACGCGCGCGTCCATCAGTGCGCCGTAGCGGCGGGATTGAGCCTCTTCGAGGCGGTTGAGCTTGATGGGGGCGATGCCGTGAAAAACCTCGTCGAGGCGAACGGACATCTGCGCCGCGACCGCGCGGGCCTTGCGGGCGCGCTTCCGGACATATGTCTGGGCGAAGAGGGCAGGGGCGACGAGGACCGGAATGCCGATGAGCGCCACGAGGGTCCATTTCCAGTCCACCATGAGCGCCACAGTGAACAGCGCCAGAACCGAGACCGCGTCCCGCCCCAGCCCGGTGATGACCCCGGTCCAGACCTTGCCAAGGGCCTCGACATCGCCCTGAACGCGCTCGATGAGCGTGCCGGGCGGATTGATCTGGTGGAACCCCGCGTCAAGGGTCATCAGATGCGCAAGCAGGTCGCCACGGATGCGGGCGGAGGTGAGTTGGGCCACGCGCGTCAGAAGCACGCGCTGGACCACCGAAGATACGGCGCGCGTCAGGAAAATCCCCAGAATGATGGCGCCGACCCAAGTCAGGGCCGCGAAACTGCCGCCAACAAGGACATCGTCGAAAAGCGGCCCCACGATCCAGCTGAGCACCCCCAGCATGGAGCCCTCGGCGGCCATGAAAGCAAAGGCCACCAACAGCCACGGCCAATGCTGGCGCAGGTAGCGCCTCCAGAGCCAGGAGAGGAGGGCGGGTCGGTGGTCCATCGGCTCCGCTCTATGGGGCAAAGCCGCAGGTGGAGCAAGCTGTGAGCGGCCGGGCCGGTGCAGTTGCGCTAACCGTCCCGGCCCGGCTCGTTCGGGTCGGCACAGAAGAGCGCGATCTTGTTGCCTTGGGGATCGCGCAGGTAGCCCACGTAGAAATGGACGCCGTAGTCGGCGCGAAAACCCGGCTGGCCTTCGTCGGTGCCACCGGCCACCAGCGCGGCGGCGTGCAGGTCGCGAACAAGGCGCTGGCTGCGGGCTTCGAACGCAACCATGGCGCCGTTTCCCGTGGAGGCGGGACCGCCGTCGAAGGGCGGCTTGACGTAGAACTCGGGCGGACCGTGGGTTTGACCGGGGGAGACGGGCAGGGCGTAGCTCAGGCCCTCCGGGCCTTCCTTCAGCGCGTAGCCCATGGCGGGCAGGATCGCATTGTAGAAGCGCCTGGCCCGCGCGATATCGTTGGCGCCCACGGTGACATAGGAAATCATGGCTCTGGTCTCGTCAGGCAATTGATCATCTCCGTTCTAGGCAAAGAGTTGTGACCGCTCAATGCACCTAGATCGCGGGAAAATTATCTTGAGAATAAGTCGCAACTGCGTTAACTTCTTGCGAATGCGTCGCAATATTGTCCACTGAGGAATCTATCGAGACGTATGAGGTCCATCTTTCATATTGCCGACCCGCCGCCGGTTCTTGTCCGCGCTGCCTGCTCTTGGCCTTTTGAACCTGCCGTTGCGCGCGTCCGCCGCAGCGCCGGTTCAGGTTGTCACCACCACGGGCATGATCGCCGATGCCGTTCGCCGCACCGGCGGGGATCTGGTCGAGGTGAAGACGCTCATGGGGCCGGGGATTGATCCGCACGGATATCGCCAGACCCGGACCGACATCGTCGCGATGAGCCGCGCGGACCTGATCCTGTGGAACGGGCTCTACCTCGAGGCGCAGCTTGAAGACGTGCTGGGCGACATGACCGCGATCACCCGGGTCGACCCTGTGGCCGAGGCGATCCCGGCGGACAGTCTAATTGGCCACGATGTCTATGAGGGTCGATTTGACCCATATGTCTGGATGGACCCCGACCTGTGGTCCGTGGTGGCGTTGCGGGTGCGCGATATGCTGATCGAGATGCGACCTGACGCCGAGGCGGTCTTCAGCGCGAACGCAGCGCAATTCGCAACCGAAATCGTATCGCTGGGCACCTATGCTGATGAGGTGTTGTTGTCAGTGCCCGAAGCGTCGCGTGTTCTGGTCACGGCTCACGATGCGTTCAACTATTTCGGGCGCCGCTACGGATTTGAAGTGGCCGGAATTCAGGGCATCTCGACCCAAAGCGAAGCGGGCCTCAGTCGAATCTCCGAAATCGTGGATCTGCTGGTCGAGCGCGGCATTGGAGCAGTGTTCGTCGAAAGCTCGGTTTCGGATCGCAACATCCGGGCATTGACGGAAGGTGCGGCAGCCCGTGGGCACAGCGTCTCCGTGGGAGGCGAGCTGTTCTCGGATGCCATGGGGGTGCCCGGCACCTATGAGGGGACCTGGCTTGGCATGATCGATCATAACGTGACGACGATCTCGCGCGCGCTCGGCGGCGTTGCGCCAGAAGCCGGATGGCAAGGAAATCTGTCGTGAAAGATATCGCAAACCCGACCCTGACACTGGCGACCGAAGATGGCGCTGCCCCGCGGACCGAGGCACCGACTGGCGCGCTGGTTATACGGGGCGTGACCGTCTCTTACGGTGAAAAGCCTGCGGTCTTTTCTGTTGATGCCTCATTCCCCAAGGCCGCGATGAGCGCCATTGTCGGCCCCAACGGCGCAGGAAAATCCACGCTTCTCAAGGCGGCGCTGGGGGTGATCCCGCCGGTGTCGGGCGACGTGCTGGTCGATGGCACGCCTCTGGCCGAGGCCCGCGACCGCATCGCCTATGTTCCCCAGCGCGCGAGCGTGGACTGGGATTTCCCGACCACGGCGCTCGATGTGGTGCGCATGGGGCTCTACTCCAAGGTCGGCCTTCTGGGGCGCTTCACCGGCGAACTGACGTCGCGGGCGCGGGCCTGCCTCGACCGGGTGGGCATGGGGGACTTCGCCGACCGGCAGATTGGCCAGCTTTCCGGCGGTCAGCAGCAGCGGGTGTTCCTTGCCCGGGCGCTTGCGCAGGATGCCGAGCTTTATCTCCTCGACGAGCCGTTTGCCGGCGTTGACGCCGCAACCGAACGTGCGATCATCGATGTGTTGAAAACGCTCAAGGACGAAGGTCGATCCGTTGTGGCGGTCCACCACGACCTTGCCACAGTGCCGGACTACTTCGACCACGTGCTGATGCTGAATGTGCGCGCCATTTCTCAAGGCCCGGTGGCAGAGGCCTTTACCGAAGACACCCTGCACGCCACCTATGGCGGACGGCTCGCCGCGACCCACATCGGAGAGCTGAGGCTCGGATCCACGACGTGACGGCTTTCCTGACGGCGTTGTTCCTCCAAGCCGGCTACAATGCCGCGCTGGTGACCATTGGTGCCGCCTTGCTGGGATTTGCAGCAGGCGCGGCGGGCACGTTTCTGTTCCTTCAAAAGCGGGCGCTGGTGTCGGACGCGATTGCGCATGCCACCCTGCCAGGTGTTGCGCTGGCCTTTATTGCGATGGTCTGGCTCGGCGGGGATGGGCGCAGTCTTGGCGGGCTGCTGCTGGGCTCCGCGATCTCGGCGGGGCTCGGCCTTCTGGCGGTCGAATGGATGACACGGGCCACGCGGCTGTCCGAAGACGCTGCCATCGGCGCGGTGCTGTCGGTCTTTTTCGGTTTCGGCATCGTCTTGCTGACCGTCGTGCAGTCGATGTCTGCCGGGAGGCAGGCGGGGCTGGAAAGCTTCCTGTTGGGGTCCACGGCGGGCATGTTGTTTACCGACGCGATGGTCATCGCGGTTGGCGGGTCGCTTGCCGTTCTCGCCACGTGGATCCTGCGGCGCCCGATGACGCTTGCCGCCTTCGATCCGGAGTTTGCCGCGGCCTCCGGCTGGAGTCTGGCCAGGATCGATATTGCGATGATGGGCCTCGTGATGGCGGTCACGGTGATCGGGCTGAAGGTCGTGGGGCTGGTGTTGATCGTGGCCTTGCTGATCATCCCGCCGGTAACCGCGAGGTTCTGGACCGATCGCAGCGACCGAGTCGTCTGGATCGCCGGCGCGATGGGCGCGGTGTCGGGATATGTTGGCGCGGCGATCTCGGCCTCGGCCCCGGCGCTGCCGACGGGCCCGATCATCGTCCTGATCGCCGCTTCCCTTTTTGCCGTGTCACTGCTCTTTGCCCCGGCGCGCGGCGTGGCTGCCGCCGTGATCCGGCAGCGCCGGTTCCAGGCCCGGGTGCACCGCCGCCAGGGTCTGCTCGCGCTCGCCAGACTCGAGCCGATCCACGACGGGCTCACGCTTCGCGTGCTGTCCCGCGAAGGCCTGATCCGGCGCGACGGCGTCGCCACGGAGGCTGGCGCGGCACTGGCCGCCAAGATCGCCCGAGACGAACGCCGATGGGAGATCGCGCGCGCGATCCATCAGGATGCCGGCAAGGCCAGCCGCTACGACGGGCTGACCCCGATCGAAGAGATCTTCACCCAAGATGAAATCGCTGCCCTTGACGCCGAGATCGGTGGTCCAACGGCGGTTCCGGGAGGCGCGTGATGGGCAACGAATTCGTGATGCTGTCCCTTGTTCCGCTCCTGATCGGGAGCCTTGCCGCGGTGGCCTGCGCGCTTCCGGGAAACTTTCTGATCCTGCGGCGACAGGCTCTCATCGGAGATGCGATCTCTCACGTGGTGCTGCCGGGGATCGTGGTCGCGTTCCTGTTCACCGGCACTGCGTCGGCCATCCCGATGCTGCTGGGTGCCGGGGCCGCCGCCTTGGTGGCGGTCGGACTGATCGAAGCCATTCGCCGGCTTGGCCGCATCGAACCGGGCGCCGCCATGGGGGTGACTTTCACGACGTTGTTTGCGGGCGGTGTCCTGCTTCTCGAACGTTCCGACACGTCGCAGGTTCACCTCGACGTCGAACACGCACTGATGGGAAGCCTGGAATCGCTGATCTGGCTGCAAGGGCGGGACTGGTCCGCCCTGACCGACCCGACGGCCCTTGCCGCCCTGCCACCCGAATTGGGACGCATTGCCTTGGTCACCCTGATCATGATCGCCCTGACGGTGGTGTTCTGGCGCTGGCTCAAGATTTCCACCTTTGACGAAGCCTTCGCACGCGGGCTTGGCCTACCTACCACCGCGATCGGGATCGGCCTCGTCATCGCCGCGGCGGTCGCGGCTGTCGCGGCCTTTGACGCCGTGGGCTCCATCATCGTGATCGCGATGTTCATCTGCCCGCCGGCGGCTGCGCGCCTGATGACGAACCGTCTCGAGACACAGGTCCTCTGGTCGGTCGTCTTTGCGTTGACCTCTGCTGTCTTGGGCTACGTTTTTGCGGGGTATGGTCCTCCGTGGCTGGGATTCGCCAACTCGGTGAGTGCAGCGGGAATGATTGCGACCATGTCCGGGGTCATCCTCGCGCTCGCATGCCTCTACGGCCCCCACAGAACCCGGGTGGGCGCGCAATAGGTTCGTCTGAGGACTTCGAATGCCCCCCAACAGACCTCTG
>CAYMMT010000005.1:51296-53471 GCA_964391555.1 uncultured Rhodobacterales bacterium
GGCCGGGACCTCCACGAGGTGCCGGTCCTGGCGCGCGTAAACCCGATGGTAATCGGCGATCTCCGCCATCCAGCCGCGCTGCACTTCGACGATTTGCGGCTCGGGCGTGGCTTGCCGCGTCAGCAACGCACCTCCGCCCCCGCCGATGAGGAGCAGCGCCAAGGCGGCAGCAATCCCGGAGAACGAGGCCCATGGCGCAAGAGGGCTGTTGGCCGGAGCGGGAATCGCAAAGCCCGATGATCCGGAAGACGGCTCCGACACACCCGCCGCAAGCGCCTCGGGCACCGGCAGATCGCGCAACGCATCGAGGGCCTCGGTCAGGGCCGCGTCCTGATCGGCCAGTGCGGAAACCTCCGCGGCCAGGTTCTCGTCGCTTGCCATCTCGGCCTCGAACGCGGCCGTGTCAGCCTCGCTCATCTCGCCGTCGAGAAAGGTGCTGATCCGCTCCATTCGGTCCATCACGCGCTCTCCATCTTCAACTCGTGTCGCAGCTGCGCCCGTGCCCGGGCCACGCGAGACATCACGGTTCCGATCGGAATATCGAGGATGTCCGCGGTGTCCGCATAGGACTGGCCCTCGACCGCGACCAACAGCAAGACGGTCGCCATGCCTTCGGGCAATCGCATGACCGCGCGGATCATCTGCGCCGCACGGGCGGCGGTTTCTCCGGTGGTGGTGTCGATCAACTCGCTGGCGTCCTGCGCGTCCACGATTCCGGCGCCAAGCCGGACCTGTTTCTTGCGCAGTTCCGACCGATGCAGATTGCGCGCCATCGTATAGAGCCACGGCAGGAGCGGCTGATCCGCCTTGCGCTTCGCGGCGTTGGTAAGGGCGCGTTCGCATGTCATCTGGACAAGTTCATCGGCATCGGCGGAGCTGCGCGTGAGCGTCAGGGAGAACCGCCTCAGCCGGGGAAGGACGTCCGTCAGTTCAGCATTGAAAGAGGTTTCTGGCCCCAAACTCACCAACTCCGCCACAATCCATTCGGGCCAAACGACCGGCCCGCGAGGAGTGAACCCCACGGGCCGACCCCATGCAACCGGATTTGCGAGCTGCATGGGCAGGGGCGCTCAGTAGCTGAAGTCTTCGCCGCCGATGGCGCGCTCGAGGCTGTTGAAGGCCCAGGTGTCTTCACCGCCGCGCTGGGCGATCTCGACAAGTTGCGCCTCGGCCCCGGCAAGGTCTCCCTTTGCTGCAAGGCCCTGCCCATAGTACGAGCGGGCGAGGATGTAGTCGGGGTTGGCTTCGATCGCGGCGAGGTAGAACTGCTCGGCGTCGGCCTGATTGCCCAGCTTGCGGTTGGTGAAACCGAAGTAGTTGAGGATGCGCGGATCGCTCTGGTTCTCGGCCGAGGCGAGAACGGCCAGGGCCCGGTCATAGGCTCCGGCGTAGGCCAGTTCGCGGGCCGCTTCGTAGCGCATGTCGTCCGTGACCGCTTCGGATTTCACGTCGACGCAGAGGCCCGTATTGGCGTCAAAGATCTGTCCGCCTTCGCAGGTTGTCGTGGTTTCGGTCGGGGTCGGCGGTTCGGTGCTGTCCGACCCGGCGGCAAAGGCCATGCCAGCGCTCAGAAGGGTTGCGGCGGCGGTGCCGAGAAGGGTCTGGAAGGTGGTCATGTCGGGTCTCCAAATGGGTTGGTCTCAGGATAGGTCGTCAGCCGCGGGTAACTCTGGCGCGGTCAAGAGGAATACGTGCCAGGGTCGCGGATTGTTCCGATGGGCTTGGAAAAAATTATGAAATCCGCAAAAGCCACTGAAAACGCTTGTTTCTTTTTCGCTCCTGTTTGAGCGAGAGGATCAGCAAGAACCGAGGTAGCGGGCCAGAGCCGCGTCCCAGATCGCTTCCAGATCCGGCCAGGCGCTTTCGGCGGTGCGCTCATTGTAGTCAAGGACAAGCAACTGGCCGTCTTCCAGTTCCAGCACATCCATGGTGCCAAGATCAAAGCCGGTGCGCGCCGTCAGGTCTGCCAACGTGGCCCGGCGCTTGTCCCAGAAATCCGGGTCGTCCGTGTAACCGACCGACAGCGGCAAGAAGCCCTTCCGCACCTCGCGGGCCTGCAACCATTGGCGGCGCGCGTCGAACTCGCCTGCGGCAAGTTCCCGGGCGTCGCGCAAGTAATGCGTGACGGAGTTGGCCTGTTTGACCACCGGGTCCGGGCTTTGCCGCAGGCCCACG
>CAYMMT010000005.1:53571-57112 GCA_964391555.1 uncultured Rhodobacterales bacterium
ATGGGGCCGGTAGCGCAGGTCACCGGCGCGGGCCAGCCGGCGCAGGCTGGTGTCGGGGAACATCCGGCGAGACATCAGCCCGTTCAGCGCCCGGCGGGGTACGAGGTGTCCTGCCACGCCGAGCCGCGCGCGCAGGGGTGCGTGCCCGAGAGTGAACTCGAACGTGACATGGAGGACGGTGCGAGCGCGGGCCATGGATCGGACCTTGCATCAAACGCCCGTGCCTTGAAAGATCAGCCCGTTGCGTGAGCCTCCAGAACGTCCAGCGGCACGATCTCGAGCGCCCGGTTGTGCGTGGCCTCCAGGTGCACCTTCGGCGCGCATCCTTCCTCGTGGGCCTGCAGGAAACGCCCGGCGCAGAGGCACCAGCTGTCACCGGGTTTGAGGCCGGGAAAGTTGAACTCGGGCCGCGGTGTGGACAGGTCGTTGCCCACGTATTTGGAGAAGGCGAGGAACTCGGCCGTCATCACCGCGCAGACGGTGTGGCTGCCATGATCGGCTGCGCAGGTATCGCAGGCCCCGTTGCGAAAGAAACCGGTCACGGGATCGCGGGAGCAGGGGGCGAGGACCCCGCCGAGCACGTTGATGCTGTCGTCCTTTTCCATCAGTCGAGCGCCTCCGCAATTGCCCGGATCATCTCCATGTTCGCCGCGTGAACGCCGGCCTCCCGAAACTCCCGGTCGGCGGCGTTCACGGCAATCACCACGTCTCTTGGTCGATCAATGTAGAGGTATTGGCCGTAGATGCCGCGCCCGAAGACCTGACCCTCGGTCGCGCCGATCGGGATCCACCATTGGTAGCCATAGCCGACCTTGCCATCTTCTGTCGGGGCGGACGGCGCGGTGCTTTCGGCGATCCAGTCTTCGGAGATGATGCGGGTGTCGCCCGCCACGCCGCCGTCGGCCACCATCTGGCCAAAGCGGGCATAGTCGCGGGTCGACATCAACAGCCCGCCAAGAACAAAGGCCACGCCTTTGCCATCGGTGATGTAGCGCGGCTCGACTTCGAGACCGAGGGGAGAGAGGACCTTTTCATTGAGCAAGTCCGGCACCGTGCGCCCGGTGGCGCCGCGAATGACCATGCCGAGGATATGGGTGTCGATGGAAACGTACTGCCAGCGCTCTCCCGGCGCGACGAAGGTTTCGTCCTGCGCGATGGCAAAGCGGTCCATGGAGCCGCCCAGACCGAGGATGCGGCCCATCTTGTTGATATCGCTCCAGAAGTCGAGGTAGTCCTCGTCAAAGCTCACGCCTGACGACATCTGAAGAACGTTGCGGATGGTGGTGCCATCGTAGGCGGATCCGGAAAGGTCCGGGACATATTTGATCACCGGGTCGTCAAGGCTGTCTATGGCGCCCTCTTCGTAGATCACGCCGAACAGGACGCTGAGGAAGCTCTTTGCCAGAGACCACGAGATTCGGGTCCGCAAGGCAGGATCGTCCGTCCGGTCGGGGGCGGAGAGCGGGTAGGCTTCATAGGCGATCCGGCCGCCCTTGAGGACCACGATGCCTGTCACGTCGGACGAGGTGACCCAAGCGTCGAATCCAGCGGGTGGGACCAGGGCCGGGCCGTCCTCGAAGGCCGTGGCCGGCGGACCGGAAAGCGGCATGGGCGTGGTCGGAAACGCGTCTTCCATGGCGCTGAAGTTGCCGACGATCCGGCCTTCGTCGAAGAGCGTCAGGACTGCCCCCAATCGCGCGACGCGCTCCCGTTGCCACAGGCCAAGGCCGGCCAGAACGACGAGGAGAATGAGAAGGCCCTGCGCGGCCCGTTTCAGGATACGAGTCATGGCCCGGACCCTGCCCGACCGCCGGGTGGCCCGCAACCCGCACCGGCGCGATCATAGATCCCAGCGTAGCCAGCGCCCGTGGAAATCGATGCGCCCCAACGCGAGGGTTTCGCCCGTGGGCCAGATTTGGAGCGTCATCGCCGCGCCGGGGCTGCCCCGGTCGTTCTCCATCATGAGCCAGGCCAGGGGGCTGTCCGGCGTTGCTGCGGCACCTGCGTCTTCGATCATCGCGCGGCCCTGTTCCTGTTTCGCAGCAGGGAAATATTGCCAGGCGACGGTTGAGTAGATCAGATGCGTCTGGCCATCGACGTGGGTCAGACGGGTCGCAATCCAGTCCACGGCGTCGCCCTTGTCCACGGGCCGAGGACCGGCCCCGAGAGCCGCATCGGTCAGGGCCATCCGGTCCGGCTGATCGGGCCAGAGATAGGCGCGCAGACGGCTGCCGTCCGTGACCGGGTTCAGGTCGACCCCGCGCGCGTCAACCACGCGCGGTCTCGGGCCCGCAGGTACACCACCCGTCCAGTCCGGCGTCACTGTCAGGGCCGGGTCCGACGCACCGAGTGCTCCCGCAGGCGTGGTGAGGGAAAACCGGTGCCAATTCAGGTTGATCCCGGCACTTGCGCCAAGCTCGCTACATCGGAGGGGCAAGTCAAAGCGGCGCGTGATCTCGTGCGCACCGGCGATCAGCGCGGCAGAGCGGCGGACTTCATTTGTCTGGGGCGGGCTGTCGATGAACCGGTCGATAAACGCCGCCTCGTCGCAGAGCGCCGCTGCAAGTCCGGTCCAGAGCCTGTCGTCCGAGACCGCGTTGGGCGGATAGATCTCTGCAAGCGCCGCGCGTTCGGCAAGTCGCAAGGCATGCAGCGCCCCGCACAGACGCAGCGGCACGCTCTCCGCCGCCGGACCAAGGTCGCCGGGCCAGTCAAAGAGCCGGTCGGTCAGGGGGGTGCCGGGGTCTAGCCTGTCGGCCAGAAGACGGCACAGCCGGTCCATGAAGGGTGAGCCAAGCCCGCGGCAAGCCTCGGCCTGATAGCGAAACGCGTCCCTCAGCCGGTGCTGACTCACCGAAACCGGTCTACCAGTTTTTGCAGGGCCGAGCGCGTATCCTCCGGTGCGGGCGCTCGTGCAGCGGCGGGCGCGGCCTCGCGTTTGCGCGCCTGTGCCGGCGCCTTGGCTGGCTGACGCCGGAGGCCAATGGCGTTCAGGAACCCCGGCCCGTCCCCTTCGGCCAGCTTTGCCGCGCCGTCCCCGATGCCCCGCAGCAGGTCGTCGAGCCAGTCCTCGTCCGCCTTCGGAAAATCCCGCAGCACGTATCCGGCAACCGCGTCCTTGTGTCCGGGATGGCCGACGCCCAGCCGAACCCGGTCGTAATGCGGTCCGATATGGGAATGGATCGACCGCAGGCCGTTGTGGCCGGCATGGCCGCCGCCGGCCTTCAGCCGCACCTTGCCGGGGGCGAGGTCGATCTCATCATGAAAAACCGTGATGTCGGGGGGCTCGAGCTTGTAGAACCGCATCGCCTCACCCACGGACTGCCCGGAAAGATTCATGAAGGTCTGGGGCTTCAGCAGCAGCACTTTCTCTGAGCCCAGCCGCCCTTCGCTGATCTCTCCCTGGAATTTGGCGCGGAACGGGGCAAACCCGTGGTCCGACGCAATCTGATCCAGTGCCATGAAACCGATGTTGTGCCTGTTCCCGGCGTATTTGCCGCCCGGATTGCCCAGTCCGACCCAGAGTTGCATGCGAAGTGCC
>CAYMMT010000006.1:0-5008 GCA_964391555.1 uncultured Rhodobacterales bacterium
CGGACGCGCAGGCTGTCGCCGACATGAACGTCCTCGAGCGGAATTTCCTCTTCCTTGCCATCCTCGCGGATGATCCGCGCGGTCTTGGCCGCCAGATCCAGCAGGGCCCGGATCGCCTTGCCGGTGCCTTCACGGGCCCGCAGCTCCATGACCTGCCCCAGCAGCACCAGCGTAACGATCACCGCCGCTGCTTCGAAATAGACCCCGACATGCCCTTCGGCGTCGCGGAAACCGTCGGGAAAGATGTCCGGCATCAGGACCGCGATGACGCTGAACGCCCATGCCGCCAGGACCCCCATCGAAATCAGCGAGAACATGTTCAGCTTCCATGTCCGGAACGAGTTCCAGCCACGCACCAAGAAGGGCCAGCCACACCACCAGACCACGGGCGTGCCCAGGACGAGTTCTATCCAAAGTGTCGCGCGTTCTCCGAAGATCTCGCGCACGCCCGGGAAACCGACATAGGGGCCCATCGTGAGGACCAGGAGCGGCAGTGTCAGCACCGTGCCGATCCAGAACCGACGGGTGAAATCCACCAGTTCCGGGTTGGGGCCATCCTCGGCCATTGCCGCATTTTCCAGTTCCAGCCCCATCCCGCAGATGGGGCATGAGCCCGGATGCGTCTGCCGGACCTCGGCGTGCATCGGACAGGTATAGACCGCGCCGGAATACCCTGCAGGCACAGCATCGTATTCGCCGCCGCCGCCGGATGGAGCGTGGCCGTGATGTTCATGCGCGTGGTGGTCGTGATGCGCGTGTTCGCCAGCTTCGCCCTCGGGAACCAGGTGCATGCCGCACTTTGGGCAATCGCCCGGTCCGTCCTGCCGGACTTCGGGATGCATGGGGCAGGTCCAGGCCTGCGCGTCAAGTTGCGGGGCGGTGTGGTGGTGAGTCATTTGCAAATCTACATGTTGTGTGGGCGATAGGTGATGCCGTTCGCTTGCTGAAGCTCGCGGATATACGCGGTGATGCGAGCAACTTCTGCGCGGGTCACCTGCTGTGGCGGCATGTTTCCGAATGGCCAGTGATGCCCCCGGACCCCATTTTGAGCCGCTATTACAAAGGCTTGATCACCGTGGTGACCGGGGTTGTATATGTCGTGGACGAGAGGCGGCCCCTGTTCGGTGCCGAGTCCGTTCCGGCCGTGGCAGGCCGCGCAAACCGCATTGAAGTAACGTTCGCCTTCCCGCGCCTCGGCGGACAGCTCTGGCAGCACGAATGTGTCCTGTGTCACGGCCTCTTCGGTTTGACGAGGTTGCCCGGCCCCAAACGCGAAGTAACTGCCGCCGGCGACGATGAGAACCGCCGCAAGGGTCCGGGAGGCCTTGGTCGAGATCATGAATTCAACTCCGTTTTCTTGGGAAGGGCCATGACTCGGGATATCTCCTTAGCGAGGTCGCCAGCAACCGAAACTGCGTTCGAAGGATGCGGGATCGTGTCGGTTGTCACGATCTTCGACGCACCTGCTGCAAGTATTTCGTCGAAGGCGCTACCCGCAAACACGGCGTGGATTATGGCACAGACGGGCGGTCGGGTTCCCGCGGCTACGAGATGCTCCATTGCGCGGATCATTGTACTCCCGGATGAGGCGATGTCATCAAGGACAACCGGCGTGCCGTGCCTCAAGGCGTCGCTTTCGGGCGCGCTGACATTCACCAGCCTGTCACCGGATCGGACCTTGGTCAGGACCTCATGGGGACGCCCGGCCATCCGAGCGACCTCTGCCACCCATTGCTGGCTTTCGCTGTCAGGACCCAGGATGACGGCGTCCGGCACCTCGCGCGAGATCCAGTCGGCGATCAGCGGCGCGGATTGCAGGCGGATCGCGGGACTGCGGAATACCCGGTCCAGGGACGGAATTCGATGCAGATGCGGATCGACGGTGACGAGCCAGTCGAAACTGTCCTCCAGAAACCGCGCGTAGAGCGGGGCCGTCACGGCCTGCCCGGGGGCGAAGCGTTTGTCCTGGCGCATATACGCAAGGTAAGGCGCCACGAGACCCACGCGTTTTGCCCCCAACTCTCGCGCCGTGGCCGCTGCAAAGCGCAGGGGCAGTGCCAGGGGGTCAGGGTCGCGCAGCGTGGCCAGCACGATGACATCGCGGTCGTTCATGTTTGCGGGCAGCGTCACGAGACCCTCGCCGTCGGGGAACCGGTGCAGGCTGATTGATGCGGTTTCCGCGCCCATGCGATGGGCGATCTCCCCGGCAAGCTGTTCCATTCCGGGAAATGCGATGATGAGGGGCGTCATGGCGCATCCTCCACCATGAACGGGCTGTCGCCGCTGTCGCAGTATCCGAGCGCCCAGTTCAATTCGCCTCGTGTTTCGGCGTGAACCTCGAACAAGGGTTGACCTGCTTCAACGGTGTCGCCCAAACGCGCGTTCAACAGCACGCCCGACGTCTTGCGCCCGGGCGCCCCGGCAAGTTTTGCGATCTTGGCGATACGACGGTTGTCGATCGCGGTAATCCGTCCGGCGTGGCTGGCGCTGACCGGTCGTCTTTGCGGCGCCTGCTCAGGTTCCGTAAACCCGCCTTGAGCTGCACAGATCTGCATGAACTTTGACTCGGCCGCTCCACTGCCCAGCAATGCGTTTGCCTGTTCGCGCCCGCTTGTTCGGACGAGATCCAGGAGCGCACCAGCCACATCGACCGCGCGCTCGCGCAGATCGGCGGGCGCGTGTGCGCTGCGCCTGAGGACCGCAAGAACGTCGTGTGCCTCCAGCGCCGGGCCTATCCCGCGCCCCACAGGCGCCGAACCATCGCTTCGATGGATCGAAACCGTTTGGCCGAGGACCGCGCCGACGGCCTGAAGCCGGCCGGCGAGCGTTTTGGCGGCTGCGTCGGAGCGCACCTTCGCCGTCGGCCCGACCGGCATGTCGATGAGCACGTGGCTCGATCCCGCCGCCGCCTTTTTGGACAGGATACTGGCCACCATCTGCCCTTCGCTGTCGAAGTCCAGTGGGCGTTCGATGCGGATCAGCATGTCGTCAGCCGGGCTCAGGTCGAGCCCGCCGCCCCAGACGATGCAACCGCCTTCGGCCTCAACAACACGGCGCATCTCGGACTGGTCCAATGCGACCGGCGCCATGACTTCCATCGTGTCAGCGGTGCCCGCGGGCGACGTGATCGCGCGGCTGGACGTTTTCGGGATCAGGTGCCCCGCGGCCGCCAGGATCGCCACAACGATCGGTGTGGTTCGATTGCCCGGAAGTCCTCCGACACAATGCTTGTCGAGAACAGGGCCCGCGCCCCAGTCGAGCCGCGCGCCCGCGTCCCGCATGGCCAATGTCAGTGCGATGGTTTCGGCCTCGTCCATCCGGTCCCCGGCGCAAGAGGTTACGAAGGCGGCGAGATCGAGATCCGAGAGCCGGTGGCCGATTGTGTCGGCGATGATGGCGTGGCACGCAGCCTCGTCCAGCCGCCCGCCATAGACCTTGGTACGGATCGCCGAGGCCGATGGTGGCGGTTCGGGGTGCGAGAACCGCCCGATGGCACCCGGCTTCGCGGCGAGTTCTTCCCACGCCGCATTGCTGAGCGCTGCGGTTTCGAGCGGCAACCAGGGGTCGCCAGTGATCACGTTGAGCGTCGCTATGATTCGCTTGCGACCGACCTCGATCTGGATGCGGGTCTGCGCGGTAAAGCCTTCTGAGCGACACAGATGACAGTCTTCCCGCATATAGACGACCGGCTGCCGATAGGTGTCGATATCGGCTTTCACGAGCGGGAGCATGTCGTGGCGCCCCGTCATTTCGGAGCATCCAGTCGAACGGTTTCCAGGTGTTCGGGGACCCGGACGGCGCGTCCCAAATCATGTGAGACACGACGGCGCAAAGTGTCCGCGGCCTCGGGTTCGCCATGGGTCAAATAGGTCATGTGCGGCGGCGGTCCGGCCTTCATCCAGGCGAGGATTTCATCGGCGTCGGCGTGGCCCGAAAACGCCGCGAGTTGCACAACTTCGGCCTCAATCCGGTGTGTTCGCCCAAAGATGCGCAGGTTTCGCTCCCCTCCGGCCAGGGACGCCCCCCGCGTCCCTCCGGCTTGAAATCCTGACAGGACGATCGTATTTCGCCGGTCACCGCCGAAGCTCACAAGATGGTGCAGAATGCGACCGCCGGTCAGCATGCCACTGGCCGAGATGATGATCATCGGTCCCTGCCGGGTATTGAGTTCCTTGGATTGCTCGACGCTGTTCACGCGCTTGGCGAGGCGGAACATGTTCGTGCAATCCTCCCGGCTGACGTGGTGCTCTTCGTGGTGCCGGTGGTAGATTTCGGTCGCGTCGACTGCCATCAGACTGTTGAGGAAGACCGGGACGTAGGGAATCTCATTGCGCTTCATCAGCCGCGCGATGTGGTACATCAACCCCTGGGCGCGGCCCACCGCGAACGAGGGGATCAATACGGTTCCGCCTCTGGCAAAAGTGTTTTTGAGGATGGGTGCCAGTTCCGCTTCGGGGGCGATGTCGGGGTGCTGTCGGTTGCCATAGGTGGACTCGCAGACCAGGACATCCGCCCCACCGAAGGGTACCGGCGCGCGCATCAGGTGATCCTTGTCGTGTCCCAGATCACCGCTGAAATGCACCGTGGTTCCGTTGATTGTCAGCCGTATCTGTGCCGCGCCCAGCAGATGGCCAGCGGGAATGAACTCGGCCCGGTTGCCATCGCCAAGACCGATACGTTCGTTGAACGCGACGGTGTCCAACTGCTCCAGCGCCGCTTGCGCGTCCTTCAGGGTATAAAGCGGCAGCGGCTTCTTGTGCTTGGAGAATTTCTTTCGCTGCGCGTATCTCGCCTCTTCCTCCTGAAGGTGCCCGCTGTCGGGAAGGATCAGGCCGCAAAGCTCTTTCGTGGCCGGCGTCGCGAGCACCCGGCCACGAAAACCCGCACGGATCAGCGCGGGCAGGTAGCCGGAGTGATCCAGATGCGCATGGGTCAGAAGAACCGTGTCGATCGAAGCCGGCCGCACCGGAAAGGGCTTCCGGTTCCGCCGCCGCAGCTGCTTGAAGCC
>CAYMMT010000006.1:5108-6386 GCA_964391555.1 uncultured Rhodobacterales bacterium
CGATTTGCCCGCCAGGTTCGGCTTTGAGCGAACTGCCCCCTGGGGCATATTCGAAGGACTGGAGAACTTGCCCCTCCGGGCTTCCAATCGTTCATTGCGCGCCGCGATGGCGGAACGATTTGATCATAGTCAAGTCGTGGATCGGCGACTTGATCCAGCGCAACAACGGGGGAGATTGGGGCGCCCACGAAGTCTTCATTTCCGCGTTTCAGGACACCAGCAAATCAGGAGAATACGACATCGTCGCCCTGAGCTACGGGAAGAGGTGAAACGTCGATCGGGCCGAAGGCCAGCTTGGAGAGCGGCTGTTGGTGTGCCGTTCGGCGTTCCACGGGTTCTTGATCAAGCGGTTGGGAAATCGGGACGAAGCCGAAAACGCGCTTCAGGATTTTTGCAAGCGTGTCTTGGCGAGAACCGACCAGCTGCGCGACGCGAACCGGATGGATGCCTGGCTCCATGCGGTGTTGCGTTCGGCATTGAACGATCACTATCGCAAGAGCGGACGGAGACGCCGCCTGAAGGAAGCGCTGGCTGTGGACTTGGCCACCGCAGATGACAGCGAGGACGGTCCCGAGAACAGGCGGAGTGTATGTCATTGCGTCACTGGATTGGTTTCCGACCTTCGGCCCTCGGATGCCGACCTGATACGCCGCGTCGATCTGGATGGGGGGGGATAGGGCATCTGTTGCATCGTCACTGGGTCTGCGGCCGGGCGCGTTGAACGTGCGTCTGCATCGGGCGCGGGTCGCACTGCGTGACAAGCTGCTCGATCACTGCGGATGTTGTTGCGAAGACGAGTTTGACGACTGCTCCTGCCCGTCGCAAGGCTGTGCGTCCTCCCGCCAAGACAGCCCCTGTGGTGACCGGCCGGACGCCGAAAACCCGAACCGTGCGATGTAATGTTCTTGGTCCCGATGCGTCCTTTCCTTGACGGCAACACAACGACGCCGCGCAAAGGGAGCAAAAATGGGCCAAGAAAAACCGGAGTGTTCCCAACTGCAGGTCGACGGGGCCGCGTACGGGGAGGAATTTCGAAGTCTGCTTGATGCGCTGTTCTGCGCCTGCTTGCCCGATCTGGACGGCGGCGAAAAGGCCCTGCGCCGGGACTTGTTCCGCATGGTCGATATGGAAGGATTTGATCTCTCGAAAGCGGGCCAAGCGCTGGGGATTTCCACTGAGGAGGCCAGGAAACTACAGGAGAAGACCAGACGCGAAATCGCGATTTTGCTGGTCTTGGGGCTCGGAGCGACCGGTGAAGCGGCCCCTCGATCCTCCTCG
>CAYMMT010000006.1:6486-56885 GCA_964391555.1 uncultured Rhodobacterales bacterium
CCCGTGATCACTGTGGACGGTCATTCGTGAGAGGCAACGAAATCGTGACCGCCAATCCGGTATGAGAGGTGTCCAATTCGACCCGTCCGCCAAAGGCCGTCGTTGCGGCCTCGACGATCGCCAGCCCAAGTCCGCTGCCGTCGCTTGGCACGACCTGACCGAAGCGGGAGAGCGCGGTATCGACCTGATCGGGCTCTATCCCCTTACCATTGTCGCGGACGGTTATGGTGCACGCGCCGGCCGATACGGCGAGCGACAGCTCGACCTCATCCAGTGTATCGCCACCGTGGAACAGCGCATTGGTGATGAGGTTGCGGACCGATTGTTCGAGCAAGAGCGCATCGGCACGGACTTTGACCGAGGTCTCCGGGATCATCGCGGAGAATGCGACGCTGCGGTCATGCATGCTCGCGCGATAGTCCGGGATGTGACCCCGAAGCAGGGCCGCGACGTCGACGACGTCGAGAGTTTCCGGCGCCAGCGCGCTCGCGCGCTCCAGTGTCAACAGGCCCTGGGCCAGGTGTGACAACTCTCTCGCGGCTTCCACGATGTCGGCGCCACGGGTGCGCATGGTCGGCTCATCGGGGGCCGTCTGAAGGGTCTCGGCCAGCGACAACACCCCCGCGATCGGGTTGCGCAGCTGGTGTGCGGCGTTCGAAATGAACGTGTCCTTGGCATTCATTGTCGCGGACAACTCGTCGAGCAATCCGTTCAATGTGCCGACAATTCCCGTCACCTCTGCCGGGATGGCCCGCCGGATGGGGGACAGGTCCTTGGCGGATCGGCGGGAGATCGCGTCTTCGAGGTCATTGAGGGGACGCAGGCCAATCCGGACACCGAACCAGACCACCACCGCCAGCGCCGCCATGAGAGTGGCAATGACCACGGCAGTCGTCCGAAGAAGCGATTGGACCCGGGCCGCGCGGACGGACGTGTCTTGCCAGACCGTGAAGGTGAACGCCCCCGAGAGGCCGTCGATCTCCATCGGCTCGAAGAAGCGGAGGGCCCGGACAGGCCGATCCTGGTAGACCGCATCGTAGTAGGATTGGGGCGCGCTTGGGTCGACGCTCGAGGGGGGCACTGGCGGGGTGGCATAGCCGGTGACAAAGACACCGTCTGGTGCGTAAACGTGATAGAACACCGGGCCGCCGGAGGTATCGCGCAGAAGGTCCCGGGTGTCCTCGCTGAGCGCGTCTCCGCCGGTAAACGCCGTATCCCGGGAAATCGCGAGGGCAGTTGACAGAAGGGACCGGTCAAACCGGTCGGCGGCGCTGTCGATCGCGTTCTGCCACGCCCAGTATCCCACCGCGCCGGCGATCAACAGAAGCGGCCCGAGGATGATGGCGGTCAATCGCGCCCGCAGCGAAATGGCCGGGGTCATGGTCTGTCCTGCATGAGGTAGCCCAAACCGCGGCGGACCCTGATTTCAATCCCATGGGGCTTCAATCGTTTGCGCAGTCGCGAGACATAGACCTCCACGACCGGTTCGTCGACGTCGGCGCCGGTGCCGTAGAGGCTGTCGAGCAGGGATTGCTTCGAAACTGTCCGGCCCTCCGCCAGGAGCAGCGCCTCGAACAGGGCCACTTCCCGACGTGGCAGGTCGACAGGCCCGTCAAGACTCTCGACCGTGCGGCTTGCCGGGTCGAACCGAAGCGAGCCGATCGTGCGAATTGGCGCCGGGCCGGCTTGGACCCGGCGGGACAGCGCGCGAATACGGGCAGCGAATTCCTCCATGTCGAAGGGTTTGACGAGGTAGTCGTCCGCGCCCGCGTCCAACCCGGCGATCTTGTCCGTGGTTTCGGCGCGGGCCGTCAGCATCAGGACCGGGCGATGGTCCCCGCGGTCCCGCATCCGCTGCAATACGGTCAGCCCGTCCATGCCCGGCAGGTTGATGTCGAGCACGACCATGTCCGCGCCGTCCTCGCGCAGATAGGTGTCCGCCGTATCCCCGTCCTCGATCAGGTCCACGGCATGGCCCGCGTCCTCAAGACTGTAGGCGATCCCTTTTGCCAGCGAGAGATGATCTTCCACGACGACGATGCGCATGACCCACTTTTTTCACCCCTTGCAAGGTTCATGCAAGTTTGGGCGCGCATAACAGGACGGTCAGGACGGCTTGGAGGGCCGTTTTCGATAGAATCCGCCCGCAGTCGGGCGGCAGATCCTTGGGAGGACTACATGACTATGACTATCGCAAAGCGCCCACTGGCGCTCGCTGCTGCCTTGTGCGCTGGCGTGTCGGCCATGGCCACCACCGCCGCGGCGGACCAGAATGGGTTCAGCCTCGAAGGCGAAACCGTGGAATGGATCATTCCGTTTTCGGAGACCGGCGGGTCGGCCAAGTGGGCCAATTTCTACGCCCCGCTCCTGAGCGAGGCGCTGCCCGGCCAGCCTACGGTTGTGGTCACGTTCATGCCGGGTGCCGGCTCCACCAAGGGTGCCAACCATTTCCAGGGTCTGGAGTACGAAGATGGCACGACCATTTTTGGTTCGTCCGGCTCGACCCAGTTTCCGTATCTGCTGACTGACCCGCGGGTGCGGTACGAATATGGGGACTGGAACGTGGTTCTGGCCTCCGGCACCGGCGGCGTCGCTTACCTGCCGCCGGATCTGGCTGGCCAGTTGGGTGACGGCGGAAGCGCGACGCCGCTCGCGGGTGAGAACTTCATCTACGGCTCTCAGGGCGCGACGCGTCTGGACCTCGTGCCGCTTCTGGCGTGGGAAATGCTCGGCCTGCAGGTCGAGCCTGTCTTCGGCATCGAAGGCCGCGGCGACGGTCGGCTGATGTTCGAGCGCGGTGAAGCCAATATCGACTACCAGACCTCGTCGTCGTTCCTGTCGGGCGTCGCCCCGCTGGTCGAGGCCGGAACCGCCGTGCCGTGGTTCTCGTTCGGGGCGCTTGACGACGACGGAAACATCGTGCGCGACCCGACCTTCCCGGACATGCCGACCTTCAAGGAGGTCTGCGAAGCGACCGAGGGCTGCGAAACCTCCGGAGAGCAGTGGGACGCCTGGAAAGCCTTCTTCATCGCCGGCTTCCCGGCCCAGAAGATGGTGTTCCTGCCGGCCGGTGCGCCCGATGACGCCATCGCCGCCTACACCGAGGCCTTCGAGGCCGTGAAGGCCCGCGCGGACTTCGCGGAAATCAGCGCCGGGCGCCTGGGCGTCTACCCGCAGATGACCGGGGCCGCGGCCGCGACGGCACTCGATAGCGCGACCAACGTGCCGGACGCCGCCCGTGACTTTGTCATCGGCTGGCTGATGGACCGCTATGGCGTGTCGCTCCAGTAAGGCTAATTCCGGCGGCGCCCGTCTGCCGGGCGCCGTCAGTTTCAATTTCAGACATCGGGGGTGAGCCATGGAGATGCTCGCAACAGCGCTGCCCGCCTTGGGCGATGCCTTCGGCATGATCCTTCAGCCCCATGTCATCGGCTACCTTGTCCTCGGCGTGGTTATGGGCCTCTGCATCGGGGTTTTCCCGGGTCTTGGAGGCATCGCGGGCCTCTCGCTCCTCTTGCCATTCATGTTCGGGATGGAGCCCCTGACGGGTCTCGCGCTTATGGTCGGCATGGTCGCCGTGGTGCCGACCTCCGACACATTCGCCAGCGTGCTCATGGGCATTCCCGGCTCCTCGGCCTCGCAGGCCACGGTGCTTGACGGCTTTCCGATGGCCAAGAAGGGCCTCGCGGCGCGGGCACTGTCGGCGGCCTTTGCCTCGTCTCTTTTCGGTGGTCTCGTGGGCGCGGCGTTCCTCACGGTATTCATTCTCGCCGCGCGCCCGATCGTGCTGCTATTCCAGACGCCGGAACTGTTGATGATCACGATCTTTGGCCTGTCCATGGTCGGCATCCTTGCCGGTCGCGTGGCGATCAAGGGCATCGTGGCGGCCGGTCTGGGGTTGCTGGTGGGCACCATAGGCGAAGGTGCCAGCTCCGGCGCCCTGCGCATGTCCACGTTCGACACGCCCTACCTCATGGACGGGCTCAAGCTCGTCATCGTCGGTCTGGGCATCTTCGCACTACCGGAAATCGTGGCCCTTCTCCGGCAGGACCGCGCCATTTCAGACCGCGCCGCCCTGGGTGGCGGCTGGCTGGAGGGGGTGCGCGACTGGTGGGCGAACAAGTGGCTGTCGGTGCGCTGCTCACTGATCGGCGTGACCGTCGGCGTGATCCCCGGCCTTGGCGGCTCCGTCGTCGACTGGATCGCCTACGGCCACACGGTACAAAGCTCCAAGGACAAATCGCAGTTCGGCTCCGGCGATATCCGTGGCGTGATCGGGCCGGAGAGTTCCAACAATGCCAAGGAAGGCGGGGGGCTCGTGCCGACGCTTCTCTTTGGCATTCCGGGCTCCGGCTCCATGGCGATCTTCATCTCCGCCGTGGCGCTTCTGGGAACCGGATCTATCGAGGTCGGCCCCTCGATGCTGAAGAACAACCTCGATTTCACTTACGCAATTGTCTGGCTGCTGGCCCTCGCCAATGTTGTCGGCACGATCATTTGCATCGCCGCGGCAGGGGGCATCGCAAAGCTGACCGAGATCCGGTTTGCCCTGCTGGCGCCGTTTCTGTTCATGATCATTGCCTTTGCAGCGTTCCAGTCACGTCAGGAAATCTGGGATCTCGTGGCGCTGTTCGCGATTGGCCTGCTGGGCATCCTGATGCGCCGGTTCGATTGGTCACGCCCGGCTTTCCTGATCGGCTTCGTGCTCGCCGGCCCGGCCGAGCGCTACACCAACCAGGCCTTCCAGATCGCGTCCTCCCGCTTCCGCCGGAGCATGGAGGAAGGGCTTGACTATGTCTTCAGCCCCATCGTGATCGTGCTGATCATCATCACCCTGCTCTCCGTCGTCGTCGGCCTCCGGCAATCGAAGAATATCCGTGCCGAAGGCGAGGTGACCGCCGGAACCAAACGCGCGCCGTTCATCTTCCTGCTCGCCGTTACGGCCTATGTGATCGCGGCCTATGTCAATGCGTCACTGATCCCGGATTTCGCGCGGATGGATCGGGTGTTCCCGGTCTTCGTGGCTACGGTGACGCTGGCAGGGTGTGCGATCCTGATCGTGCAGATGATGCTGAAGCCCGAGACCCACGACCTCTTTGCCGACCGCGAGGTGCAGGACAGAGAGGTCAACACCCACGGCCTCTGGGCCACGTTGGGATGGTTCGCGGGACTTCTGATCCTGACCTCGCTGGTGGGGTTCATCCTTGCGCTGGCCGTGTTTCTGCTCCTGTTCATGCGGATGCGGGCCGGACAAAGCTGGGGCTTCTCGGCGCTCTACATGGCGGCAGGCATCGTCTTTATCTCAGCCATGGCCTGGACGTTGAACCGCGACTTCCCGCCGGGGCTTCTGCAGTCCTACGTTGACCTGCCCTGGCCCCTGACATGAGCGCGCCCCTGCGCCTGTTGCGGCTGGACGGGGACGGCATCGGGCCAGAGATCATGGCGGCGGCCATGGCCGCGCTGGATGGGGTCCGCCCGCGGCTGACCCGCGCGGTTCAGGTGGAGCCGATGAAGATCGGCTTTGCCGCGTTGCAGGCGACCGGCTCCACCATACCGGACGCGGTAATTGATGCGGCACGGGCGGCGGACGGTGTGCTGCTTGGTCCGGTCTCTCACAATGCCTATCCGCCACGAGAGGAGGGCGGGCTGAACCCGTCCGGCGTGCTTCGCGGTGCGCTGGAGCTTTTTGCAAATATCCGCCCGGCGCGGGCCTGGGACGGGGTGCCGGCACCCTCGCAAACCCCGATCGATCTCGTCGTCGTGCGCGAAAATCTCGAAGGGTTTTATGCCGACCGCAACATGGTCTCCGGCCCGGGAGAGGTCATGCCGGTTCCGGGCGTTGCGCTTGCCACCCGAAAGATCACGGAAGCCGCCTCGCGCCGCATTGCCGAGGCAGCGTTTGCCCTCGCGTCCACCCGACCCGCCCGCAAAGTCACAGCCGTGCACAAGGCCAATGTGATGCGGTTGTCGGACGGGCTGTTTCTGGACGTGGTTCGGGAAGTTGCCGGCGGGTTTCCGGATGTGGCCTATGACGAGATGCTGGTCGACGCCGCCGCGGCGATGTTGGTGCGGGACGCGGCGCGGTTCGATGTGATCGTGACCACCAACATGTTCGGCGACATCCTCTCCGATCTCGCCTCGGAACTGGCGGGCGGTCTGGGGCTGGCGGGGTCCCTCAACCGGGGCCCGGCCCATGTCGCGGCGCAGGCGCAACACGGCTCCGCTCCCGACATCGCCGGTCGGGACAGTGCCAATCCGGTGTCGATGATCCTGTCGCTCGCCATGCTGCTGGATCATTTCCGCGAAACCGACGCCGCCTCCGCGATCCGTGACGCCGTGGCGCGCTGCCTTGCCTCGGCGGGGACCCGCACCGTCGATCTGGGAGGCAGGGCATCAACATCGGCCTTTTGCGAGGCCATGGCCGAACGTTTGCAAGAGGACATCGCATGAGCCAGACCCCGATTCCCTTTTGGTTCCTGCGCGGCGGCACGTCCCGTGGCCCGTATTTCCGGCGCTCCGATCTGCCCGAGGATCTCGACACCCTGAGTGAGGTTCTGGTTGCCGCGGTCGGCTCCGGCCATCCGCTCAACATCGATGGAATTGGCGGTGGCAATGCCGTCACGACCAAGGTGGCCATGTTGTCGCGGTCCGAGGATGACTGGGCCGATATCGACTATTTCTTCGCGCAGGTCAGCGTTGAGGGCCGAACCGTCGATTTCAAACCGACCTGCGGAAACATCCTCTCCGGTGTCGGTCCCGCCGCGATCGAAATGGGGATGATCGAGCCAACGGGCGGCGAAACCGAGGTCAGGATCCGCGCGGTGAACACCGGTGCCCGGATCGCGGCGACGGTTCAGACCGGGCCGCAGGGTGTGGTCTATGAGGGGGCAGCGCGGGTGGATGGCGTACCGGGCACTGCGGCGCCCATTGCCCTGCAGTTCATGGACACGGTGGGCAGCGCGACGGGCAAGCTTCTCCCGACGGGCAACTTGCGCGACACCTTTGGCGGCATCGAGGTGAGTTGCATGGACGTCGCCATGCCCATGGTCATCGCCCGCGCGGATGCGTTTGGTTTGTCGGGATACGAGACGGTCGAGGACCTCAACGACAACGCCGGTTTCTTTGCCCGGATGGAGGCGGTTCGTATCGAAGCCGGAGCGGCCATGGGGATGGGGGACGTCTCGGCGTCGGTGACACCGAAATTCGGCCTGCTGGCCCCTGCGCGAGACGGCGGCAACGTTGCGACGCGGTATTTCATGCCATGGAAGACCCATCCGACCCTCGCCGTGACCGGGGCGCAATGTCTGGCCAGCGCGATCCTGACACCCGGCACGGTGGCGGAAGGGATCGCGACACGCCCCGTGCGGTCCCCGGCCACCATGGTGCTGGAGCACCCGACAGGGGCGATCGACGTGCTGGTCGATTATAACGACACGCCTAGCGGACCTGTTCTGACCTCCGCTGGCTTGGTGCGTACCGCGCGCCTGCTGGCCAAGGGTGAGGTCATGGTGCCGGGGTCGATCTGGAGGCCTTGATAAGGGCAAGGCCGTTAAGGTATACAACGGTATACAATATAGAGACCTGAGTCATGACCGAAACCTACGACACCTGCCTGATCCTCGCCCGCGCCGAATTGCTGCGCGCGAGGGCGCTTCTGGCCGATGAGATCACGCAGTATCCAACGCCGATTTCGGGCTGTGATGCGCAGTTCAATCACCTGATCGCAGAACGCAGCCGGATTGGCGACGCGCTGACCGCGCTAAACGCCGCTGTCTTTGTTCCGACGCCGCGAAGCCCGTCTCCGGACACCGGGGTCGAAAGCCGATGAAGGTCCATATTCTCGACGACTGGTTCGATACGCTGCGCGGTTTGCCGTGTTTCGCGAAACTCGACGGTCAGGATGTAACCGTATGGACCGATCACGAACCCGATGCGGCGCGACTCGCCGATCGGGTTCAGGATGCCGATGCCCTCGTGCTGTTCCGCGAACGCACGACGATTTCCCGCGATCTGCTCGACCGCTTGCCGAACCTGCAACTGATCTCCCAGCGAAGCGTCTATCCCCATATCGACGTCACCGCCTGCACGGACAACGGGGTGATGCTGTGCTCCAACATGCATTCGGATACGCCGTCATACGCCGCGGCGGAGCTCACCCTGTCACTGATCCTGGCGACCTACCGTCAAATCCCTCAACAGCAGGCGTCTCTGCGCGCCGGCAACTGGCAAATGGGCGTTGGTCGGACGCTGCGGGGACGGACGCTCGGGCTCTATGGCTACGGGCGGATAGCCCGGGCCGTGGCAAGCTACGCAGCGGCTCTGGGAGTGACGGTGCAGTGGTGGGGGTCCGGGGCGGGCCGGGCGCGTGCGGCGGCTGATGGCCAGCGCGTGGCCGGCAGCCGGGAGGCGTTCTTTGCCACCTCGGACGTGGTCAGCCTGCATGTGCGACTGAAACCCGAGACACGGGGGATCGTCACGGCCGAAGACCTCGCGGCGATGGGGCCGCGCAGCCTGCTCGTGAACACCTCGCGCGCCGGCCTGATTGCGCCGGGGGCGCTGGAGGCCGAGATCGCCCGCGGCCGGATCAGTGCCGCGGTTGATGTCTTCGACGAGGAACCACTGCGGGACACCGCCCATCCCTTGCTCACCCACCCAAACGTGCTTGCCACGCCGCATATCGGCTACGTGACCGAGGATGAGTTCGACCTGCAATTCTCGGACATCTTCGACCAGGTCGTGGCCTATGCCGAAGGCCGCCCGATCCATGTCATCAACCCCGAGGTCACCAGGTAATGGACAATCCGGATATCGTGGTGATCGGGGGCGGGAACGCGGCGCTTTGTGCGGCGATGACCGCCGCCGAAGCGGGCGCGCGGGTCATGATCCTCGAGGCCGCGCCAAGGGCCTACCGGGGCGGCAACTCGCGCCACACGCGAAACTTTCGCTGCATGCATTCGGGGCCACTGGGGCCGCTGATCGAAAGCTACACTGAAGAGGAGTACCTTGCCGACCTGTTGAAAGTCACCGGCGGCAAGACCGATGAGCATCTGGCCCGCCTCGCGATCCGGTCGTCAGAGGAATGCCTGCCGTGGATGGAGGCCCATGGAGTGCGGTTCCAGCCTTCGCTCTCGGGCACCTTGAGCCTCGCGCGGACCAACGCGTTCTTTCTTGGCGGCGGCAAGAGCCTCGTGAACGCCTACTACCGGACGGCCGAGGCGCTGGGGGTGGAGGTCCATTACGACGCGCCGGTCACCCATCTGGAGATGCAGGACGATCGCGTGACCCGGATCGACTACGCCGTCGGTGCCGAGACCCGGTCGGTGTCGCCCAGGGCCGTTGTCGTCGCCTCGGGCGGGTTTCAGGCGGATATCGATTGGCTGACCCGGGCCTGGGGACCCGCCGCGCAGAACTTTCTGATCCGCGGCACGCCCTACAACCGCGGTGTCGTTCTGGCGGATCTTCTGGATCAGGGGATCGAGCAGGTGGGCGACCCCACCCAGTGCCACGCCGTCGCCATCGACGGGCGTGCGCCCAAATACGATGGGGGCATCGTCACCCGGCTCGACTGCGTGCCGTTCTCGATTGTCGTCAACAAACATGGCGCGCGGTTCTATGACGAGGGCGAGGACGTGTGGCCCAAGCGATACGCGATCTGGGGCCGGCTGGTGGCCGATCAGCCCGATCAGGTGGGCTATGCGATCATAGACGCAAAGGCGTTGGATCTGTTCATGCCGTCTGTCTTTCCGCCGATCAAGGCCGACACGCTCGAGGATTTGGCCGTCCGGATGGGCCTTCCGGCAGACCGCCTGCGGGCGACGGTCGACGCCTTCAACAACTCCTGCGGCGATACATCAGGGTTCCACCCGACAGAACTCGACGGTGTCGCCACCACGGGCCTCACTCCGCCCAAGACCAATTGGGCGCGCCCCATTTCGGAGCCCCCGTTCTACGGCTACTCGCTCCGGACCGGGGTCACCTTCACTTACCTCGGGTTGAAGGTGGACGAACGCGCGCAATGCTCGATCGGCAACCGGCCTGTCGCGAACCTCTGGGCCGCCGGGGAGACCATGGCCGGGTCGATCCTCGGTCAGGGGTATCTGGCGGGTTTTGGCATGACCATTGGCACCGTCTTCGGACGCGTTGCCGGGCGGGAGGCGGCGGCTTATGCAAACTGACCTGGTCGACGAAGCCCGCCGTCAGGCCCAGATCTGCAACGCCTGCCGCTATTGCGAAGGGTATTGCTCGGTCTTTCCGGCGATGCACGCGGACCGCGCCTTTTCGGACGGGGACATCACGCAACTCGCCAACCTCTGCCACAATTGCCGTGGCTGCTACTACGCCTGCCAGTACACCGCGCCGCACGAATTCGACCTGAACCTGCCAAAGGCTCTGGCCAAGGTTCGTCACGACAGCTGGAAGTCATTGGCTTGGCCCCGGGGCTTTGCCGGCCTCTTTGACCGGTCGGGCGTGGCCATTGGCGCGGGGCTGGTCGTGGCCTTCACGCTGCTCTTTGCTCTGGCGCAAGCCATGCGCCCAGAGAGCGGCGAGGGGTTCTACGCCGTCATGTCTCACGGACTGATGGTCACCATCTTTGCACCTGCATTCCTGCTGCCACTGGCTGCCTTGGCCGTGTCGATCAGGGCGTATTGGCGCGCGGTGGGTGGCACGGGCTGGACCTTGGGCGATATCTGGGTGGCCTGTCGCAGTGCCGGGCGGATGAAGAACCTCGAGGGCGGTCATGGCGACGGGTGCAACTTTGAGGACGAGGACCGGTTTTCGAAGGCCCGCAGGCAGTTCCATCAGGCGGCGCTCTGGGGGTTCCTGATGTGCTTTGCGTCCACGTCGAGCGGAACGGTCCTGCATTATGGTTTCGGTCTGGAAGCCCCCTATGGGCTTTTCAGTCTGCCAAAGCTGTTGGGTGTCCCCGGTGGCCTTGCCCTGTGCATTGGCACGGCCGGTCTTGCCCGGCTCAAGACCAAGGCTGATCCCAACCTTGGTGCACCGAGTGTCTGGGGCGGGGAAATGGCGTTTGTGCTCCTGCTCTTCGCGGTCAGCGCGACGGGCCTCCTGCTCTATGCCGCCACCGGGACGGAGGCCGTGTCTCTGCTGCTGCCGCTCCACCTCGGCACGGTGCTGACCTTCTTCCTGCTGACGCCCTACTCGAAGATGGCCCATGGTTTCTATCGCATGGCGGCGCTCACGCGGGAGGCCGTGCGCGCCCGGTCCAACTGATCGCTGCCAGCGACCGGAGCCCCGGTCAGCCGCACCGAAACGGCACGGCTGCCCTGCGACTTTCGGACAGCGCCGGTTGTCGTCCCGGCGCCTGTGACAGCGGAAATCCGTTCATTTCCGGAGGTTTGCCGGCTTGATATTGAACAAACCGTGCTCGGGCCCCTGCGCATTAATGAGTCTGCAAGACACATGCTCTAGCCGGGGATCTGTCGCAGTATCCGTTGGAGCACGGGATGGAATTACGAAAGCAGATCTTCCTCTTGGCGGCATTGCCCCTGCTTGGGCTCGCGGTCATGGGTGCGTACCTGTCCGCCACAAAGTTCCTTGAGCTGCGCGGCGCCCTTCAGACAAAAGGGCAGATCGTCGAGGTGGAGATGATGGCCTCACTGGTCCATGTCTTGCAGCTTGAACGCGGCCTGTCGGCCGGTTTCGTCTCCAGCGACGGCGCGACTTTCGGCGACAGGCTTCCCGATGCGAGAGCGAAGACGGACGAGATCCTGGCCCGGATGACGACGAAATCGGAAGAGATTGTGCGCGGGGAACAGGAAATCCGAGCAGCGCGGGAGCGCATTGATAGGCTCGAAATTTCCGTTGCCGAGCTAGCAGGCACGTATACCGATTTCATCCGCTCAACCCTTGCAAACTCCCAGATGAGGCTTCTTCACCAGGGCGACCCGGACATGACCCGAATAGGGGCTGGCGTGGTAGCCTTGAGCGAAGCCAAGGAGGCAGCGGGTCTGCAGCGTGCGGCTGGTGCCGCGGGGTTCGGCGCCGGGTCCTTTTCACCTGCGATTTTCCGGTCTTTCCTGGAAAGAGGAGCCATGGAACGGGGTTTCATTGACCTGGCCTTGTCGAAGCTGGAAGGGAGATTTGACCGAAGCGAACTGGACGGCGCGCAGGCTGCCGCGGGTATTGAACCCTTCAGGCTGGCGGTTGAAACCGCCCGAACCGGAACCGCCATCAGCGGCCACGACGCCTCAGAATGGTTCGCGCGGTCCACGGATTGGATTGAGTTTCTTCGAGGCGTCGAACTTGACGTATATTCGGAGCTTCGTTCCCGGGCGGATGCCAACCAGCGGACCTCGGCTTTGGTCTTTGCCCTGTCCCTTGGCCTTGTCATCGGAATGATTGCCGCGACAGGATTTTTCTGCATGCGCATTTCCAAGACCTTCAACAGCGGCTTCACGGGGCTCAGCAACGCGCTGCTGCGGCTGGGGAACGGAGAGTATGACGGGCGGCGTTACTCGGAGCCCAAGGACACGGAAATCGGCCGCCTGTTCGCGGCCATCGACCAGACCCGGACCGCATTGGTCGCGGCGCGGGAGGAGTTGGAGACCAACGACCGCGAACGCTCTTCCGTCATTTCGGCCATTGACGAGGCCCTGTCCAAGCTTGCGGTCGGACAATTGAACAGGCCGATTTCAGGCCGGCTTCCGGAGACTTACGAAGGGCTTCGACGCAGCTACAACAGCGCCTTGGAAAACCTTCGCGAAGCAATCGAGGGCGTTGGAGAGGCCGTAGGTCTGATGCAGACATCAAGTGAAAACCTCAGCAAGTCCAATGACGATCTGTCGCTGAGGACCTCCTCTCAAGCCGCGGCGCTTGAGCAGTCGACCGCCGCGCTGTCGCAATTGTCGGAGCATGTTGCGTCTTCGGCGCAATCCGCCAACGGCGCCAGCGAATCCGCGAACGCGCTCCGGTCCGACGCTGTCACCGGGTCCGAGGAAGTGACCGAGGCCATTGAAGCCATCAAGGAGATTGCGGAGTCGACGAACCAGATGACCAAGATGGTTGCCCTGATCGAGGACATTGCGTTCCAGACCAACCTGCTTGCCTTGAATGCCGGGGTTGAGGCCGCCCGCGCCGGAGAGGCCGGGAAAGGGTTTTCGGTGGTCGCGATCGAGGTGAGAAACCTTGCCTCGCGGGTGACCGATACCACGGTCGAGATCCGTGGTCTGATCGATGATGCGACCGAGAAAACATCGAATGGCGTTCACCTGGCCGAGAAAGCCGGCGCCGCGTTCGAGGCAATCCGGGAGGGCGTCCAGAGTATCTCGGGGTCGGTCAACCAGATTGCCACGGAAGCGAATGCGCAGAACAACACGATCGAAGAAATCAAGGCCGCTATGATCGAACTGGATCAGGTCGCCCAACGCAATGCGAACATGGTCGAGGACAGCCTTTCTCTCGGGGTTCAACTCAACCGGCAGGCCAATGACCTCTTCTCTCAGTTCTCGCAATTCGAGGTGGACCTCCCCCTGCAGGACGAACGCGAGGCGCGCGCGGCATGATCTGCCGTTCCCGCCTGCGAGGGGTTCATGTCGTCGTTGGCGAGCGGCTCTGACCGAGACGAAAACCAGCCCCTTGAAGCGTGGCCTCTTGCCGGGCACGGCCGGTGACTAGCGCAATGGACCAAGGGTGGCGCATACGAGTTCGGCCGTGCGCAAGGACGGATGGCCGCGCAGGAGCCGTTGCGGCAACCCTCGTCAATCTTCGGCGCGATTTGGCTTTGTGCCGAAAGACCGCGACCCGGCAGGTCACCGAACAAGGACCGGTTGCAGAGGTCGGCGGCCCAGGCGGGCGGGTTGCAAGGTCCGGCCGTGTCTCACGACCGGAGTCCAGTTTCGGGAGATCGGTCCGAATTGGGGATCAGCGACTTCACCCAGTTCCGGAACGTCAAAGCCGGGTCCGACTTTGATGTGACGGCCAGAAAATACCCCTCCGGACTGGGCAGCCGTGTCTGTGAGATCTGCACCAGCCGGCCATCTGCCAGGGCCTCCGCCGCCAACAGGGAGCTGGTCAACGCGACGCCCGCCCCTCCGATCGCCAGATCCAGCGCGGCGCCGTAGGAGTCGACATATGCCGACACGACAGGTTCGTCGGGCTGACCAGCCTGTCTGGCCCAGTCCCGCCATCCGAGTGACGTGCCGACAGCTTCGATCAGGACTTGCGCGCGAAGCGGGCCGGTTCGGTCCGGTCGCGCCACGGCAACCAGATCGTCCGGCGTCAACCGCTCCCCGCCCTTACCGACCTGCCGCTGTGACCCGAAACGCACCTCGACATCCGCCAGGGACGCACTGAATTCGTCCGGCCAGATCGTACCGACCAGCCGAATACGCTGCCCCGGATTTCGTCCGAGGAAATCTTTCAGCTTGGGCGCGATCAACCAGCGGACCACGCTGACAGAGGCCGCAACGGTCAGCAGACCCGACCGTGACCCTGTCTCGAACCCGGAGACTGCGGTGGCAAGCTGGTCCAGCGATGCCCCGACTTGCGGCAGAAACCGGCGACCGTCGTCCGTGAGGGCCAGGCCGCGCGGTTTGCGCACAAACAGGTGAACCCCGAGCCGCAGTTCGAGAGAGCGGACCTGCTGGCTGATCGCTGATTGCGTGAGGCCCAGTTCATCCGCGGCGGCTGTGAAGCTCAGATGCCGGGCCGAGGCCTCGAAGGAGCGCAACCAGGTCAGCGGCGGCAGAGATCTTACCATTTGATCAACATCGATATTAGCATCGCTAATACCAAAGCCCCCACATTCGTCGTTTGTCAATCAGGGTCGGGACAGTGTTCTGTCACCAGAGGAGAGGAGTGGCCGGTGCCGCCCAACGATTGCAATTCCGCGACCCATGGCGGCAGGGCTCAATTCCCGGACCGGGTGCGACAGAGAGGGGCCTGACAACGGTGATTGATCCTCCAACGCGCCAAGGTCCGGCCTGCGTCTGCCCGAACCGGCGATCACAGCCAGGACCTGCGGGAAGCGGACCATGATGTGGGCACCCCGGCCGAGGACAGACTTCGCCCCCCTGCGCGGCATTCGGGCGGGGTCCGGCCCGCGTGTGATCCTGCTGCATGGCGTGGGTCTGCGGGCGGAGGCTTGGAGCGCGCAAATTGACGTTCTTCATAAGTCGTTCGAGGTTGTCGCACTGGACACGGCCGGACATGGTGACAGCCCGCCGCTGACCGTTAACGCAAGCCTCGCGGCCTTCACCGACCTCGTCGCCGCGGCCATCGATGGTCCGGTTCTTGTCGCCGGGCATTCCATGGGGGCGATGATCGGGCTGGATCTGGCGATCCGGTATCCCGACCTGGTGCTGGGCATCGCGGCACTGAACGCGATCTACAGACGGACGCCAGAGGCCGCCTCGGCGGTCCGCAAGCGGGCGGCCGTCCTCGAAGGCAATTCGTCCCCGGAGTCGACCGACACGCTGAAGCGATGGTTCGGGACTGCGCCATCGCCCGAAGCCACCGCGTGCTTCAATTGGCTGAGGTCGGTCGATCCGGCGGGTTACCGCGCGGCGTACATGGTTTTTGCTCACGAAGACGGGCCGGATGACGCAGGCCTCGCGCAACTGCGCTGCCCCGCCTTGTTCTGCACCGGTTCGGAGGAGCCGAACTCCCTGCCAGCCATGTCGGAGGCCATGGCCACCCTTGCTCCGCAAGGAACGGCCAGGATCGTCGACGGTGCGGCGCACATGATGCCGATGACCCACCCCACCGAGGTCAATGGCATCCTGATGGACTTCTTCGAACGGTGCAGGGCATGAGGATTCCCCGCTCCGGACGGGCCAAACGGCCCTTGGCGCAAGCGTCGCGGGCCCAGCCGCCGGGACATCGCGCCGCGCGGCACCCCGGTCCGTCGTCCGGCACCCCGGTCGCCCGAGACCCTCACGAATATCTCGCCCGATCCTTCGGGCTCTTTGTCGGCGAAGGTCGCTCAGGCGATCTCGCCCCGTTGCAGGAAAGGCCCTGAGCCATGGACTTCTCTCTGTTTGCGCATATGGAGCGCACGTCACCCGATCAGGCGCATACGGCGCTCTACGAGGAGTTCATCTCGCTCTGTCAGATGGCCGACCAAGGGGGAATGCGGGCCATTTGGACCGGCGAGCATCACGGGATGGACTTCACAATCGCGCCCAATCCGTTTCTGTCGATCGTGGATTTGTCCCATCACACGAAGACCGTGAAGCTCGGCACCGGAACAGTGGTCGCGCCCTTCTGGCATCCCATCAAACTGGCCGGGGAGGCGGCGGCGACGGACCTGATGACCGGCGGACGACTTGAACTCGGAATCGCGCGCGGGGCCTATTCCTATGAATACGAACGCCTGATGCCGGGAATGGATGCGTGGGAAGCCGGCCAGCGGATGCGTGAAACCGCACCTCTCCTGCGCCCGATCTGGGCGGGGGACTGTGCGCACGAGGGGACCTTCTACAGCTTCCCCGCTACGACGGCGGCACCGAAGCCCGTGCAGGAGGGTGGCCCCCCGATCTGGATTGCCGCGCGGGACCCCAACAGCCATCAATTTGCGGTCGACAGCGGGTTCAACGTCCAGGTGACGCCGCTCTGGCAAGGGATGGAGGAGATCGAAGCCCTAATGGGCCGCTTCGAAGAGGCTGTTGCGCAATCCCGGGAAAACCGGCCGAGGATCATGCTCCTGCATCACACCTATGTCGGTGCGGACGCGGCGGATGTGGATCAGGCGGCCCGTGAACTCAGCCGGTTCTATTGCTATTTCGGGGCCTGGTTTCAAAACAAGCGGCCCGTCAGCCAGGGCCTGATCAAGGCGCTGAGCGACGATGAGTTGGCGGCCAATCAGATGATGGCACCTGCCAACATGCGCCGGGATCTGACAATCGGGACACCGCAGGAGGTCATTGACCAGATCAAGCGATACGAGGACCTTGGTTACGACGAATATTCGTTCTGGATCGACAGCGGAATGAGCGCTGAACGCAAGCGCGCCTCACTTGCCCGGTTCCTCGATGACGTCATGCCGGCCTTTGAATGAGCACAACATGAAACACTATCAATTGTTCATCGACGGCACCTGGGTCGATGGAGCTTCCGGTCAGGTCATGGAAAGCCTTGACCCTTCGACCGGCGCTCCGTGGGCAACATTTGCCTGCGCCGCGCCCGCGGACGTGGACCGGGCGGTCGCCGCGGCGGCGCGCGCGCTCGAGGATCCGGTTTGGCGCGACATGACGCAGACGGCCCGGGGCAGACTGCTGTACAAACTGGCCGATCTGATTGAGGCCAAGGCGCAGGAGATCGGTCGCGTTGAGACGAAAGACAGTGGCAAGCTGCTGGCCGAGACCACCAGCCAGACGGCCTACGTCGCTGATTACTATCGCTATTTCGGCGGACTTGCGGACAAGCTCGAAGGTACGGTGATCCCGATCGACAAGCCCGACATGCATGTCTTCACAACGCGGGAGCCGATCGGCGTCGTGGCCGCGATTGTGCCCTGGAATGCGCAAATGTTCCTGACCGCGACCAAGCTGGGCCCCGCTTTGGCGGCAGGATGCACCGTGGTTCTGAAGGCGTCCGAGATTGCCCCCGCGCCCATGCTGGAGTTTGCCTTTCTGATCGAAGAGGCCGGCTTTCCGCCCGGCGTCGTCTCCGTGATAACCGGCGACGCGGACGGCTGCGCCATTCCGCTGACCCGCCACGCGCAGGTGGATCGGATAGCCTTTACCGGCGGGCCCGACACGGCGCGTCACGTGATCCGCAATTCTGCCGAGAATTTCGCGGTGACGTCTCTGGAGCTGGGCGGCAAATCCCCGATTCTCGTGTTTGAAGA
This sequence comes from uncultured Rhodobacterales bacterium, assembly GCA_964391555.1. Lineage (GTDB taxonomy): Bacteria > Pseudomonadota > Alphaproteobacteria > Rhodobacterales > Rhodobacteraceae > JAMWZF01. The sequence goes on from CAYMMT010000006.1 coordinate 24,296, forward strand.
TGCCGATCTCGACAGCGCCGCAAACGGGCTGATTGCCGGAAACTTCGGCGCGTCGGGCCAGTCCTGCGTTGCCGGATCGCGGGGGCTGGTGCACCGGTCCGTCTTTGAGGACGTTGTCGCGCGGGTCGCGGCGCGCGCGGGGGACATCGTTGTCGGTGATCCGATGGCGGCAAAGACGCACGTCGGTCCGCTTTGCACCGAGGATCAGGTGCAAAAGATCGAACACACGTTGTCGGAGGCGCGGGCTCAAGGCGCGCGCGTCCGGTTCGGAGGGAGCCGTCTGGATCGCCCCGGAAACTACATGGCGCCGACGCTGGTTGACTGCCCCAACAGTGAGATCGAAACCCTCAAGGTCGAGATGTTCGGACCCGTGATGTCCCTCTTGCCGTTCGATTCCGAGGACGAGGCGATCCGGTTGGCCAATGGCTCGGACTACGGGCTTGGATCTGGCGTTTTCACCTCCAGCCTTGCCCGGGCGCACCGCGTTTCGGGGCGTCTGCGATCCGGCATTTGCTGGGTCAATACATATCGTGCGGTCTCACCTCTGGCGCCGTTCGGCGGGTTCAACCATTCCGGCTATGGGCGAGAGGCCGGTGTCGAGGCCCTGCTGGAATACACCCGCACCAAGACCACTTGGATCAACACCTCGGACGCACCGATGAGCAATCCCTTCGTCATGAGGTGACCTCCTGTCTCCGAGGTCCGTTCACCGATTGATCGTCACGGTAGGCGAGGATCCTCCGCCCGGGATCGGGGGCTATGATCCCGCCAAGCCAAATCGCCGTGGCACAAGGCCCGACTGGAACCACTCGATGAAGCTCACCATGGAGAAAACGGGCATCTGAACCGCGTCCCGGATTGCGGCGGCGTAGGGGACCATGTTGGTGCATTCGAGCACAAGGGCCCCGATCTGAGGGTTGTCAGATACCAGTTTTCGCGCGGCGTCGACATTGTCCCTGGTTGCGGCGGCCACGTCCAGTTCCGGTTCATTGTCGAGGATCACGCGGGTGAATTCCCGCAGGCCTTCCGTCGTGCCGATTGGCGTGCCTGCCGGGACGCCCGCCGCCGCAAGGTGGGCATCGCTCAATGTTCCGCCCGAGACCGTCAGGACGCCGCAGACCTTGTCTTTCGGGAGGAGGGCGTTGACCATCGGGACCTGCATGAGCGACGACGTTGCGACGGGAACGCCAAGGGCGTCGCTGAGTTCGGCCTGGAACAGCGAAAGAAACCCGCAATTCGTCGCGATGCCGTCGACACCCGTCGCGACAAGCTCCTGACCCGCCGCCACAAAGGCAGGCAAGGTGCCCTTTGCATTCTGGCGGACCACGCGGTCCGGCGACGCGTCTTTCACCACCCTGTAGTGGACCGGAAACGGCCATGTCAGGGCATTGCCAACGTCGCCGGGGATCCGCGGAAACCGGGCCTCCAGCATCAGGATCCCGACCGAGGCCCCGTAGACTGCCTTGCCACCGGTTGCTTTCATCTCGTCTCTCCGCTTCAGCGATTAACCATTGACCTGTTTCGCCCGGCTTTCCAAGCTTCGCGGAAACGGGGTGATGTCTTGATCAATCCAAATCACATGACGGGCGCGGAAGCATTGGTCGGCATGCTGGAGGCCTACGGCGTGCAGCACATTTTCGGGTTGTGCGGCGATACGACCCTGCCGCTCTATGATGCCTTGGCGCGTCTGGACCATGGCATCACGCATTTCCTGACCCGGGATGAACGTCATGCCGCCTATATGGCCGACGGCTATGCGCGTGTCACCGGGCGGCCGGGTGTCTGCGAAGGGCCCTCCGGAGGCGGAGCGACGTATATCCTGCCGGGGCTGGTCGAAGCCAACGAAAGCTCCATCCCCGTTCTGGCGATCACCACCGACGTCGCGACGACCTCGGCCGGGCGGTATCCGCTGACAGAGCTTGATCAGGTCGCGCTGTTCAGACCCCTGACCAAGTGGAATGCGTCGCTCGACAACGCCGCCCGGCTTCCGGCGATGGTGCGCCGGGCATTCCGCGAAATGACCACCGGGCGGCCCGGCGCGGTCCATCTGGCACTGCCGTTCGACACCCAGAAGGCCGAGGTGGATGCAGCCGAGATCTGGGCCGAACCGCGCCACAGGCAGTTCCCGGCCAGTCCGGCGGCCCCCGCCGCGACCGATATCTCTGCGGCGGCGGAGGCCCTGCGCGGCGCAAGAAACGCGGTGGTGATTTGCGGCGGCGGACCGGTTATTGCGGGCGCCTTCGAGGCGTTGGCTGACCTGGCCGACTGCCTTGATATCCCGGTTGCAACCACCGTGTCGGGGCAGGGGGCCATCGCCGAGACGGCGCCCCGGGCCGTGGGGGTTGTGGGATCAAACGGCGGTGTCCCATCAACCCGCGCCGTGGTCGAAGAGGCGGATCTGGTGCTCTTCGTGGGGTGCCGGGGCGGATCCGTGACGACAGAGCGCTGGCGGTCTCCCGCGCCGGGATGCCGGATCATTCATATCGACAGTGATCCCGGCGTCATCGGCGCGAATTACAAGGCGGATGTCGCCATCGTCGCCGACGCGAAACTGGCGCTGGAGGCTCTGGTGGCCGAACTGTCCCGGGCCGATGCGCCCGGCCAGAGCGGCGCCGCGCGGGCCAAGGCCGCCTGGGACGCGAAGCTGGCGGATTTCGCGCCGCTGGCGGCGAGTCCCGAACGCCCGATCCGGCCCGAAGCGGTCATCGCCGCCTTGGCGGAGATCCTCGACGACGATGCCACGATCGTCGCGGACCCCGGTACGCCGTGCCCGTACTTTTCCGCCCACTACCGCTGGCGCAAGCCGGGGCGGCATTTCATCACGAACCGGGCCCACGGCGCGCTGGGCTACGCCCTCGCTGCTGCCATGGGCGCGCAGGTCGGCCGCCCGCGATCCAAGACCGTCGCCGTCATGGGCGACGGATCCTTCGGATTCTGTTGCGGGGAGTTCGAAACGCTGGTGCGGTACAACATTCCCGTTACCTCCATCGTCTTCTCGAACGCCGTATTCGGATGGATCAAGGCCGGACAGAACGCGGGCTTTGGAAAGCGGTTTTATAACGTGGACTTTGACCGGACCGATCACGCGTCGGTCGCACGGGCGTTCGGGGTCAAATCGTGGACCGTCGAGGACCCCGGGCAACTCACCGCCGTCTTGCGGGAAGCGGTCGCACATGAGGGCCCGACCCTCGTCGACGTGATCTCTCAGCCGCTGCATGAAGCTGCCGCGCCCGTGTCGGAATGGGTTGCGTGACCCTCGACCAGATCATCACCGGGTACGACCTGTGGTTCCTCGAATTGCCGGTGATTTCGGTCCGGGATCACGGCATCGGCAAGGTGGCCGGCCATTGCGAGGTCATCGTGGTGCGGCTGACCAGTGAAGGCGGGGCAGAGGGGTTCGGCGAGGCTTCCCCCTGGGTCGTATTTACCGGATCGCCCGAAGCGAGCTATGCCGCGCTCGACCGCTATCTCCGGCCGCTCGTCATGGGCAGGGCCGTGTCCGAGCGCCAGGCCATCATGGCCGAAGCCGCCCGAGCCGTTGCCCACTGCACCGAGGCCATGGCGGCGCTCGAAAGCGCGCTGCTGGACCTCGAGGGGCGTATCTCGGGGCAGCCGGTTTATCAGATTCTTGGCGGCAAGACAGGGGACAGCATTGCGCTGTCGGTCTCGATCGCGGACCCGGACTGGTCCCGGGACGAGACACTGCTCGCGAAACTGCGCGAGGATGGTGTGAGGATCATCAAGCTCAAGACGGGTTTTGCCGGCCATGACTTTGACATGATGCGCCTCGAAAGGCTCGCGCGCGACTGGCCCGAATTTGCAGTCCGGGTGGATTACAATCAGGGTCTGGCGCCCGCGGACGCGCTCGCGCAGGTCTCTGACGTCGCCACGTTCGCGCCTGACTTCATCGAACAGCCGGTCCCCGCGGCTTGCTATGACGACATGGCCCGAATTCGGGATGGTATCGACGTGCCGCTTCTGGCGGATGAAAGCGTCTTTGGTCCCGAGGACATGGTTCGGGCACTGCGAGAGGGCATTTGCGACGGCGTGTCGGTCAAGATCATGAAATCGGGCGGGCTCCTGCGGGCGCAGGAGGTGGCGCGGATGGCGGTGGCCGGTGGCCTGAGCGCCTATGGTGGCGACATGTTTGAGGCGGGCCTCGCCCATCTCGCGGGTGCGCACATGATTGCGGCAACGCCCGGGATCACGCTGGGCTGTGAGTTCTACCAGGCGCAGTACTTTCTGCGCGAGGACATCCTGGAGACCCCATTTCCGTCTGCCGGGGGGCAGGTTGTTCTGCCCGACACGCCGGGGCTGGGACTGCGCCCTGACATCGGAAAGCTCAATTACTACGCAAAGGTCAAATCCCATGGCTGACGCCGTCAAGACCGTCGCCGTCATTGGTGCAGGCATCGTCGGAGTTTCCACCGCGATCTGGTTGCAGCGCGACGGGCACAGGGTCATTCTGATCGACCGCGACGGACCGGCGGCGGGGACAAGCTTTGGCAACGGTGGCGTGCTGGCCTCTTGCTCGATCGTGCCGGTGACCGTGCCGGGGTTGCTGCGCAAGGCGCCGGGCATGTTGTTCAGTCCCGATCAGCCGTTGTTCCTGAAATGGAGCTATCTGCCGACGTTGATGCCGTGGTTGATCAGGTACCTCGGCAACGGACATGCCGAGGCGGTCAAGCACCGGGCCAAGGCCATGACGCCGATCATCGGCGACAGCCTCGCCGACCATCAGGCGCTGGCCGAAGGGACGAAAGCCGCGCGCTATATCGTGCCATCCGACTATCTGTTTCTTTACCGGGACCGGGCGCACTACGAAGGCGATGCGTTTGGCTGGCAGGTGCGTGCCGACAATGGTTTTGAGTGGGAAACGCTCGAAGGGGATGCTTGGCGCAGCTATGATCCCGGTTTCGGACCCGGCATCAATCTGGGTGTCAAACTGGGCAATCACGGCCGCATCAGCGACCCCGGCGCCTACGTCAAGGCCTTGGCAGTCCACGCGGAAGGGCGCGGCGCAAGGGTCATCAAGGCCCATGTCGACGATGTCGTGCGCGAAGATGGCAAGCTGACCGGCCTGCGCGCAGGGGGAGAGACGATTGCCTGCGACGCGGCCGTTCTGGCCACCGGCGCATGGTCAAAACCGCTCGCCTCGAAATGCGGTCTCGGTGTGCCGCCGCTGGAAAGCGAGCGGGGCTACCACCTTGAACTGTGGGAGCCGTCGATCATGCCGCGTTCCCCGGTCATGGTGGCCTCGGGCAAGTTCGTGGCCACTCCGATGGATGGTCGCCTCCGACTGGCAGGCGTCGTGGAATTCGGGGGGCTGGACGCAGGCCCCTCGTCGTCGCCATTCCGGCTGCTCGAACGCAACATTCGCGCCGCGATGCCCACGCTCACCTGGAAGGAAACCACGGAATGGATGGGTCATCGCCCTTCGATGGCGGATTCGCTTCCGGTTATCGGGGAGGCGCCGGCGCTCGAGGGGGCCTACGCCGCCTTCGGCCACGACCACGTCGGCCTGACCGGGGGACCAAAAACGGGGCGCATCGTGGCGCAGCTGGTGGCGGGCAGAAACCCCAACCTTGACCTAAGCCCCTATTCCCCGGCACGTTTCGCGAAGTGAGTGTCGCAATGACCGCTTTCACGTCACAAAATAGCAGGGAGATTATCATGAACAACAAAGCGCACATGCTCTTTGGAGCCGTCGCCGTTGCCGCAATGGCCGCGCCCGCAAATGCCCAGAATTGGGATATGCCGATGGCCTATTCCGGCTCCAACTTCCACTCGGTGACGGGGGCCGAGTTCGCCCAATGTGTGACGACCGGCACCGGCGGCGACATCACCATCACCACGCACCCGGGCGGGTCGCTTTTCGCGGGTGCCGACATCAAGCGTGCCATTCAGACCGGGCAGGTGCCGATTGGCGAACGTCTGCTCTCGGGCCACCAGAACGAAAGCGCGATCTTCGGCTGGGATTCGATCCCCTTCCTCGTGTCGTCGTTCGACGAGCATGACAGGCTTTACGAAATCGCCAAACCGGCGGTGGAGGAAGTTCTGGCAGAGCAGAACCTGACGCTTCTTTATTCCGTCCCGTGGCCGCCGCAGGGGCTCTACTTCCGGGATGAAGTAACGTCGATGGAAGACATGGTTGGCGTGAAATTCCGTTCCTACAACAATGCCACCTCGCGGCTGGCGGAACTGACCGGCATGTTGCCCGTGACCATTGAAGCCGCGGAAATCAGCCAGGCCTTCGCAACCGGTGTGGCGGACAGCATGGTGTCGTCCGGCGCAACCGGATACGACCGCAAGGTTTGGGAAAGCCTGAACTATTTCTATTCGGTCGATGCCTGGCTGCCGCGCAACTACGTGATGGTCAACTCCGATGTCTGGGCTGACGTGTCGGAGGCGAACAAGAATGTTATCCAGGCCTGCGCGGGCATGGCGGAATACGCCGGGACATGGCGCGCCAAGGAATACACCGGCTTCACGCTGGCGGGTCTGGCGGCCGGTGGCATGACCGTCGAGCCTGCCAACGACGCGCTGATGGCCGGCCTGAAAGAGGTTGGGGAGACGATGACCGCAGAATGGCTCGAAGCTGCCGGTGAGGCCGGCGCGGCCATCATCGACGCCTACAACGCGGAATAAGCGACACGACACCAGGGGCGGCGCGCCTGCGCCGTCCTTTCCTTTGGCTGGGTAGGGGCAATGATCATGGGCGCGTTGCGCAAGATTCTGGACTTTCTCTATGTGGCCGCGGGCGTGCTGGCCGCGCTGTGCCTGATCGCGATCCTGTCGCTGATCGTGCTGCAGATGCTGGCCCGCTGGACCGGCGAGGTCTTTCCGGGGGCTCCGAATTACGCGGGCTACGCCATGGCCGCGGCGTCATTTTTCGCCTTCGCCAATGCCTTGGGCCGCGGCGCCCATATCCGGGTGTCGATCCTGCTCAACGCGGTGCCACGGCGACTGAAATGGGTGCTCGAGGTCTGGTGTTTCGGCCTTGGTGCGGCCATCGCCGCCTACTTCACCTACTACGCCTACACATTCGTTTTCTGGTCCTGGAAATTCAACGATGTGAGCCAGGGACAGGACGCCTCTCCGCTCTGGATCCCGCAGTCCGTCATGGTTCTCGGCGGCGGGCTTCTCACGGTCGCGCTGGTCGACAATCTGGTCCATCTGTTCGTCAGGGGCGAGCACCGGATCAGAGCCGAAACCGTCGGACACGGGGAGTAGCGACGCATGACCGAAGTCTACGCAATCACGATCTTCCTGTTCGTTCTTTTCTTTCTTCTTGGAACCGGTGTCTGGGTGGGCCTCGCGCTCATGGGGGTGGCCTGGGTCGGAATGGAACTCTTTACCAACCGGCCCGTCGGCGACGCGATGGTCACGACGATCTGGGCGTCGAGTTCGAGTTGGACGCTGACAGCCCTGCCGCTGTTCATCTGGATGGGAGAAATCCTGTTCCGAACCCGATTGTCGGAGGATATGTTTCGCGGTCTGTCGCCTTGGCTGGCGCGGCTGCCGGGAGGACTGGTTCACACGAACATCGTTGGCTGTACGGTCTTTGCCGCCGTGTCCGGGTCGTCCGCCGCGACGCTGACGACGGTCGGCAAGATGTCGATCCCCGAACTTCGCGCGCGCGACTACCCGGAGCGGGTCGTCATCGGCACGCTGGCGGGCGCGGCGACGCTTGGGCTCATGATCCCGCCGTCGCTGGCGCTGATCGTCTATGGCGTCACGGTCAATGAAAGCATCACGCAGTTGTTCTTTGCCGGGGTGCTTCCTGGCCTGCTCCTCGCGCTGATGTTCATGGGATATGTCGCGATCTATTCAAAGCTGTCGGGCAACTGGAATCCCAAGCAGGAAACCGGGATGAGCCTGGCCGACAAGCTGTCCAACTCGCGCTACCTGATCCCCGTCTTGCTGCTGATTTTCGTCGTGATCGGCTCGATGTACGGCGGTTACGCCACGGCGACAGAGGCGGCGGCGATTGGCGTCATCGGGTCGCTCATCCTTGCGGCCGGCCAGGGATCGCTCAACTGGGGCACCTTTACCGAAAGCCTCATGGGGGCAACGCGCACCTCCGCCATGATCGCTCTGATTCTCGCGGGCGCCGCTTTCCTCAAGCTCGCGATGGGCTTTACCGGACTGCCGCGCGCCTTGGCCGAAGGCGTTGCCGCCATGGACCTGACGCGGTTCCAGCTTCTGATGGTGCTTCTCGTTTTCTACATCGTTCTCGGCATGTTCCTTGACGGGATTTCCAGCGTTGTCCTGACGATGGCCGTGGTTGAACCCATGGTACGTGAAGCGGGCATCGACCTGATCTGGTTCGGGATCTTCGTGGTCGTGGTGGTCGAGATGGCGCAGATCACGCCACCGATCGGGTTCAACCTGTTCGTCCTGCAGGGCATGACCCATCACGAGATGGGCTACATCACCCGAGCGGCCCTGCCGATGTTCCTGATCATGGTCCTGATGTGCTTCATTCTGATCTGGGTCCCGGAACTGGCGCTCTGGCTGCCCGAGACAATGCGGGGTGGGCCCGGCTAGCGGCGGGCATGCTTCGTTTCGCGGCCCGCCACGGACGCTGGTGCCTGATCGCCGGTCTGGTCGCAGGGCTGACCCTGCCCGGACTGGCGGGGGCGTTGCGCTCCGCCCTCCCGCATATGATTGCCGCTTTGTTGTTTCTGGCCGCGTTTCGGGTTGGGCCGCAGGCGATCTTGCGCGGTCTCAGAAGCGATTTCACCGTTGTCCGGCTGGTCCTGATCTTTCAGGTCCTCGCGCCGCTCATTGCGCTTGGCGCATCGCACGCACTGGGCGTGTCGGGCTCCACCGCGGCCCTCGCGGCCGTTCTGATGCTGTCTGCTCCCTCCGTCACCGGAAGCCCGAACTTTGCCCTGATCATGGGTGTCAGGCCGGAGGCCGCGCTGCGTCTTCTCATGGTCGGGACGGCGCTGCTTCCCCTGACCATCCTGCCGGTCCTGTCCCTGATCCCGGATCTCGACACGGGCGCTGTCGTCTTCGCGGCCGGTCGCCTGATCGTCGTTGTCGGTCTGGCCGGTGGCGTGGCGTTCCTGTTGCGCCGGGGGCGCTGGGCCAGACTGACAACGGCTCAGGAGCAAAACCTCGACGGGGCCTCGGCGATACTTCTGGGGGTTGTGGTCATCGGCCTGATGTCCGCGGTTGGCCCCTTGCTGACCTCCGCGCCACTTGTTTTCGGAATGTGGCTGGCCTTTGCGGCGGCACTGAACTTCTCCGCGCAGCTTCTGGCTTGGAAAAGCATCGCCAAATTGGCCCCGGCAGAGGACCGTCCCGCGATCAGTGTCGTGGCCGGAAACCGCAACATCGCCCTGTTTCTCGTCGCGCTTTCGCCCGACATCACGACCGACCTGCTAAGCTTCATCGGGTGCTACCAGATCCCGATGTACCTCACGCCCATCCTGTTTCAGCGCTTCTATCGCCGCTGAGTTGTCAGCAATTGGCAGCCGGAACCCGATCGCCCGCGAGGGAGCGGTCTAGAACACCGCGTTCATGACCGTGAGTGAAACGATCAGAAACAACACGGTCATGATCCCGCCGCTCTTGACGAAGTCCGTGACCTTGTAGCCAGCCGGTCCCATGATCAGGGCGTTGACCTGATGGGTTGGGATCAGGAACGAGTTGGAAGTCGAGATTGCCACGGTCAGGGCGAAAACCGCCGGATCACCACCGGCGGCGACGGCGATGGAGACGGCAAGCGGGACCAGCAGAACGGTCGCGCCGACGTTGGACATCACGAGCGTGAAGGCGGTTGCCAGAACTGCCACGCCAACCTGCAGACCCCAAATCGGCCAACCATCGAGCAACGTCAGAATCTGTTCGGCTATCCAGGCCGCGGTTCCGGTATTCTGCACCGCCTGTCCAAGGGGGATCAGGCTGGCGAGCAGGAACACGGTTGGCCAACTGACCGCCTCGTAGGCCTCGTCGATCCGCAAGACGTTTGTCGCGATCATGCCCGCCGCGCCGACCAGAAGAGCGACGGAGAGGCGCAGATCCGTGAAGAGGATCAATGCCACGGCAATCGCGAAGAAGACCAGCGCCCAGGTCACCTTGTTCGGGCGCATTTCTTCCATCGGGAAGTCGCTGGTGACGACGACGAAGTCCCGGTTTCGTGTCAACCGGGCGAGGCTGTCCCACGCGGTGAAGGCGACAAGCGTGTCGCCGGCCCGGAACGGTTCGGTGCCGATATCGGTCGCCTCGTGCTCCTCGGTTTCCACGAGGCTGAGCGTTTCACCGCCGCGATGAATCGCCAGCAGGCCGAGACCATAGGTCTTGCGCATGGTGACGTCGCGCGCGGATTTGCCGATCAGGTCGCTGTCGGGCGGAATGACCACCTCGGCAACACCGGCGACGGTTGGCGCATAGGCTTCGGCAAAGATGTCGAGTTCCGGAAGGACCTCGAACCCATAGGCGTAGGCGATATCTTCGATGACCTTGCGGCGGCCCAGAATGGCGAGGCGGCAGGGGTCTTCGACCTTGGTGTCGAGTACGGGCGTGAACCAGCGCTGCCCGCGATGGTAGGAGCCAACGATATAAAGGTTATGGGCCAACATGATCTCGGCGAAGGTATGGCCGCGCAGCAGCGATCCCTCGGGCACCACCACTTCGACCAGGTCCGATTTCAGCCCGTAAATCTTCTTGAGGTATTCCTTGACCGACTGTCCGCTGCTGCCTTCATCCTTGTCCGTGTGATCGGGCAGGACCCAACGCCCGAGCAGCACGAAATAGAGGATACCCGTCGCCACCAGGCCCAGTCCCACCGGCGTCACGGAGAAGAGCGAGAAGGGTTCCATCTGCTGGGCCTCGGGCAGGGATTGGTTCGAGGTCAGGATCAGGTCGTTGAGCAGGATCAGAGGAGAGGACCCCACCATCGTCACGGTCCCGCCGAGTATCGCGCAAAACCCCATGGGCATCAGCAACCGGCTGAGCGGAAGCCCGGTTCGCGTCGAAATCCGGCTGACCACCGGCAGGAACAGTGCGGCCGCACCCACGTTCTGCATGAAGCTGGAGATGATGCCGACCGTGCCGGAGATGATCGGGATGATCCGCGCCTCGGTCTTGCCGCCGTATTTGAGGATGGTGGCCGCGACCTGACTCATCAGACCCGTGCGGTCGAGACCCGCTCCGATGATCATCACTGCAATGATCGATATCACCGCGTTGGAGGCGAAACCCTCGAACAGGCGGGCCGGGTCGGCGAGGTTGTCCAGACCGGGAACTTGCGACAGCAGGCCCAGCGAAATCATGACCAGTATGGCAGAGAAGTCTATTCGAAAGACCTCGGTCACGAACAGCACAACCGTCACGCCGAGGATGGCGAGCACCACGATCATTTCCGTCGTCAGTATGATCTCCACGCGCCCCCCCCTTGCTGCCGGATCACTGTCGCACGATATGAGGCTGGTTTGTCTCCCCTTTTTCAATTTTTGAAACGTGTTGGGCAAGAAACCTCGCCGTCACCTCGGCCTCGAGACCGGGGTCGACCATGGTCTGTGGGTCAGGTTCGCTGGCCGAGCGATACGTGCCGGGCCCGGGACGATCCGGTCAGAAGACGGCGCGGCGGGCTCGGGCGCCGCCGCGCCGGGCGGGTTTGGGCAAGGTCAGGGACAAAGGGCGCAATGGCGCCTCTATCGACGCCTTGAGCAGGTCGCAGAATACGGCCACTGCCGGGGAGGCCTGCGCAAAGGGAACAGCCGCGCCGTAGGCCCGTTTGGCCTCGCGCCGGTACGCGGCCTCCGGCGGCAGCCAGCCCAGCCACTGGATATACCCCAATTGGCCCAGTTCCTTCGCTCGCTCAGTGGTCATGTATCCTATGTCGAGTTGTGAGATTGTCTTTTCCAGAAGCATCGCGCCCTCCGCGCAAAGGGGCATGGCGCCGGGAGCAAGGCGTCGGAACTGGTCCTGTCTGGTCCATTTCGTCTCTCCCTCCCTCGGCGCCCCGCCAGGGTTTCGGTGTCTGCGGCGCGCGATATGCGCTGACCGGAGATGGCAGGTCTCCTGACTTGCGGGTCGCAGCTCTCCCGAACCTTCCCGGGCCGCCTTGAAAAGAAGGCCCAGTGGCATAGCCGGGGTCGCTCACCGCTTACAGTTGCGGGGGCAGTCACGGACTTGGGAAGATCCCGCACCGTGTTCCCTTTTCATCCCGTTGGGGCCAGAGCCCGGCGGGGAACCATCGCGATAGTGGTCGCGCTCAGGCGCAGGGCCGTCAAGTGCTTTTCTGCGGTTTCGGGAGGCGCCAAGACGTTGACCCATGCCTTTGGCTCGACACCGGTCGCCTAAAGAAAATTAGGCCGGGGTATCGATGAGGAGGTCCTTGAGTTCGGGAAAATGGAGGTCGGTGACAAGATCGTACATCGACACGAGCCGTCCCGCGAAGGGCTTGTGGTCGGAAAGCCGTTCAAGAAGCGCTCGCAAGACCCCGCACCGATCCGCCGTTTCCACGACAACGCTGGCGTCGGTTGCGCGGTAGGGACTTTTTTCGTCGAACCGCAGGTCCAGAGGCCAAAGAGCGGCGCTTTCGATCGGTCCCGAAATGACCTCTTGCGCCACGTGACTGTCGAGTTCCGCCAGGAGAGAAATGGCAGGCGGATAGAGTTCGGGGTTCAGACCCCGCAGCATGGTGACGTAGTGCCTCAGCTGAAACGAGCTCATGTCAGTGATATCGGCGACTTCGATCGGCCAGGTTTCGTCGAGACGATAAAACCTCTCCAGGACCGAAAGGGTCAGTGTCCGTTGCCGATACTCGTGCCACAACGGCGCGAGGGCGGCCCTGTAGGGCGCGTCGATGAGCATTCCGGTGTCGCTATCCCGGCGCGCCAGCCGGTCGATGTCGGCGGGCTGACCCGCGGCAAGGCTCAGACCGTTGGCGGCCAGTTGACCGCCGGTCTTGTCCGCTTGATCGTCCCGGGAGCCAAGCGCCCGGGGTATCACCGGGCTGCGGCGATTGGTGGCGACAGGGTTCTTGCGGTCGACGGTCGCAAGGTACGTGCCCAACGCCGCACCGACGGTCTCGAAATCCATGTATTCGGCGGCAATCGCAGCGCTGAGCAAACCGGAAAAGCCATCGGAATATCCGGCGGAATGGATCTCCGCCGGAGCGACCCCTGGCGTCCAAGGCATGTGATCCGTGCAACGCAAGAGGACGGCAATGTAGAGCGCGTTTCCGAAGGGGTCCCGCCGGACGTCGTCCTCGAGGCCGATCAGGTCCTTGGAAAAGTCGGGAGAGCCCGCCTCGATTAGGCAGTTCCGCAGGAATTCCTGCGCGACGTCCGGTGCGGAGACGGCGGCCTTGTCCCACGACCGGCGCAGTTCGTAGGATTGCTCCAGAAGGGATGCCGTTGCCGGCCTCTGGTCCCTGGCAGGCTCGGCCAGCGCTGGCGCGTCTCCAGCTTCCGGAACTGGGGTGTTGATGAGATCGGAGAGTTCCTCCGCCATGCCTTTCGTGAAAATCTGGGTCCCGGTCTGCTGGACCGTATCCATCACCCGGCGACTGTCTGCGGCACGATACCGGTCCGGCAGGGCCGCCCGTTCGGCCGGGGACAGATCAAGTCCGCGCAGGTGACGGATCACCGCGCGCCATGTCACGGGCAGCGTAACCAGGTCACTGCCGAGGTGGCGGTCAAGGCGGTCCGCCAAATCCACCGGGAACTCATCCGGCGGATCGGAGATGAACGCGCCGTAATAAAGCGCGTCGAGCGGGTCGTCGCCGGTGTTGCGTGTCTTGAAGAATGCTGCCGCCGTTGCGCAGACCTCAAGCGCCCGATCCCGCAGATCCTGCTTTCTCGCGCGGGCATCGCCCGTGTCTGTCGCGACGGGACCGGCCAGAAGACCCGGCAGCATCAGACGACGCAGGTCCGGGATATGGCGCACCTTGTCCAGCTCACCCGGGACGGGATCGACCAGCCAATACTGGTTGCGCAGGCGCATCAGAAGCTCTTCGGCCTCGGAAAGCGTCAGCGGGTCCTCCGACGTGGCACCCCGGTCGAGGCACGGACCCGCCAGAACGTTGAGGATAATCTCCGGATCTATGATCCGGAGCATGAGGCCGGGGTGGGCCAGTGGTCTGACCCTGGGGTCGGTGATCCGGTTTAGAATGCGCGTATAGAGGAATATTTGCGCAAATTCGGCTGCAAATCCGCCCTCGGCCTCGAGTTCCGCAATCAGGCCGTCCACGTCGCGAGGATTGCCGTCGGCATATTTGGCAAAGGCGATAATGGCGAGAGGATGACCGGCCAAGAGCCTGCAGACGGTCCGCGCCTTGGCCTCGTCGTGAAAAAGCGTGGTATTGGCCGGGTTCAACCGTTGCAGTTCGGCTCTCAGGAGCTTTGCCCCCGAAGGCGGGTAAAGGCCTTTGAGATGGACCCGGTCCCCGAACCACCGGTCCAGCTCGGCCTCGGTCAGCGGCTCCTCGCGACCGCTGACGATGACCCTCATGCCGGGCAGGTGGTTGAACTGCAGGACGCTGAGCAGATCCATGATTTGCGAAACGACCTCATTGCCCATCGCGCGCTCCGGGGCGTCGTCGGGGAACTGGCGCTCCACGACCGCCAACCTGTCGATCGCTTCGAAAGTATCAAGGATGACCACCATCGACATGTCGGCCAGAGGCCTGGCCCAGTCCTCGTCCAACTTGTCGAGTTCATGCAGAACCCGGCTGAGTTGATCGAAATTGCTGTGCCTGTTGCCCGACTCGTCCACCTTGTAGAGCGCGATGTCCCGGCGCAGGGACGACAGACCGTCCAGCAGCGCGTCGTTTCCGTCGGGCGACTGCAATTGCAGATGCGCCGTGATCTGGCGAAAAAGCTCCTGCAGGATTTCGACGGGTTCACCGAGTGCCAACTGCCGCCGATCGAAATCCAGCAGGACCTGGATCAGATCCGGTTTGCTGCGTTGCCACGCGAGCATGAGGCTCGACAGAAGGGCCGATTTCCCCGCGCCGCCGATCCCGGTGAGCAGGAGCGGCTTTGCGTTCTCGCTCCGGCCCTTGGCGTGGTGGCTGATCCTGTCGCGCTGTGGCGTAAAGCCAAAATGCCGTCCCGGCATCACCACGCGCAGGTCGGTGCGGGCCTGCAGTTCCTTGATCTGGGCCGAGGCGAAACGCGAAAGCTCCCGAATTGTCATGGTTCGGTAGGCCATGCGGTCAGTCTTGCGAACCTGACGTGTCGCAGTGGCGAGCGCGGGAACGTCTTTCGCAAACTCGGCGGCATCAAGAAGTGCGGCCGCGCGCGACAGCGCCTGTTGCAATGCGTCGATGTCGGCCTTTGTCCCCGGGTCATCAAAGCTGATCCGGTCCATGGTCAGAACCTCGCGCAGCGCCCGGGTCAGCGGATCACCGGGGTCTTGGGGCGCGTCGTATTCCATGAAGTCCCGCAGGGCGCGGGGGGAAAAGAACTGGTTGAGCGCCGCCCGCCGCGCAGCGGGGTCAAGCTGCCAGCAATAGGTTCCGTCCTGATCGATCTTCTCGTCCGCAACCGGGCTCAGGGTGCGCCACACGACGTCCCGGCGGGCGACGTCCCCTTGCGGGAGTTTCAATGCGCTGCACAGGCTCTCGAGCGTGAAGAGACCCGTCACACTGCCCGCTTTCAGGGCCTGCTGCGCGAGGAACCGGTCGTTCATTGCTCCGCCTCGTCCGTGGTGTCGAACAGGTCGGACGGCATATGGTCGACCACGAAGCGCGACATGGCCTGCAAGGGGGCCTCTTGTTGAGCATAGGAGCCCATGGTGCGGGACAACAGCTCGATGGCCGTGTCGTCCACGGCCGCACCAAGCGCCGTGCGCTGGCGAAACCATGTATCAAAGAGCTGGTCGAAATTGCTCAGATCGTCGGTGTCCGAGATCGTGCTCGTCACCACATTGGCGCTGTTCACACCGCCGATCGCGTTTTCCCTTGGCAGACCGATCAAGACCACCCGCAAACCGGGGATCTGTTCAATCCGGTCATAAAGCGTGGCGAGGTATTCGCGGCCCGAGGCGTCCGATAGGCGATGATGTTCGAGGTCGTCGATCATCAGCCAGACCGACTGGTTGGGAAGTCTTTCCCGCATCTTGCTGACCAGGATGTTGACCAGTTCCTGCACATAGGCCGCGGTGGTGGTCTGCGGCGTCTTGGGTAGGCCCGAGACAAGATCGGACGCGAAACTGTCCATCGTTTCACTGACGAAGCTGAGCGCATCGGCCTCGGTCTCGCCGGCACGAAAAACGATGTGTTTGTGCTCTGGCGTCCGGAAAAGGCCCTCGATGATTTCGGTGGTAAAGCTCTTGCCCGGTTTCCTAACCGGCGTGCCGCCGGGTTCGTAGTGCACCATGAGGATGCGCTTTTTCGGATCCTCCCACATCTGCTGCAGCTTCCCCAGCAGGTCCCTGCGTCCGAAAAGCGGCTTGACCCCGTCCACGCATCCCAGGGGCGGGGCCAGACTGGCCGAGCGCCTGATCCGGTCGAAACTGCCCTTCGCCGCCAGATCATCGGCTATGTGCTTCAGCGAAATCGCCACATTCATGAAGAGCTTCGGCCCGGTGTCGACGTCCCGATACGCGATGCCGACGTGGTGCAGGCCGATCGGTTCCGCGATCTCGTTGATCAGGAGCCCGCCGGACGAACCTTGTGCGGTGGGCGCTTCGTGAAACAGGCGCACGTCCTTGCGGAACGAAAACTTCATGTCGCCCATCGTGATGGTCTGGTCGAGGCCCGATGGATGGTGCAGCGCGATGGCGAAACTCGGGAAGGCCTTCGGAAGCTTTTCGAGGTCGTACCAGCCACGTTGCAGTCCCGGCGCACTGTCGAGGCGCAGAACGGCATAGTCGAGGTTGCCTGCCATCTCCTGCAGGAAGGCGTTGCGAATTGCGTTGTCTTCCCACCAGCGGTTTGGGGCGTTTTCGGGCTGCGCCTTGCCCATGGGGCTGGATGCGATGATCTGGTCCCCGGCCACCGGATGCCATGCGCCGGTAGCGGACTTCGTGCCCGTCGTCTCCGAATAGTCGAACCAGCAGGTGAGCGTCGTGGGGTCGAAAGGACCACTCGCAAGGTCATCCATGACGTGCTGGTTGGTGATCACCGCCGAGGGCCCGATCAGAAATCCGGTGCCCAGAGGCACGATGTCCTCGCGGTTGTTTTCGGCGACAATCCGACAAAGGCGCCGCCGCGCCTGGATGATCGCGGGCAGGACGTGGCCGGGATCCACCCAGGTCGGAATGTCGCCATGGGCCTGAGGGGTTGCGAGGGTCGCGTTCTGTGGCGTGGCCCGGGGCAGAAGCTGCGCGACCGCGTTTCCACCGACGCAACCGACCACGCGTTCCATCAGCTTGCGCCGGGTTTCGGCCGTCCCCTTGGCCGGGGCCCCGGCCGGATCGAACAAGCCCGCTGCAACCGCGCCGGCCATGAAAGACAGGACATGCGCGCCGTCGGGCAGGGATCCAAGGGCGAGCGCGAGGGCATCCGTATCCCTGGCCGGATCGAGCGCGCCATAGCCGGAGCGATCGAGGCCGGAGGCCACCGCGTAAAGAAACCCCGGGCACGCCGATCGCGTCCCGCCCTGCACCACCCACCTGTCGAAGTACGACCGCACCATGCCACGGAAAAACGCCAGCCCCTCGGTCAATGCGATCATGTCCTCGGGTCGGACCCCGTCGACGCCGTCCCCGTTTTTCGTGGTCCCGCCCGTCATCGCGCCCCGTCAGTCCAGAACGCCGGTATCAAAGACGCCATCACCGACGGACAGGACCGCGTCAATGTCATGGGCGTAGTTCTGGGACAGCGTGCCACCGCCGAAATGCAGACCGCAGAACTCCATCGCGCCATGCAGGGAGATCACGGCGGAGCCGGAATTGCCCGCCAGCGTCGTGGCATCGTGAGTGAAGGTCCATGCCCTGGTATCCCCGCTCACGGTACCGGGGCGCGACATGACCTTGCCGGGGCTGAGGTATTGCTTGCCGTATTCCTCGCCATAAAGCTCGTCGATACGGTCCCAGAACGGCAGGAAGTCATCACTGCTTGAGGCCGGACCGCTGCTGCCGCTGGGCCGCGCCGGGTATCCCGACAAAAGGATGTCCGTCAGGGACGGGTCGGTCATCGACACGAGCGTGGTATCGAGCGGCAGGGGCGGGGGCTCGTGACCGTTGTCGGTGTTCATCGCGACCACCGCCATGTCGAGCTTGCCCAGATCCACCAGCCGTCCGATGGGTGATTTGCCCGCCGTGATGATGTCGGTCAATTCGTAGCGGGTGGTCTCATCCTCGGCTTCGGGGTCAAAGATGATCGAGGCGTTTCGCCGTTTCAGGAACGCCTGATCGCCGGGGGCGGCGGGCAGCCCGTCGACAAAGGTATCGATGACGTGGCGGTTGGTCATGACCCGTCCGTCGGCCATGACGAATCCGGTCCCCGCATGAGCCCAGGTCCCATTGGGCATCTGCACATCCACCCGGCCCACGGCAGCCGTCAGCCGCTGCCACCGGCGGCGCGTGGCGACAAGGATGGAGGCCCAGTTTTCCAGTCGGGGGTCCCGGATTTCGCTCCCGTCGGCCTTGACCCTCACCGCGGGCCGCCCGGTGAGCCTGACCAGCGCTTCGATAGTCGCCCGTTGCTCTTCGGGGACCGCGTCGGGCAGGGCCGCATCGTCCGCCAACGCCGACAGCAGCGCATCGAACCGCCGCATCGCTTCGTTTTGGGTCTCCTGGTTCACGAGGTTTCCCGCGGCCTCCTGCCGTTTGGACAGGGCCGACTGGACCTGATCCATCACGGATTGGGTGCCTTCGGTCCGCAGGGTTTCCACCGCGGTCTCCGCGCTCAACTCGGCGGCGCTCTCCAACGTGCGGTTGCCGCGCAGCGCCAGGCGGCGGAATGTCTGGTCGAGCGGCAGTGGCGGCGTGGCCGGCGCACCGATTGCCGCCGGGGCCGGAAAGACACCCGGCTGGGCCAGGCTGATCCGGGATGCGAACTGAGGCGAAGGCGCCGGGGGCAGGGCGGTTTCGAGGCGCCCGGAAAACCCCTCTCCGGCTCTGATTTGCCAGTCCAGCGCGATGAAGTTGGCCTCGGCTTCAAAAGCGGTCCCGGCGAAATCCTGTCCGAAGGCCGCGAGGGCCGGACTTGAGGATTCCGTCGGGGCGGGTGCGCCGGGCAGGGCGGCCAAATCCGTGGCGAGGAGCCTTTCGGCATCCACGATCCCGGCTCCCATGTTGGTGGCGTCCCAGCCCGGCGGGGTCTCGGCGGTGTGTCTCAGGGCCAATCGAAACAGGTCATTGACGGTAATCTGCCGGTCTGCCGCGGCCTGCCGGATCGCGTTCCCCCCGAAGCGTTCGATCCAGAGCGCCGCGACCCCGGCCGTCAACGCCACCGCGAAGGACGTGCCTTGCCCCCGCGCATTCACATCCGCCAATTCGCCGGGCGAAGGCTGGTGCCCCGGCGGGACCGCGACACGTCGGGCGACATACACGTTTTCGCCCGGCGCGGAGACATCGACCGTCGGACCCGAACAGGATCCTTTCCACTTCCTCTTGTCCTTATCGACCCCGGCGATAGCGATGACGTTTGCGGTGTTGGCCGGAAAGGTCACGTTGCCCACGCAATTGCCCGCGGCCGCCAGCACGATCATTCCGCTCTCCACCGCGCGCCTGACGGAGCGGTTGATCGAGCGCGACCACAAGCCGCCAAGGCTCATCGTGACGATCGCGCAGCCCTGCCGGCGGGCATGGTCGATCCCGGACGCAATGGCCCGACCTGACAATCCGATCACCACACGGTTCATCACCCGGATCGGGATCAGTGTTGCGCCGCGCGCCGTGCCGGTGACGTGTCCGGACGGACGGCTGATGGCCACGCTCGACGTTCCCGTTCCGTGACCGGGAGAGGCCATGTCCGGGCTGAGCGGGTCCGTTGGATCGGCCCGGTCGGCAAGGAAATCGTAGCCCCGAGCGACGTCCAGCCCGCTATGCAACTCGCCATGGGTCGCCACGCCGGTATCAGGCTGGCCGATCAGGACGCCCGCGCCGGTCACGCCGAACCGGGCCTCC
The DNA here is from genome assembly GCA_964391555.1 of uncultured Rhodobacterales bacterium. GTDB lineage: Bacteria > Pseudomonadota > Alphaproteobacteria > Rhodobacterales > Rhodobacteraceae > JAMWZF01. The sequence goes on from CAYMMT010000006.1 coordinate 44,336, forward strand.
GCCTGTGGCACCTTCATCATCTTGCGCGCCCATTCGCTGTCATCCGACCCGTCGGCCTGCGATTGGCAACGCCGCCAGACCGCTTCACCGATACCTTCCGTCGCCCTTGGCGCGGTGAGGAGTTCGGAATAGGGGGCCTCGATCGCCGGGATCACCGCGTCGATATCCAGAGCCTCGCGCAAGTCCCCCGCCTCCTTGAGCAGGAGTTCCGGCGATTGCTCCCGCGGCAAATTCGGAAACTGGAGGATGAGGACTTCGGGCGCGTCTTCGTCGGAGAGCGTGAAGAGATCAAAGTTGCCCGCGCCAAGCAGGCTTTCCAGCCGTGCCCGTTCCGCCTCCACATTCGGTGGCTCCGCGTATTCCAGCTCGAATGCCAGAATGTCCTCCGGCATCGCGCGGCTGTTCCGGCGTTCTCCGAAACGCGCGGCCGCTTTCAGTAAATCGAGCATTCGATCCCCCATACTCTGGCCCATCCCTTGACGCAGCGTAACAGAGGGATTTCAGGCCGTTAAGGATTTTTGCACGTCCTGATTGAGTCGGTTGTCATCGATTGGGCCGGGTTGCGCGGGGCTTCGGCTACAAAACCTGAATTCAGTTAAGGCGCTGATAAAAATAGTTTAATGAAGGTTTTCAATGGAAGTTGACGTAGGGTCCTTGCCATCAATGAACGGTGGATTGTACGCTGAAAACACTGCTGCAATCCGATTTCGACCGTTAACACAATTCAATTGAGAGGACGCATTATGACCGTTCGAGTGCGACAGGATGTTTATGCACTTCCATCAGGAGACATGACGCTGGATTGGTACCGGCAGGCCGTGGCCCTGATGCAAAGCCGAGGCCTTGATGACCCCACAAGCTGGTGGTGGATCGGCGCTGTCCACGGCCGACCTCAACCGCCGCAGTTCCCGCCTGCACCGGTCGGCGCGTCCGCCTTCTGGGATCAATGCCAGCACCAGACGTGGTTCTTCCTGCCGTGGCATCGCGGATATCTCGCCGCATTCGAGGCGACGGTTGCCAAGGCGGTCGAGGAATTGGGGGGGCCAACCGACTGGGCTCTGCCGTATTGGAATTATTCCGAAAGCCTTGTCACGAACCCGGAGGCCCGTCGCCTGCCCCCCGCCTTCCGCAGTCCGAACCTGTCCGACGGATCACCCAATGCGCTCTTTGCGCCGCGCGGCGCGGACGCAAACGGCGAGTTCGGGCTTCGCAGCGTCGATGTCTCGCTCGACGCGTTGACCCAGAGTGTCTTTACGCCCGTGTCGGGGGTTTCGGCGGGCTTCGGTGGGCCGAGCACCGGGTTTTCGCATTTCGGCATGGCCAGCGGTGCGCTGGAAAACATCCCCCACAACGTCCTCCATGGCCGGATTGGCGGTTGGATGGGAAATCCCAACACGGCCGCTTTCGACCCGATCTTCTGGCTGCACCACTGCAATATCGACCGGCTCTGGGAGGTCTGGCGCGACGCCGACCCGGCCCATCTGAACCCCGCCGACCCCGACTGGCTGGCCAATGTGCCGTTCGAGTTGCATGATGAAGACGGCACGCCCTTCAGTTTCACCAGCGCCGAGATGGAGAACACGACAACCGTGCTCCATGGGTATCAATATGACAGCGTGCCCCCGCCGGCGGTTGTCGTGGCCGGCGGTCCGACAGGAGGCGTAACCGAAATGGCTGACCTGGAGAGCCCCCCTGAACTTGCCGGTGCGTCCGAGGCCCCCTTGCCTCTGCGGGGCGACCGGACCCCGGCCAAGGTCCGCATCGACACGGCCGGGCTTGACCGGATGAGCGAGGGGCTGCTCGCCCCGAGCGTCAAGGTCTATCTGCGGCTGGAAGGGGTCAGGGGGACCGGTGTGCCGGCGGACTACGATGTGTTGATCGACCTCGAAGGGGACGGGATAGAGCCGATCCAGGTGGGCGTGCTGTCGACCTTTGGTGTCGCGAATGCGAGCGATCCGGAGTCGGACCACGGTGGCGTTGGCATAACGCAAGTCTTTGATATCACTGCCTCGGCCGAGCGGCTTAACCTTACGGACGGCAGCGCATCCGAATTGAACGTGAGTTTTCATCGCGTCGCACAAGGCCCTGTTACCGAGATGGCCCTGCCCCTTGTCGACGGGGGCGACGTCCCTGCCGAAGCGGCCTCGTCCGTGGAGATTGGACGCATCGGCGTCTATTTCGAATGACCCTGTCGCGAGGGGTGCCCGCGCGATCGGGCCCCCCGATCTTTCGAACGGATATCCTGGCAAACCCGGGCCTGTCCGTGCCCTTGGGATTGGCGGCGCTGGCCTGGCTGGCGCTGGGCCTGTTGGCGCGGAGCTCGGGGGGTCTTCCCCTTTGCATCGGTGGCCCGAACGCGTTCGGATGGCAATTGCAATCCGCGTGGGTCGCAGAGGTGACGTGTCTTGATCCGATGATCGCGGTGCGTTGGGCATTGATGGTTTTCGCGATGATGTTGCCCGTTGCGGCGCCTCATTTCAGCGTTGCCGTGGCCAAGACGCGGCCGCGCCACCAAGGGGTCGTTCTGGCAGCGGCGCTGATCTCTTATGTGGTGGTCTGGCTGGCGTTGGGAGTGCCCTACCTCGTGCTCTTCGTGATCTCGGCGGCCATCGACGGCGCATCGCCCTGGCCCTTGGGTCCTGTCGGGGTCTTTGGCCTTGCGATTTTGTGGAGCCTTTTGCCTCTGCGCCAATCCGCTTTGCGGCGGTGCCATCGGGTCCCCGCCTTTTTTGGCGGCGGTCCAGCGCAGGCCCAGTCCGCTGCCAACTGGGGCGCCGGCCTGGCCGTCGATTGCGCGGCGGTTTGCTGGCCTGCCATGGCCGCGGTGATGCTGTCGGGGCAGGGGATCATGGGGATGTTCGTCGTGACCCATGTCCTGTTGTCCGAACGCCTCGCCGAGCGTCCGCGGAAGCCGTTCACAACCTGGCCGCTCGCTTTGTTGGCCTGTGCTGCGGTCGTCAAGTCCGGGCTCGCCTAGGATCCGGCGCGCCAAGATCCTGAAATTGTTGGCTAATGCGCAGCCATCCGCCTACGCTAATCGGAGTGCGCCGCGACATCCATTAACCAATAGGTTGCATTTGGGGGGCGAGCGAGTCCACTTTGGTGACACGGCCCCAAGAATCTCGGGGCGGCTCGCGGTTTGGCGCGAGGGCGATACTGGACCGGTGGAAATTTGAGCCGCCACTCTCGAGGTCCGGGCGCAAGTCAAACTTTGGACGACGCTAAGGCAGCTGGAAGAACCGCAGCGCGGAGGAGCCCGAGGTGCAGCCCGACAACGACGCCATGTTGACATTTGCCCGCTTCGGTATCCGCCTGTTCTGGCTGCGGCAGGTGATGTTTGTCGGCGCGACGGTGATCACGTCGGCGTATCTCGAAAACGCGATGCCGATCATTCTGTATCTCGTCTGCCTTGGCGCGGAACTGAGCGAGGTCCGCCTGTCTCACGGTGTTCTTCGGGAACAGGTCCTGTCAGAGGACCGCCTTCGCCAACTGGTCCGGCACCACGGCTGGGTCGCCGTTTGGAGCGCCACCGGAGTCAGCGTCTATGCAGTCCTTTCCGCATGGATGGGCCCGCCGGAATACCTATTTGTTCCAATGGCCTACCTATTTTCTGCCGCACTTTATGCGACGATGTTCAACCATCAGATCAGCCAGATTCTCCTGCCCCGGATGATGATCTATTCGGTTGGCTTTCTGCTCATCGCCGGCCTTGGCCTGACCTCGGTCGGATCGGACCAGCTTCTGCTGGGCTTTGCTCAGTTCCTCACCTTGGTCTCGGCGGCACTGTTCATCGCCATCAACGCCATCGTCATGCGGCGCAGTTATACAGACCGTCAACGGCAACTGCGTGAGGCCGAAGAACGGGAGGACCGCCTGCTGAAGGAAATCAGGGACCGTCAAACGGCCGAGGACGCCCGGCACAGCAGCGATCAGCGCTTTCGGACTCTTTTCGAGAACGCTCCGATCCCGATCCGGGAAGAGGACCTGTCCGGCATGAAACGGCTGATTGATCAGGTGAATCTGCCCGACCCGCAGGACTTTGGCCGGTTCATTGACGACAACCCCGACTTTCTGAGGGAATGCGCCGACGCAATCGTGGTGGTCGACGCCAATCGTGCCTCGCTTCTGCAGCATGGCTACGCCGAAAAGACAGAGATGCTGAAACACGTTGTGCGCGAGCTCGCGCCCGCAGCGCAAGACGTTGTCCGCATGACGGCCACGGCCTTGAACGCCGGCGACCCCGGACGCAGCTACCAGACCCGGATTCGCCGAACCGACGGTGAGGAGCGGACGGTCGCCGCCACCTGGTCGGTCCTGCCCGGCCACGAAGACACCTATGCCCGGATCCTGCTGTGTTCCATCGACATGACCGACCGGCTCGCCGCCGAAGAGGCGCTGCTTCAGGCGCAGAAGATGGAGGCCGTCGGGCAACTGACGGGGGGCGTCGCCCATGACATCAACAACCTGCTGACGGTCATTCGCGGCAATGTCGATCTGTTGGAGTCCACCATTGATCTGGATGGCTCCCTGTCTGAACCGATCAAGAGCGCGATCGACCGCGGGGCCGAGTTGACGCGGGGGCTTCTCGCCTTTTCCCGCAAGCAACCGCTATCGCGACGGACGTTCGAACTGGGCGAGCACATCCGCCGCATGACAACCCTTCTCCGCCGGACACTGGGCGAGGAAAACCTCATTGAGATCGACATCCCCGACGATCTCTGGCCCGTCTTTGCAGATGCCGCCCAAGTGGAGGCGGCGCTTCTGAACCTCGCTCTAAATTCGCGGGACGCCATGGTGGATGGTGGGGTCTTGACGATTTCCTGCCGCAACCTCCCGATCGATACGGGCAATGAGATGGAGTTGGAGGCCGGGGACTACGTGGTGCTGAGCGTGGCCGACACCGGGATCGGCATGGATGCTCAAACCCGCAGTCGCGCCATTGATCCGTTTTTCACGACGAAGGAGCCGGATGCCGGCACGGGGCTGGGGCTGTCCATGGTGTACGGTTTTGCCAAGCAATCCGGCGGAACCCTTCATATCGAAAGTACGCCGGGGGAGGGGACTGCGATCTCACTTTACCTTCCAAGGTCCACACAGGGCGCGGTCGCGGTCGCTCAATCCGACGATACCGAGACGCATGCAGAGGCCCGGGGGCAGACGATACTGGTGCTCGAGAACGACGACGGCGTGCGAAGTTTTCTCACCCGCCTGCTGGAAACCAGCGGCTACGAGGTGCTGCAAGCCGACAGCGCCGAAACCGCTCGGGACGTCGTGGCCGGCGCCTCGCGGATCGATCTGCTGTTGTCGGACATCATGCTGCCCGGCGGGACTCGCGGTCCCGAGTTCGCGCGGGAGATGCTTGACAGGAACAACGCGCTGCCGGTGATCTTCATGTCCGGTCGGCCAAGCGAGATCGAATCCGCCGCTTCTGTTGGCTTCGGCGATGCGTCGGTTTTGGCCAAACCCTTTACCAAGGATGCGCTTCTCGGGCGCATTTCCAGAAGCCTTGCTGCGCGGTCGGTCACCTGACACCGGCTCCGGGACCGTCTGTCCGCAGCTTGCGTCGGTGGAGTGGCCTTAGTCGAATCCGTAGAACTTCGCCGCCGTGTCGCCAAAGACCGCCTTGTGCTGAGGCTCGGGAACGGTGGCGCGATGGGTCGCGACAAGCGTCGCGTAATCGGATGTCAGCGCATCCACCGGGAAGTTCGATCCAAACATCACCCGATCAGGTCCGAACTGGTCGAGTACGGTCTCGATGATCGGGCGCAGGCTGTCCGGGGTCCAGCCATGATCAAACATACCCAGGCCGGACAGCTTGCACCGGACCTGTGGCCGGTCAGACAGAAGACGCAGACTTGAGGCCCAGTCATCGAGCCCTTTGACCGTCCGGTCATGGGGTGATCCCGCGTGGCAAAGGGCGATCGGTACATCCTGCGCCACGTCGAGCACGCGTGCCATGCCCTCATAGAGGTCGGGGATGAGTTGCAGGTCAAAGGACAGGCCGCGGGCACCGGCCTCGCGCAGCCCGGCTGCAAATCGGGGATCTTCCAACAGCGCGTTGGTCCCGGTGACCGCGTCTTCGCCCGGAGCGCGGCCAACGATCTGGCGGACACCTGCAACGGTCGGAAGGGTCTGGTACCGGTCAAGCTGTTCGATCAGATCGGCTGACGTGAGGTCACAGAACACGACCTGTTTCATGGGCCAGTCGCGGTTGGCATCGGCAACGGATTGGACCCATCGCGCCTCCGCCCAAGGGTCCTCCGCTCCAACCTGAATGTGAACCGAGGCCTCGAACCCGCTGGCATCCTTGCGAAATTCATCCAGCAAGTAGTTCCGCTGAATGGGTGTCGGATCGCCGAAAAACCTTTCCACGCCCGTGGCCATCAACCAAGGGTAATGGACCGCGTTCAAATCCCAAAGGTGGTGGTGCGCGTCGATCCTCATGCTCCGATCTCCGTCGCGCGCGCAAGGATATCGACACCTTGCGACTTCCAGAAGTGCAACAGATCGATGAAAATCCAGTTTTCCGCCAGCTTGTCGCCCTCTCGCCGGTAAATGTCGATGACCCGGAATTCGCCGGTCTGGCCTGTGCCGGGCATCCCCATGAATCCGCCGTCGTGGCGCGCGGTGAAATTCGGATAGCCAAAGAACCCTCCGTAGTGCCCCTCCGCCAGCCGCGCGATGTGCCGTGTTCTGGTCCGGTCCGAGAATGCGGCCCGGAAGGGGCCGGAATGTTGCCTGGCATAGCGCGGGATCGTGTAGGTGGCACCGATCCCGGCCGGGCCCCACCAGAGCATTCCGGGATGCCATGTCCGGGCGAGTTCCTCTTCCAACGGCAGGCCCAGCTGCCACTGCCCGAGGTCAGAGATCATCGCGTTGATCGCGGCCAGTGTCTTGGGCGCCTCGTCGGCCGGCTGAGGGTCGAACAACAGCCCGTCATGGGTGGCGGGGCCCGGTTGGACCAGCGAGGCCCCGGTTTGCGGCGGAAACGGGTTCTGGCCCGCCTGCTGCATCAGGTGGGGGATGTCGACGTACATCGCCGTTTCGGTGATCTGCCCGTCAGACACCCGGTGGAACTCGCAATAACGCAGCATCGTGAGCTTGCCGGTGGGCCGAATGCCGAGCCACGGCGCATCGAAGAGGCCCATGAGGTGGCCCATGGACACGACCCAGACGGACCCGATCTCACCATCCTCCGTCGCCCCGCTGAAAAACACGTCCTGCCGCCGGGTGAGGGAAGTCAAGGACGTCATGAGGGGCGCCCAGAACGTCCCGGCGACGGTGTCAGCCCCCTCCAATGTGTCGAAGGGCGAGAAGCCGCGCCAGAGATAATTGGCAGGGGTGATTCCCGCGAGAATTCCGGCCACGGCCCCCGGTTCGGCTCCCTCCAACGCTGCGTGGAGATTGCGCACGACTTCTTTTTCCACCTGAAAATCAGCCGATTGCGCGCCAGCATTAACCTCGTCTTGCATACGCATGCAAAAAATCCTTGTCCGATCCGGTGCCCTGAGGCTACCGTTCTTGCAAGCGTATGCAAAACGCAGCCCGATCACGGGGTCAACCACCGGGGAGGTGGCCATATGGCTGAAATTCAACTCAGTGCCGTGACGAAGCGGTGGGGATCGTTCATCGGCGTCGACAACTTCGACCTGACGATTGCGGACCGCGAGTTCCTTGTCCTCTTGGGGCCGTCAGGCTGCGGCAAGACAACGACGATGCGAATGATCGCGGGCCTCGAGGATCCGACCGGCGGTGAGATCAAGATCGACGGCAAAGTCGTCAACAACCTTGATCCAAAGGATCGCGACGTTGCGATGGTGTTCCAGTCCTACGCGCTTTATCCGAACCTGAACGTCTACGAAAATATCCGCTTCCCGCTGAGGATGCGAGGCATCGACCCGTCAACCCATGACGAGAAGGTGCGCCGCGCCTCGGCGATGGTGGAGTTGGACGATTTCCTGCACCGAAAGCCGTCGGAGTTGTCCGGCGGTCAGCGACAGCGCGTCGCGCTGGCCCGCGCCATCGTGCGGCAGCCCAACGTGTTTCTCATGGACGAACCGCTGTCGAACCTCGATGCCAAGCTTCGGGTTTCGACCCGCGCCCAGATCAAGAATCTCAGCCACGAACTGGCCGTCACCACCGTCTACGTGACGCACGACCAGATCGAAGCCATGACGCTCGCCGATCGCGTGGTCGTGATGAAATCGGGCGTCGTCCAGCAAGTCGGCAGCCCCACGGAAATCTACGACGCCCCGGCCAATACCTTCGTGGCCAGCTTCATCGGCAACCCCGCGATGAACCTCATTGATGGCGAGGTGACGGGCGGCGTGTTTCGGGCCCAGCACGTCGAAGTTGCCGGCCTCGACGCGCCCGATGGCAAGATGACCCTCGGTTTCCGCGCCGAGGACGCCAGCGTCGCGGGCGACGGCGAAACCGGGCAGATCAATGCGCCGATCTACACGCTCGAACTTCTCGGTGACAGCACCATGGTGTCGGTTCGCATCGGCGGCGCCCTGGTTTCGGTCAAGGCAGACAAGAATTTTCGGGCCGAAATCGACGATACGGTCGGGATCGTCATCAACAAGGACCATTGCCACCTGTTCGACGGTGAAACGGGGGCGCGGCTGGGGGGATGACCCCCCTGTAAACCCCGCGGGGCAGATCACCCCGGGGACAAAACGGGGTGCGTGTTTGCAAGGCGCACCTCACCAACAGGGAGCCCGAACAGGGACTCAAGGGAGACAAAACGAAATGTTTCTGAAGAAAATCGCCATCACTGGGGCCGTGGCAAGCCTCATGGGAACCGCTGCATTTGCCGCCGGTCACGGGCCCGACTGCGGTCCGGAAGGCAAATCCATCCGCATCCTCGCAAGCGACTTCCCCGCCATTCATGCCGTCGCCGGCACCGCGGAGGAAAACTGTGCGGCTGCCGCGGCCGAGTTCGTCCGCAATCACACGACCGAGGCGCGCGATATCATGAACGCGGCCCTGACGCCCAATCCGGCGGAGTATACCTCGGTCATCGTGGCGAACTCCACGCTTACCCAGTTGATGAACGACGGACTGGTGCGCCCGCTGAACGATCTGGTGGACAAGTACGGCGACAACATTCCCGATAACATCAAGATCACCATCGACGGCAACGTCATGGCCATCGCCTTCATGGCGAACTCGCAGCACCTCTTTGCCCGGACCGACATCCTCGAGCAGGCCGGCGTGGAGGGGATCCCGTCGACCTACACCGAACTGATCGCCGCTGCCGAGGCCATCCGCGCCGCCGGAATCATGGAAAACCCGATCGTCGCCAACATGCAGGTCGGCTGGAACATCGCGGAGACGTTCAACACGATCTACCTTGCTCATGGCGGTGAATTCTTCGAGCCCGGAACGGCCAAGCCCGCGATCAACTCCGAGGCCGGCATCGCCACGCTGGAGATGATGGCGAAAATCGCCGAATACGCCCATCCCGACCATCTGAGCCAGGCCTCGAACGAGACACAGGCGACCTGGGAGGCCGGACAGGCCGCGTTGGGCATCATGTGGGGGTCCCGTGGCGCAGTGATCCTCGATGACGAAGGCTCCACGCCCGAAGTGACGGGCAACACCGTTCTCGCCGCGGCGCCATCGGTCGAAGGCATCGGTGTCCCCGGCGCGACGCTCTGGTGGGACGGGTTCACCATCGCGGCCAACGTGCCCGACGATGATGCCGAGGCGACATTCGCCGCACTGGCCTCCGCGCTGACGCCCGAGATGGTCGCGGCCAACAACGACGACGCCGTTTGGCTGCTTGACGGCTTCCAGCCGGGCGCCGCGGCCGCCGGCGTCTCCGCCACGGCGCAGGGCGGGGCAAAGCCTTACCCGATGGTCCCCCAGATGGGCCTTCTGCACAACGCGCTGGGCGCGGAGTTGTCCGACTTCATGCAGGGCAACGAAAGCGCGGAGCAGGCCCTGGCCGATGCAGAAGCCGCCTATATCACGGCGGCAACCGAAGGCGGCTTCCTGTCGGAATAGTATTCGTCGGGGCGGGGCCTTCGGGTCCCGCCCTTTCTGAACCGCTCACAACAGACTCGACGGAACAGAGCACATGAAACACAAGACCTTCTTCTGGTTCATCCTGCCGACCCTGTCGGCCATGGTGCTCTTCATCGCGCTGCCGATCGTGTCGGTCCTGATCCAGTCGCTCTACGTGGAACATGAGCAAGTTCTCGTCACGGTCGAGAATTGTGGCCCGTTCGGCTGTACGGAATCGGTTGCGGTGGACCTCGATGCCACGGAGGCCATCCGGCAGGAGGCCCCGCTGGGCCAGTTCAACGGCGTCGGCACCTACACGAACCGGGCCCATCTCGCCTTTGCCGAACTGGGCGAGGCGTGGCGCACCACCGATACGTTTGGCGAATTCTGGAATCGGGTCATGAGCCTGCCGTTCTACGCGGCGCTGGCGTTCACGTTGACCTATACCTTCGCCGTCACGCCCTTTGTCCTTGTCCTGGGTCTCGCCATCGCGGTGGGGGTCAACAACCTGCCGACGCTCTTCAAGGGTGTGACGATCTTCATGTCCCTGCTGCCGATGATGGTGCCGCCGGTTGTCGGCTCCCTGATCCTGCTGTGGATGGTGGATGCCGAAGGTATTCTGGGCGCGACCATCCAGAACATCTTTGGCGACGAGAACCTCTCTATCCGGGCATCCGGCCCGCTGATGTGGATCATGCTCATCGTCTACGGTATCTGGTCGTCGATCCCGTTCAGTTTCATCGTCTTTTATGCCGGGCTGCAGACGGTCCCCGATGATACGATGGAAGCGGCCCGCATCGACGGAGCGACGAAGTGGCAGCGGCTGCGCTACGTGGTTGTCCCGCACCTGATGCCACTGGTGGTGTTCATCACGCTCATTCAGCTCATGGACAACTTCCGGGTCTTTGAGCCCATCGTCAGCTTCCAGGCCGGCGCCTATGCCCAGTCGCTCTCGACGATTATCTACAACGACCTGCGTGAAGCCGGGAACCCGCTTTACGGCTCTGCCGGGGCGACCTCGATCCTGACGATCCTCGGCGTCGTCATCCTGTTGTCGCCGGTTCTGGTGCGCACCTACCGCGACTTCACCCGCAAATCGACGCATTGAGGGGGCTGAAACATGGCGACCAAGGCAGATAGCGGCATCACCCCTCTCAAGGTCTTTTCGGTGGGCTTCGTCGTCCTCTGGCTCATCATCGCGGCGTTCCCGTTCTTCTGGACGCTCTGGGGCAGCTTCAAGGTGCAGGCGGACTTCTTCTCGCGCGCCGACTGGACCAATGCGCTCTACGGCGCCTTCACCCAGCAACAGACCGGCGGGTCCTTCACGACACAGGCCTACTACGGCGCGTGGATTCAGGAAGAGTTCTGGCGCGCGGTTCTCAATACCGCGATCGTCGTGTTCTTCACGGTCATCATTTCGCTCACCTTCGGGACGCTGGGGGGCTATGCGCTCGCGCGGTCCGGCTTCCGCTATGCGTTCTGGCTGCTGATGCTGGCGCTTGTCTTCCGCGCCATGCCGCACATCACGCTCGTCTCGGGGTATCTCCTGCCGTTCTTCGAATGGAACGTCTGGGGTATCCTGCCCACCACGATCATTGTGCTCGTGGCCATCAACCAGCCTTTCACGCTGTGGATGCTGCATTCGTTTTTCAAGAACATTCCCAAGGACATGGATGAAAGTGCGATGGTCGACGGCTGCAACCGCTTCCAGGCATTCTGGTACGTCATCATTCCGGTCATGTGGCCGGGGGTGATTACCACGGGTCTGTTCTCGTTCCTGCTCGCGTACAACGATTTTGCCGTGACCGCGATGCTGCTGAGTTCCGAGAACCAGACAATGATCCCGGCGGTGGTGAGCTTTCTTGGCACGACGCAAGAGGCGGGCAACGTGATGTTCGCCGTGGCCGCTGTTGTCTCAGCAACCGCACCGCTCTTTGTCCTGATCCTGTTCTTCCAGCGGCAGATCGTGTCAGGCCTGACGGCAGGTGCCGTGAAAGGGTGAGGAATGAAAGGATCACGCCCCGCACAGGCGGTGCTCAGCCGCGATACGGATTTGTCAAAAACCGATGAGACCCGCGCGGTTATCGAAGGCATGGTTGATGGCCTGAATGACCACCGGATCAGCGACATCGGGGAGTTCTTTTCCGAAAGCTTCCGTTGGATGGGCAACACAGGGTGCGGTACCAAGACCGGTCTGCGCGAGTTTCAGGACAACTGGCAACGCCCGTTTCAGGCGGCCTTCTCCGACAAAGTCTGCATAGACGAGGCGCGGCTCTACATGGGCGAATGGGCGGCGGCCTTCGGCCGTCAGGAGGCGACCCATTCCGGCCCCTTCATGGGCATCAAACCCACCGGAAAGCGTATCGAAATCAGGTACATGGACTTCTGGAAAGTTGAGGACGGCAAGATCACCGACAATTGGGTGATGGTCGACTTTCCCCATGTTCTGGCCCAACTCGGCCGCGACGTCTTTGACGGTGAGGGCTGGGAGAGATTTGACCGGGGCGAGGCGATCGCGCCCCGGCCCGTGACCGAGGAC
>CAYMMT010000007.1:0-16726 GCA_964391555.1 uncultured Rhodobacterales bacterium
GGCCTCCAGCTTCTTTTCCAGCCGTTCAAGCAGGGTGAAGGCATCCGCCGTGGACCCGGCAAAGCCGCAGACAACATCTGATCCCCCCGGATTCAGGCGCCGCACCTTGCGCGCGGTGCCCTTGATCACCGTTTGGCCGAGGCTCACCTGACCATCTCCGGCAATCACGACCTCGCCGCCCTTCCGGACGCCCAGAATCGTCGTGCCATGCCAGCCGGGAAAGTCTTGATTGGCCATTGCGGTTCCTCCGTAATCTGCCGAACGACTTAGGAGGCTGGAGGACCAGACACAAGCCGGCAGCAAAAAGGGGCGCCACGATGACGCCCCGTTCAGCAGTTCCGTCAGTCGCGATCAGAGGCTTTCGCTGATCCAGCCCTGGAGCGCAGCCTTCGGCGCCGCGCCGGCGCGGTTGGACACCACCTCACCGCCCTTGAAGATGAACAGCGCAGGAATCCCACGCACACCCATCTGTGCGGGAGAGTTGGGGTTTTCGTCCACGTTGACCTTCACGACCTTCACCTGGCCGGCCATTTCGTTTGAAATCTCCTCGAGCGCCGGGCCAATCTGCTTGCAGGGGCCGCACCATTCAGCCCAGAAATCGACAACCACGGGGATGTCGGATTGGCGCACTTCGGCGTCGAACGTGTCGTCGGTGACAGCAACAGTTGCCATTTGGGCTCTCCTAAAGCGCTATATGTCGGGGTCGGAACCTAGGAACCGAGGCGGCAGAGGTCAAGGCAGGCTCACGCGGTCGAGTGCGGCTGAAACAAGTTCCTCCGGCAGGGGCATGAGTTGAGCGGCCCCTGTCCACAGTATTGCCGTCTCGACCCGCCTGTTGGGGTAGATCTGGCGCAGCATTGCCGCATAGGCACCCATCTGGCGCAACAGGCCTTCCGGCACCTCGTCGGCCGTCTTTGGGATCAGCCGGTTGCTTTTGTAGTCAATGGCAAGCACGCGATCGTCCTCGACAATCAGTCGGTCAATTGCCCCCGCGCAATGCTTCCCCGCGATAACCGCGCTCAACGCGACCTCGCTCAGCGTTCCGGGGGCAAAGATATGCTTCAGATGGGCCGCATCGATCACGGTCAGTGCATCCTGCGCGAGTTGCAACGCCTCTGCCTCTGTCAGCCCTCCGCCGGATGTTTCGGCAAGCTGGCGCGCGATATCCAATCGATCCTCGGGCCTGTGTGTCGGCAAATGCTCGAGCAGCCGGTGCAGCAGCGTGCCTCTAAGTTTGGCTTCCTCGACATTCAGGTCACCGGCTGGCTCGCCCGGCAGAACCTTTGCGCCCCCCAGGTCGGACGGAGATAACGTCTTTGCCCGAGGTATCGCCTTGACCGCACCAAAGGCGGGCAGGTCGAGGGGTGCGGGTGCCTGCTGATCCGTTGGATCAAGGTTGGTCAACGCGGCCCAATCCCCGGTCTCGAATTTCCGCCCCTGCCCGGTTGGCGTGTCGACTTGACGGGTGTTCAGCCGTGTTAGAGCCGCTTCGGTGAGCCCGTACCAACTATCGCCGTCGGTCCCGACCTTGCCAGCCGCCGCCACGATCAACCAGCTTTGGGCCCGGGTCATCGCTACATAAAGCAGCCGCCTCCATTCCTGGCGGCCCCGGTCCTTCATCGCATTGAGCGCCTCCAGAACCGGCGGCGGCGTTCCGTCTTTCGCGGATGGCTTCCAGATCGGCACGCCGTCCAGATCGATGATGTCATCCCGGATCGTTTCGCGTGGAACATTGCAATCGGGCAAGATCACGATGGGGCGTTCCAGCCCCTTTGCGCCGTGGACCGTCATGACTTGCAGCCGATCGCCCGCCGCGTCGGGCTGCCGTTTGATGTCCGGATTGTCGGTCTGCATCCAGCTCAGGAATCCCGTCAGGCTCGGCACCTCGGTTTGTTCGTAGGACAGAGCCTGCGATAACAGCGCCTCGATCCCGTCCTCGCTTTCCTCACCCAACCGGGCGAGCAGCCGGTCCATGCCGCCCCAGCGATGCAGGATGCGGTCGATCAGGTCGAAGGGCCGCAGGAAATCCGCCTGGCGCCGAAGGTCGTTGAGCATGGCAAGCAATTCCGGATGCGCCTCGCTCTGCCCGCGCAGCGCTTCCCACAGGTGCTGACCCTTGGGCCTGTGATGCGCGAGGGTGAACAACGCCTGCTCGTCCCATCCCAAAAGTGGAGACCGCAGCGCTTCGGCAAGTGACAGATCGTCCTCCGGCAAGGCAAGAAACCGCAACAACGCCGCGATATCGCGGACCGCCAGTTCCCCGCCGACGCGGAGACGGTCTGCGCCGGCAATATTCAAGCCTGCGGACTTGCAGGCGCGGATCAAGTGCGGAAATACCCCGGACCGGCGGCGCACGAGGATCAGGAAATCACCTTCGGTCACAGCGCGCCCGAGCCACGTTCCGTCATCGTCCCGCTCTATCGGAATCATGACCTTCTGCGCGATCATCTCCTTGATCCGCCCGGCGATGGCTTCTGCCAGTTGAACCTTGGGATCCGTGGGCGCCGGCCGGTCCAGCGGGGTGAACCATGGTGGTGTTTCGGGCCTGTCGCCGTCGCCGTCGACAACCGGCCAGAGTTCGACCCGTCCCGGCATATCGGCCTTGAACGCGGTGTGAGACATCGCCTCTTCGACGCCCTCGGCGGCGGGCCCTTTGAAGGTTTCGTCCACCACATTGAGCACGGCGGAAGAGGACCGGAAGGAATGAGACAAGGGTTGCGCGACCAGTTTGTCATCAGCGCGGCGAAACGCGGTGTCGAAATGCTCTCGCATCGCGTCAAAGGCATCGGGGTCCGCGCCTTGAAAGGAGTAGATCGACTGCTTCTTGTCGCCGACCACAAATAGTGTCCGCCGAATTTCTGACCTCGCGCCATAACCGGTCGCGAACTCTTCCGTCAGCCGACGGATCACGATCCATTGCTCTGGCGATGTGTCCTGCGCTTCGTCCACGAGGATGTGGTCGATCCCTCCATCAAGCTTGAAGAGCACCCACTGCGCGACAACCGGATCATTGAGAAGCCGCAGTGCCCTTTTGATCAGATCATCGAAATCTAACAGCCCATTGGTGGCTTTTGCGGTGGAATAGTCTCGAAACAGAACTTGCCCGAAACGGTGAAGGGCAACCGTCCGATCAAACGTCTCTTGCGCGAGAATACGAGGGCGCAATTCCTCCACGGCCCGCATGAGCGAATTGAGCCGATCGATCAGGCCCAGGTCTCGTTCCCGGGTCTCTTTTGTTGGGACTGACCCGACTTTCGCGCTGAACGGCGCCCGGGCGCTTGCGCCAGTGAGCAGCACCCCGCAAAGCAGATCGAACTCCGCTCGGGTGACAGGTCCGGCCATGTTGAACCCAGCCAGGGCCGTGCCGGCTTTCACGTCGTTCGGCGATCCCGTCCGAAAAAGTGCAACCGCGCGCGCGACGATATCCCCAATGTCCGGCGGCAACCCCTCTTCGAGCAAAGCCTCAACCGTCACTCCAGGGCGCGCGCCCAGCGCCCGACCAAGGGTCGTCTGGTCCAGCGCCTCGCCAAATCCATCGGTCCGGGCGATCTCGCCCAAAAACCTCTCAAACCCCTCGCCGGTGTGACGCAGCGCGACAGGAGCCACCAGATCGGGTCGGGTTTCGGACAGGGTATCCATAACGGACTGCAGCAGCAGTTCGGCCGCTCGTTCATCCATCTCCTGAAACTGCGGACTGATGCCCGCTTCCAGAGGAAACCGGCGCAGAAGAGATGCGCAGAACGCATGGATAGTTTGTATGCGCAGCCCGCCCGGAGCCTCGATTGCGCGGGCAAAGAGCCGTCTCGCCTGCGCCAGACGCGCGACGCCAAGGTCATCTTCGACACCAAGGTCGTTGAGTTCCTTTTGGAGCAACCCATCCGACAGCATCGCCCACCTGCCGAGTTGGTCGAAGAGCCGGTTCTGCATCTCGCTCGCCGCGGCCTTGGTGTAGGTCAGGCACAGCACGTTCTGCGGTGGTGTGTCTTCCAGCAATAGCCGCGCTACGCGGTTGATCAGCACCCGCGTCTTGCCGGACCCCGCATTGGCCGACACCCAGACATGATCGTCGGGCGACGCGGCGCGGATCTGCCGATCTGTCGGGTTGTCGAGATCGGGGTTTCTGTTTGTCATGACAGGTCCACCGGGTCGGGCTCATCACCCAAGTCCCACTCACCCTTCCGCGAGAGATGATCGAAGTCCGTGTCTTCGCGGTCCGTTTTGTTGGCGATCCGGGCGGTGTACCCGCGGTTGGGGTCCGCCCATGACTGCATCAACGCGACCACGTCGTTCCAGACCTGCTCGGGAGGCGCGTCGGAAAGCGGCGCATCAACCTGCTTTGGTGTCGATCCCAGCCCGATGTATGCCGCTTGAACGACCTTGGTGGCGGGAAAGTCACCGAATGCCCCCTGCTCTGCCATGGCGGAAAGAAGCAGGAGCTGCGGGTTGAAGGTCTTTTGTGTTGGTTTGGTGGGCGGGTCGCCGGTCTTGTAATCGTAGAGAACGATTTCACCGGATTCTGTCAGGTCAACACGGTCCGCCCGCCCGGTCAGCAAGACCCCGCTTTCAGGCAGGATAGTCTCTGCTTTGGCTTCGAAGTATCTCGGTACCGCGAGGCTGCGTCGGTGAGCCTCGGTCTCAAGAAACCAGTCAGCGACCCGGGTCAAACGCCCGCGCCAGAGCTCCCGAGCGGTCGGCCACGGGCACTCTTTGGCCAACACGTCGTCGGTGATCTCCAACAGCCGGTTTCGCGTGCTCGCGGCGGTTGGATCGAGGTTGAGTCTCCCGAACCGTTCCATCACGCGATGCACCAGGGTGCCGCGCAGCATCACATCGGCTTCGCGTTGCAGCGGATGAAGCACGCTCAATCGCAAGACCCGTTTCGCGTAGACGGCATATGGGTCCCGGGTCAGAGTTTCGATTTCCGTAACAGACAACCGCCGTGGTCTCGCCGCCACGGGCGGTCTGGGAGAGGGTCGTCCAGCCTTTGGCAAAACGGCGACAGGTTGCGCGTCCTGCCGCACCTTGCGGAGCCAACGGTTCCCCTGTTCGCGGACCGTATCGAGGCGCGTCTGATCCAGCCCGCCGAGGAGGTTGGTCAACCGGTTGACCCATCGGCTTGGCACAGTCTGGGCATCGTCGGAGCGAACGGATCGGGTCATCCAGACTTCTGCGGCCCCCATGGCCTGTTGATAGTCATGGGCCGACAAGCCAACCCGCCGTTCCGGGGAGAGCAGCCCAACCTGCCGCCGCATCTGGCGGTTCAGCCACGGGTCGGGCGCAGGCAGTTCAGGCCACGTCCCGTCGTTCATGGAGCCGAGGATGACCAGATCCGCGCTTTGCACCCGTGCTTCGAGTGTGCCCCAAATCAACACTCCCGGATGCCCAACATCGCGGTCGCGGACTTCCCCCCGGGCAAACAGTCGTTTGATCAGGATGGCATAGTCCGACAGGTCCAATACTCCTCCTGCCTCCCCGTGATGACGAAGGTCATCAATCAAGGCTCTCGCTGCGCGGCCGGCGCTTGCGTCCCAAAGCGCTCCGCTCCCCGTGCCCTCGGGACCGGCAGCGAGGATTTCCGCAAGGGCGACATGCCGCTCCAGATGATGGGCCAACGGAACCGCCTCACCGCCGGCCTCCCAATGCGACAGGCAATGATTGACCCAATCGACCCAGGGGCCCCGCACCTTCGATGCGGACTTGGCCCAATTATTGAGGTGATCGCGATTTGGAAACGGGATGCCCCTGGACCGGATCTCCAGTTCCAGTTCACGAGTGTTCAAGAGATGCACGCCACGTTTATCACCGGTACTGCAAAGCGGATGTTTGAGTGTCGTCAGAAGCGCCTTGGCCGAAACTTCCGACCCGATCCCATCGAGAATCTGTAGCAGGAATCGGCCCGGTGGGCTTAGGCTCAGGGGCGTGCCTGCGCTGTCGTCTGGCACGATATCCCATGCGTCGAGTGCCGCTGCGACCCGTCGCGTGAGGTGCCGATCCGGGGTCACCAAAGCGGCGGTCTGTCCCCGATCCACCGCATGGCGTAGCCGAAGCGCGATCGCTTGCGCCTCTTCCCATGGCGATTGAGCTTCGACCAGCGTCATGTCGCGACACGCAACCTCGAGCTGACTTGCCAGAGTGGGGGCATCGGCCAGCCATTGGTCCGTCACCGGAGCCGGACGCAGGGACAAAGAGACGAGAGCGTTGCGGGCGGGGTTTGGCGGGGTCACGTCCGTCCACGGTTGGATATCACCGGGCCCCACCCCGAGGCGTTGCATCAACTGTCGGTAGCGGTACTGCGGATGATCTTCGGATGTCGCGGGATCGCTCATGGACATCCAGACGTTCTCAGGCAGATCAGTGTCGAAACCGGGTAGAATTACTGCCCCCTGAGGTAGCCTTGCGACAGCGTCCATGATCAGTGTCGTCGCGCCGCGCGACCCTGTCGATCCAACGAGCAGGACGGGATGATCCGGAGGTGACTCCCGCCATTTGGCGGAGAGCCGCTGACCGACCTCGCGCAGGCGACTATCCGCATCGGGTACCGGGCCGGAGTCTTCAACGAAGCGCGCAACAAGTTCAACGAACTTCAGGGCACGCTGCCAATGACCCGAGGTTTCGGGGACGTCAATCTCGCGCAATCGATTGGCGTGCACGCCTTCGCCGTGCATTTCGGCAAAAAGCTCGGAAAGGCTCTCGGCAAGATCAAAGGCGGCGGAGTCCGGTGCGATATCGGGCTCCGCCGCGATCAACCGTCGAACAAGTTGCATAAGCTCCAACCGCTGCCTCAGGGGCGAATTGGGCAGGGGGAGGTCGGGCACCGGCTCCATGGCGACGTCACCGAGAACGCGAATTCGGGGATGGAGCCTTGCCGGACCGGAGTTCAGGCACTCCGTCAATCGCCGTTCCAACCGCCTTGTATTCACGATGATCTCGACGTTCGTCAAAGCGACCGGATCGGGCGGCATGCGCTCCAGAAGTCCGTTGATGACCTCGGATCCGAAGTCCGCGCCCGGCGGCAAAGCAAAGATGCGGGGGGTTGCCTGCAGATCAAACATCGTCGGTCAGCAGCGTTTCTGCCAAAGGGATGCATTCGGGCCGGCCCACGTCACACCACCGCCCCGGATAGACGACGCCAAAAAGTTCTGCGGTTTCGGCAAACTGGTTCCAGACGCGGTTCAAAGAAAAGGCGTCCTCTTCGATGTCCTGCACTTTGTCGGCGCGTATGATCTGCGCCCCCGAGTAGATCGTCTCCGTCCCGCGAGAGATCTGCCCGTCGGGCCCAAGATCAAAATCACCCGATCCCGCATGACCAAGCGCAGCATCCGGTGGCACCACAAGCAGGAGTGCGCCCATCCGGGAGGAATCCCACGCCTCCTTCAGGACGTCGAACGGGTTTGGGCCTTTCCAAACGGCATCGCTGTTGATTGTAAAAACCGCGTCGGATTGCAACAGAGGCAACGCCGCCTTCAATCCGCCGCCTGTCTCCAGAATCGAGCCTGTTTCGTCGGAAATGAGGACATTTTGACCGTCCAGATGGGTGCGGATCATGTCCGATAAGTAATGGGTATTCACGACAATCCGGCCGATGCCAGCACCCCTGGTCAGGTCGATCGCATGGTCGAGCAGTGTCGTGTTCCCGACCTCGATCAGCGGTTTCGGTCGCTCATTGGTCAGGGGTCGCATGCGAGTGCCGAAACCCGCCGCGAAGATCATGGCCGCCTCAGGTCTCATGCGCTGTTGCCTTCGTGATTTTCGTCGCGGTTTCGTTCAGGGCCGCCAGATCCGGATGAGCCAGATCCTCCGTCAGAAGCCTGCTTAGCCGCGGAACGTAGTCGAGATAGCGTGATTTTCCGTCGCGCCGGGCAAGTCGGGTAAAGACCCCGAGGATCCGCAGATTGCGTTGCACCGCCTGAACAGCAAGGGCAGGTCCAAGATCCGCGTGATCGGTGCCCGTCAGCTCGGCAAACCGGGCCACCGCCGCGTCATTTGCCTCGCGACCCACGACCCTCCGCACATCCCTCAGGAGCGAAACGAGGTCATAGGTCGGATCAGCCAGCACGGCGTCCTGGAAATCCAGCAGGCCAAGACGCCTCAGCCCCGCGCTGTTGGAACAAACCACGAGGTTTTCCGCGTGATAGTCTCGCAACGCCATCACCAGCCCGCCGCCGGAATAGCGCCTCAAGGCTGCATCGAGTTCCGCCAGAAGGGCGTCTTTGGAGGTGGCGGACCCGGGCAGCCAGTCGGCCACTTCGACCACCAGACGCACGCCTTCGGTTGCGTCGAGCCGGGGAAGGTCTGGCGCCGGGGGACAGGCCTGCAGGTGAGCAAGAATTTCAGCCGCCGCAACATAGAATTCCGCCTCCTGGTGCGGATATTGCACCGAATGCCGGGCCAACAGGTCGTCCCCGAAATCCTCCATGACAATCACACCACGAGCGGAGTCGGCAAAGTCGATCCGTGGGGGGTGAAGTCCAATCCCGGACAAATGCTCAGCGATGCGAAGAAACGGACGGATATCCCCCGCAGTTTCGAGGGGCGCATCCATGAGGATCCGCGTGTCTCCTGCCCGGCTCAGCCTTTCATACCGCCTGCGCGACGCGTCGCCAGCCAAGGGCGTGCGATCCCAATCCCCGAAACCGCTTTCCGCCAGCGCGTCGCGCAACTCTGCGTCACGATCACTCAACGCAGGCCTCGATCCTCTCACCCCAATCATCGGGTGCCGAAACTGTAACGCTGTGGCTTGTGATACCCGCGTCAAAGGAGAGCACTACAGAATCCTCGGGGACACGATCGCCCATTCGTTCCGGCCATTCGATCAGACAGATGGCATTTCCGAAGGCCGCGTCGAGGCCAAGCTCAACAATCTCATCAGGGTCACCAAGGCGGTACAGATCCGCGTGCCAAATCTCGACCTGACCGGCGGAATAGGTCTGAACAAGGGTATATGTCGGTGATGGAACCTCCACGTCTTGCCCGAGACGGGCCTGGATCACTGCACGTGCAAAGCTTGTCTTGCCGGCACCGATTTCGCCGGACAGCAACAGCGTATCCCCGGCGGCCAGCTTGGGAGCAAGGCAGCCGGCAAGGGCCTCGGTCGCAGGGAGGTCGGGTAGGGGAACACGGCGCAACATGGCGCCACGATAGGCTGACCACGGGTGCCCGCAAGCCCCAACCGGATCCTGTCAGCCGCGCAGGTGAAGCAAGGCGACTTCCGGATCGATCGATGAGTCCTTGGTTGTCCCCCTCACCGGGTCGACCTGGATGAATGACACCATAATGGCCCCGGCCGACAGCGGTGTGAATCGGCAACCGACGGCGCGCCCGTCTTCCATCTGGACGGTGTCTGTCCATTCTGCCCGTTGATCGGGTTGGGCAAAGAAATCCTGCAGGTCGCCCCAGACCGGCGTCGGCACGGTGTGCTTGCGCCAATGCGCCAGCGCCTCGCCAAAGCTGACCTCGCCCAGCGCTTCGGCTTCGGGTGGCACGTCCCAGAGTTCGCAGTAATGTCGGTTGATCGCGACCTGAGTCCCTTGCGCGGAAAAGACCGATACCGCCTCCGAGATATTGTCGATCACCGCCTGCCCGAATTCCAATTCCGACCGGAATCGGCGCGCCAGCGAGACTTCGGATGTGATATCCTCAAACAGGAATGCGATGGCCCCATTGGGATGGGGACGCCCGGTCACGCGGAGGGTCTGGGTTCCCGGCAGCGTCCATGTTTCGCAGTAGGTTCCGTCCTGAGCGGCTGTTTCGAGTTCGGCCATCTGGTCGCGCCAACTGGCATAGTCCTTGGGTTCCGGCAGAATTCGCGCGTCGCGCAGCCGATCCAACACCGACTGGATCACGGGGCGGCTGCTGAGGAAACTGACATCAAGCCCCGAAAGGTCGAGAAATGCGGGATTGAACAGAACGAGGCGGCGGTGTTTGTCAAATACGACGAGTGCAATCTGCAGGTCGGCAAAGGTCCGCGTCAAAGTCTGGACGAAATCGCGCTGGGCCTGTTCGGCGCGGACAAGCCCGTTCGACTCTGTCGCGAAGTGGACCGACCCGGTCCCGCGCCGTTGGCTGGTCACTTCGTACCAATCCAGATGCTCGCCGGAGGCGTCGGCCACTGAGACACGCCGCCTGCTGGCCTCTCCGTGGGGCGGGGCGCCGGTGATCTTGTCGAATAGCTGAATCGGCGGCCAGACCGGCAGCCCGTCATTGGCCCTCGTATCGTGGGTAAACGCAACATCAAGGTAGGACCGGTTGGCCCAGGTGATTTGACCGTCCCCGTCAAGCCGCCAAATCAGTTGGGGTGAATCCTCGGCCAGCGTGCGGAGGGTGTCCAACTCATCCTGCATTGCGGCCAGAGTGATGGCATCGTGGCCAGAACTGGAAGTGGGGGCAGCGCTCTCCATTCTGAGGCGGACAAGACCGTCCCAGACCGTCACCAGGAGAACGCCATCTTCCGGACTGTCCCCAGCGGGAAATCGCTCTTCCGACGCTTGCAATAGCTCCTCAAGGGTTCCGGGCAGGCTCGGAAACCTTGTTTTGAGCAACTTCGCGACACGGGACCAGTCGCTGCCGCTGCCGTTGGCCACCGTCAGCAAGTCCCGTGCCTTTTCGGAGGCATCAACGAGGTCTTCGCCATCGAACAGGAACGCCACGTCCGAACCACACTCCGACATCAGTTCGCGGGCAGATCGCCGACCGTGATTGAACCAGACCGAGGACGCAAACAGGGCAGTGGCGGCCAGGAGGCCCCCGGCGAGGACCGCAAGGAATTGATCAAGCAGCGTCAGAGGCGGCATGCGGGATGCTCCGAAGACTTAACCCGGCCTACATTGTGCAATAATGGTTAATTGGCGGTTAAGCTGCTGTTTACCGTAGGATCGGCTGGTTTTCTCCAATGATCGGACCCTCACCGATCAGGTCCACGTCAAGCTTTGCCCGCGGCCAGTGCACCCGCACGATGGCGCCGCCTTCAGCACCATCGGGCCGCCCATTGGCAAAGGTCAGCCGCGCCCCGGTTCTTTCCAACAGCGTCTTGGCGATGAACAGCCCCAAACCCATTCCTTCGTAGCCGGGTCGACTTTCACTATTGTCGGCGGCGCGCCGCCGGCGGACAAAGGGATCCCCGATCCGCCCCAAAACCTGAGACGGGAAGCCGTCACCATCATCCAGGATCCGCACCGTTATCTGGTCCTCCGTCCAGCCGATTTCGACATCGACCGTGCTGCTGGCAAAGTCGACGGCGTTCTGGATCAGGTTCCGAAGCCCGTGCACGATCTCGGGGCGCCGTACGATTGTCGGTTGTCGCAATGGCCGATCGGAGGCCGGCCGAAGTGAGAAGTTCAGAACCTTGCCTCTGTTCCGGTGCGGCTCTGCCGCTTCTTCGACAACAGCTTCCAGCGGCGCGCGGCGCATGTGCTTGTCGTCCTTCCCGGCCCGCCCCATGGATCGCAGGATGTCCCTGCAGCGGTCCGCCTGATCCCGTATCAGCCTGGCGTCTTCGGCGAGTTCGGAATTGTCCTCCAATTCGTCAATCAGCTCTGCGCTGACCAGTTTGATCGTGGCCAGCGGCGTGCCCAACTCGTGCGCCGCCGCCGCGACGACCCCACCGAGGTCAGTCAGTTTTTGTTCCCGGGCCAGCGCAAGTTGCGTCGCAACCAGGGCCTCGGACATGGCATGCATCTCGGTGGTCACCTGCCTCGCGTAGAGTGAGATGAACACGACCCCGATCAGCAACGCGAGCCAGAATCCGAACCGGAACAAGCCGGGCAGCACCAGGGGAAACCCCGACCCGCTGAGAAGTGGCAAGTAGTAGACCGACAAGAGCGAGATAATGGCGATCGACAACAGCCCGAGCACCACCGTGGAATTCAGTCGCAGCACGGTCGCGCCAATGGTGACCGGTGCCAGCAGCAGCAGCGCGAACGGGTTGTGAAGCCCCCCGGTGAGAAACAACAAGAGCCCGAGTTGCAGGACGTCGAAGGTGATCATCATCATTGCTTCGAGTTCCGAGAGACGTTTGTTCTCGGGGTAGACAAAGGTCGTGAACAGATTGGCAATCACGGACGCACCAATCGTCATGGCGATCAGCCCGGCGTGGAGATGCAGTTCGTAGACCCAGATTGCAATGACGACGGCTGACGTCTGTCCCGCGACGGCAAACCACCGAAGGATGACCAGAGTCCGCAGCCGCACCCAGTTGCTGCGCTGATCTTCGGCAAAGACATCGAGGTCCGGCATGGACATGGTCCGTTGGCCTCCTCCTGACGCGTGGTCCACTTGCGATCGGCTTGGGATTGTTTAGGTCTGCGATGGGGCGGGATCAATCTCGGTTGCGGATCATTGGCGAGGAAACATGACGCGTGGCGGAATAATGGTGGTCGGTGGGGCTGGATTGGCGCTGGCCATTCTGGGCGGGACCTACCTCGCTACCGGATCGATCTTCGGGCCGGCGTCGGGCGATGACGTTGCCCAGTGTCGCGGCGGACAGGTCGCCGGCGACATGGGCGGTTCTTTCGAACTGGTCAGCGAAACCGGCGAAACCGTGACTGACGCCGAGATTTTCACTGAGCCGACCATCCTCTATTTCGGATATACGTTCTGCCCTGACGTCTGTCCGCTCGACGCCATGAGAAACGCTCAGGCCGTGGACATTCTCGCTGAACGCGGCATCAGCGCCACGCCGGTCTTCATTTCCATTGACCCGGAACGCGACACGCCCGAGGTGGTGGGCGCGTTTGCCGACAATTTCCATGACAAGATGATCGGCCTTACCGGATCGCCTGAGCAGGTCAGAGCCGCGTCGGAGGCATTCAAGACCTTCTACCGCGCTCATCAAGACGATGGATCAGGGTACTACCTCGTCGACCACTCGACCTTCTCTTACCTTGTCCTGCCCGAAACGGGATTTGCGGATTTCTTTCGGCGGGAAACAACGCCCGAGCAAATCGCCGATCGCGTGCAATGCTTTGTCGAGGCGTCAAGCTGACGCGCGACCATTGACCCTGCATGGGGCGCGCACTAGCCTTTGCTGAAATCGCCTGAAACGGCGAGCCGGGAGAGAATTTGATGAGCGATAAGATCGACTTGGGCGAGGACCCTTCTCTGCTTCTTGTCGACGATGATGAGCCGTTCCTGCGTCGCCTTGCCAAGGCGATGGAGAAGCGTGGCTTTGCGGTCGAAACGGCCGAAAGCGTTGCCGCGGGCAAGGCCATCGCCAGCGCCCGTCCCCCGGCCTTTGCAGTTGTCGATCTGCGGTTGGAGGATGGCAACGGACTTGATGTCGTCGAAACCCTGCGCGAGCGTCGGCCCGACAGCCGCGTCGTGGTTCTGACCGGTTATGGCGCCATCGCCACGGCGGTCGCGGCGGTCAAGATCGGGGCGACGGACTACCTGTCCAAGCCCGCCGATGCCACGGACGTGACCAACGCGCTGCTGGCAAAGCCCGATGAATTGCCTCCGCCGCCGGAAAACCCGATGTCGGCCGATCGCGTGCGGTGGGAACATATCCAGCGGGTTTACGAACTGTGCGACCGCAATGTGTCCGAGACCGCCCGGCGCCTGAACATGCACCGCCGGACCTTACAACGCATCCTCGCCAAACGTAGTCCGCGCTAGTCCGCGACTGCCCGTCTGAGCCATTTGGTGAACAGGTCGCGCTTTGGATTGTGGACCCCCGGCAGCGTCACAATGTGATAGGCCATGCCGTCCTCCGGCCGATCTTCCGCAATTACCTCGACCCGCCCGGCGCGAATTTCTTCCGCGGCGGACGTCCGGGTCACGGCGCCTATACCCAAGCCCGCCTTGACCGCCTCGATCAACAGTGCCGAGCTGCCCTGCTGCCGGAACGTGGCCGTCTCAAGATCAATGCCTCGTGAGCGAAGCCAGGTCCGATCTTCGTTTGTCGGTGAATGGATGAGCCAGGTTGCATCCTTGATCTGCGACAGGTCAGAATTGATGGGATAAAGCCCGGGTTGTGCCACCGCGACATATTCGGCGGTCATCAAGGGTTCACTTGACAGGCCGGGCCAGTTCCCAGCTCCGTATCTGAGTGCCGCATCGACACTATCCCGCCTGAAATCGACCAAATCGTGGGACGAGAGCAGTTCGACATCGATATCCGGATGCTTGCGCCAGAAATCGGTCATCCGGGGCATCAGCCAGCCTGCCGCAAAGGACGGCGTCGTCGCGATCCGCAGGGGCCTTTGCCTGTTTCGGTCGAGCAGGTCGGTCGTCGCCTTCGCGATCAATCCGAAGCCTTGGGTCAGATCATCAGCCATCGAAGCGGCTTCCTTGGTGACGACCATGCGTTGACCGTCGCGGATCAGGAGAGACAAGGAGAAATGTGCCTCCAAGGTCCGTACATGCTGCGAAATTGCGACATGGGTCACGTTCAGTTCTCGTGCCGCGGCCGAGAGTGATCCGGTCCGAGCCGCAGCCTCGAAGGCGCGCAACGCCGCCAGCGATGGGATATTCCGCCAGTCCATATGTAAGTCTCACTTACAAAACTAAAATATTCAAGACTCTCTTGCCGCGCTCCATTGCCCTAAACCCACCTCACCACATCGCAAGGAGTTGCCCCATGTTCTCGATCCTCAATGACGTGTTTCGAACAGCCACCGGCCAGCGGCGCTACGATCCGCCCGATCACTGGATCGACCGGCCAAGCGGTCCACGGTCCGGCTATTACCGGCAAGCGGCCGATCGCCAACGCGAGCGGCGAACAATGAATCGCGCGGGGCTGCGTTAATCGGTCATGTCAAACCGCTTGATGATCCGGTCAACGGTGTTTCCATCGGGCCGGGTCATCCGTGCGTTCGCCACCGTCCAGTCGAAGAATCCCGTCCGGGAATAATAGGATCATCCGCCGACAAAAACCTCCGCCAGCACCATGTCGAGGGCCGAAAGCATCACATCTTCCCCAACAATTCGGCATGGCGACGGGTGTAATCCTCGCGGACCTGCAAAGGAGGGCGCAGCCGGATCGGATAGATTTCGGCCAGCGCAGGGTCTGTCTTGCCGAAGAACTTGTTCGCTTCAGGCTCGCTGAATCCGGCAATTTGCGTCGCCTCGAGCCAGGCACTGATCTTGTCCGCCTTCTTGATCTGTTTCTTGACGCCCTGTGGAATCTGGGCCGGCAGGCCAAAGCGGATATGAATCGCTGCCTGAAGGCGCATATCGAGCACGCCGTACCCTGCACCCACCGCCGCTTTCACCGGGCTGATCATGTCCCCGATCACGTATTCCGGCGCATCGTGGAGCAATGCGGCAAGGCGCCATTTGGCCAGAGCCGCGGGAACCAGTTGTCCATAAATCTGCTCGACCAGAAGCGAATGCTCGGCAACCGAATAGGCGTAGTCCCCCATCGTTTGCCCGTTCCACCGCGCCACGAAGGCAAGGCCATGGGCAATGTCCTCAATCTCGATATCGACGGGCGTGGGGTCGAGGAGATCTAGGCGACGTCCGGACAACATGCGTTGCCAGGCACGAGGTTGGTTGTCGGGCATCGGATGGTCCTGAGACGGTGGAATGGCCTTGCCTACGCCGCCACGCGCCCCGACGCAACGCCGCGCTTGATTGCGCGGCCGGCGCTGCGATCCACCCGTTCAACACTACCGCGGTTCGGGAAATCGAAACCGTCGGCCGCCGTTGAGCGAATAACGATTTCAAAGCAAGGCGAGATCCTTGAAATCGGAAAGGGCCCGATCGTGCGGCAAGGATCGGACGTTGCCCGCCTGATGGGAGAGCAGGCCTTCAGTGTGACATTGCCGACGCGCGATTTGCAAACCGCTGGACACCGCACTGATCCGCGGTCCGGTCAGGACCACTGTGCCGTTATTGCCGTGGAACAGGGAGCGCAGGGAGAGTTCGGTGCGATGGCTCTCCACCGCCTTGCGAGGGAGGACCTCTTGCGGGAGGTGGACGCTGACCCTGCCCGACAGCTTCATGGATCAGGCCGTACCTGAGGCTACGAAGGCCGATTCCGGCCTGGCCGGAACGGACATCGCGGCGACGGCCAGACAGGCGTTTCAGTTTGAGGGGCGGGAATTCCGGCGGAATAGAGACTGAGTTTTCCGGATTCGATCCGGGGCTCTTCCGTCGGGAGGTTGGGAGAAGGCGGTTCGATCAAGTCTGTGAAGGGTGTGTGAAGGGTGTCCGACAGCTAGGTGCGGACCAAGGCACCAAAGATCGCCTCTGCATGGTTTTCGAGGTAGATTCGAAGCCAAGGCGTGTAGTCGAAGGGACGCCGCCGGACGCGAGCCGCCAATTCGTTGAGCTCCACCCATTTGTAATCCCGCACCTCGTCCGGATTTGGATCAATCGCCAGATCGGCCGGTCCCGTGGCCACGAATATGTCGACGACCTCGTGTTCGATCAGTCCGTCACCGACCTCGGCCCGGTACTCGACCGACCCGCGATGGGTCGGAAAAAGGCCCTTGATTCCCAACTCTTCGCGCAGCCGACGCAAGGCGCATTCGGCGGGATCTTCATCCCACTCGGGGTGGGTGCAGCAGGTGTTCGCCCAGAGGCCGGGCGTATGGTATTTGGCCAGCGCGCGCTGCTGGATCAGCACCTGACCGTCCCGCACGACAAAGACGCTGACCGCCATGTGCCTTAGCCCACGCCGATGCACATCGAGTTTCTCGACAGGGGTGAGGACTCCATTGTCCCAAGCGGGGATCATGATCGTCATTACACAGGCTCCGGGCGGACCAAGCCGCTCAGGTGAGCGAGA
>CAYMMT010000007.1:16826-47992 GCA_964391555.1 uncultured Rhodobacterales bacterium
TCCTTGATGCGCTGCCGAGGAACCTGGCCGGTCAGCGGGTTCTCGATGCCGGTTGCGGCACCGGGGCCTTGGCCACGTGACTGGCCAAGCGCGGTGCGGACGACCAAGACGAGGGAGTGACCCATGACATTCGACCGGCTGCTCAATACGCAACTCGACGACCTCAAGGAGAACGGAAATTCCCGATACTTCACCGCGCTTTTGCATCTCTGGAAACTCTGGAAACAATAAGCGGTTGACCACGCTGTCGCATGAGCGAGGAAACTCTTTACCCCACCCGTACTTGGACTAAAATTGGGCGTGACTGGGGAACCGTCGCAGAATGAGATCGAAAGGAACACGATCATGAAAACGACTTTCACAGCGGCAGCGTTTGCCCTTTTGGCCGCGCCTGCTTTCGCTGAAGGGCATGCTACCGGAGATGCCGCCAACGGCGAAGAACAGTTCAATCGCCAGTGCGTGGCCTGTCACGTTGTCGTGAACGACGATGGTGAGACCCTGGCCGGGCGCAACGCGCGCACCGGACCAAACCTGTACGGAGTGGCTGGTCGCGTCATCGGCTCTGTTGAAGATTTCCGCTACGGCGATGCGCTCCTCACTTTGAATGAGAACGGCGAAGCTTGGGACGAAGAGAAGTTCGTCGGCTTCGTGCAGGATCCGACCCCTTGGCTGCGCGAATTCCTCGATGACAGCCGCGCTCGCGGCAAAATGGCGTTCAAAGTCCGTGAAGAGCAGGATGCGCTGGACATGTACGCCTACCTCGCCTCCCTGGCACCCGCTGACGACAGCTGATCCGGGATCAAATCCTGAACGAAGGGCTGCCCGGAAAAGGCAGCCCTTTGTCTTTTGCGGATCGCTGACCGAACGGTCCCGATTTCGCTTCAAATTCCATTTGTGGCGCGTTGCGGGTCCGGGCGTCCGCTGATATCTGCCCCACCGAAAATGGTTTGAGGAGCGCCCCATGGCCGAGGATTACATCGTCAAGGATATCTCGCTGGCCGCGTTCGGTCGCAAGGAACTCGACATCGCAGAGACGGAGATGCCCGGCCTGATGGCGCTGCGCGAGGAGTACGGTGAAAGCAAGCCGCTTAGCGGTGCGCGGATTACCGGGTCCTTGCACATGACAATCCAGACCGCGGTCCTGATCGAGACGCTGGTGGCCTTGGGCGCGGACGTGCGCTGGGCGTCATGCAACATTTTCTCCACTCAGGATCACGCGGCTGCGGCGATTGCCGAGGGCGGAACTCCGGTCTTTGCGATCAAGGGTCAAAGTCTTGAAGAGCACTGGGATTACCTAGACAGATCCTTCCTCTTTGACGACGGCGCGAACATGATCCTCGACGATGGTGGCGATGCGACGCTTTACATCCTGCTGGGTGCACGTGCGGAGGCCGGTGAGGACATCATTCCCGTGCCGCAATCCGAGGAAGAAGAGGTCATCAAGGCCCAGATCAAGAAGCGGATGGAGATGAGCCCGGGTTGGTTCACCAGGACGCGCGACCAGATCAAAGGCATCTCGGAAGAGACCACGACCGGCGTGCACCGTCTCTACGATCTTCACAAGAACGGCCAGCTGCCCATTCCCGCGATCAACGTCAACGACAGCGTGACGAAGTCGAAGTTCGACAACAAATACGGCTGCAAGGAAAGCCTTGTCGACGGCATTCGCCGCGCCACCGACACCATGATGGCCGGCAAGGTCGCTGTGGTCATGGGCTACGGAGACGTGGGCAAGGGCTCTGCTGCCTCCCTGCGCGGGGCTGGCGCCCGCGTGAAGGTAACCGAGGTCGACCCCATTTGCGCGCTTCAGGCGGCCATGGACGGGTTTGAGGTCGTGCTGCTTGAAGATGTGGTCGACAGTGCCGACGTGTTCATCACCACCACCGGCAACAAGGATGTCATCCGCATCGAGCACATGCGCGCGATGAAGGATATGGCGATCGTCGGGAACATCGGCCACTTCGACAACGAAATTCAGGTTGCAGCGCTTCGGAATCACAAGTGGACCAACATCAAGGAGCAGGTGGACATGATCGAGATGCCTTCGGGCAATCGCATCATCCTGCTGTCCGAAGGTCGCCTGTTGAACCTCGGCAACGCCACCGGGCATCCGTCATTCGTGATGTCGGCCTCGTTCACCAATCAGGTTCTGGCTCAGATCGAGCTTTGGACCAAGGGCGACGACTACGAACCGGGCGTCTACATCCTGCCCAAGCATCTCGACGAGAAGGTCGCGCGCCTGCATTTGGGCCGGATTGGCGTGAAGCTGACCGAACTCAAGCAGGATCAGGCGGAATATAT
The DNA here is from genome assembly GCA_964391555.1 of uncultured Rhodobacterales bacterium. GTDB lineage: Bacteria > Pseudomonadota > Alphaproteobacteria > Rhodobacterales > Rhodobacteraceae > JAMWZF01. The sequence continues at coordinate 19,128 of CAYMMT010000007.1, forward strand.
CGGTGTGACTGTCGAAGGGCCGTTTAAGCCCGAGCACTACCGGTACTGATCGTTGGTCCAGCTCCGGACTGGATCCGGGGCCGGTTCAGACTAACCAAACATCCGCTTCTTCCGGGCCCGGGTTTCCTCGGTCGCCGCTTCTGTTCCGTCATGGAATGTCCCGAACCCCCGGTCCCACGGCATTTCCCGATTGCCGTAGTTGCCCTCGTAAAAGCGGTGGTGCAGCTGGTGGTAAAACGTTCCCAGCGCAAGGCGGCGCTGATCCTTGATCAGTAGATCCTCGTAGCCCGTGTGGGTCATTGCGGCGCCGGGCCCCTGGTACACAACGTGGAAGAACAGGTGAATTGGGTGGCTCGGAACCACGAGGTGAATCAAGAGCGTCGAGAAGTAGAGCAGATGCTCGACGGGATGCATCGAAATACCCGCCCACGGCCCGACGTTGACGTTTCGGTGGTGCAGAGAGTGGACGTGCCGGTAGAGGAACGGAACATGCAGGAACCGATGCACCCAGTAGAAGTGAAATGCTGACCAGATCGGCAACAGCACAAGGGCGAGGATGAACCAGACGGGGCTCTCGGCAAATGTCACGACGGGCGCGTATCCGTTTGCCATGGCCCACATGATGACGGCCTGGAACGCACTCAACTGTCCGACGCCAGAGGACAAAGACCAGAACATGTTGTCATGGACCTGGTTCGAGAATGTCCAAAGCTTGCCCGTGGCCTGGCCGCGATGGTCGAATTTCAGCCGTTTTCCTTGCGCCTTTCGCGTGTAGAACCACCAGTGCAGGCCGCCCGCGCAGACCAGCATCAGGATCAGGTTCACGATCCAGACCTGTGCGATCCAGCCCATCTCAAACGACCGGGCGGCGTCTAGCGGTGGGTAGGCAACGGCCCAGAGTCCGATCGCAACGATGACCATCAGGACCCGCTCTGACAGGGTCAGCCAATTGCGTGCGAACCACGATGCGAGGGAGCTTGGCCGCGGCGGCCAGGAAAAGATCGACGGGTCCCGCAACGGTAGGTCCGGGTGATAGTTCCACTGCTTGTTTGTCGGCCGTGCGTCGTCGCTCGACATGCAATGGCCCCTCGCTTTTTGCTGGTCGTCCTTACGGTTCCGCGCTTGGCGGGGACTGTCCGACATCGGAACGACACGGCGATGTCGTTTCTGCATCAGGGGGAAAAGCTGCGCGGAATACCCTTTGACCGGCACGTCATCTTGCTTTTTGGTCCGCTGTGGCCCCAGAGTGGGGCACAAGTTACAGGTGGGAGACCAGAAATATGGGCAAGAGGGACGACCTGATCGCCAAATATGCGGATGATCTGAAGAACAAGTGCGGCATGGATCCGGATATGGACCTTCTGACGAAGGTGACCATTGGCTGCGGTCCGTCGATTTACAATGCAGATGCCTCGACCGTGGCATCGAGCCAGGATCACGAGTTGGAAACCGTGAAGGACAACTTCCTTGTCAAGAAGCTGGGCCTCAAGGACGGCCCCGAGTTGATGGACGCGATCAACTCGGTGATCGAGACCTACGGAAAGTCCGAGCGCAACAAGTACCGCGCCGTGATCTACTACATGCTGACCAAGCATTTCGGAAAAGAGAAAGTCTACGGCTGACCGCCAGTATCCTTTCCAATTGCACTAAAATTCTGGCCGCTTTGGGTTTGCCCCGAGGCGGTCGTTTCGCGTATAGCTAGAGCCATAGGCCAGGACGGCCGGACCAGATTTCTATCGCGTGTGGTGACCAAGTGGGAGCACGCGGGGTGAGAATGGGGTTCCGGTCGCGCCGTCCGGAACCCCGTTTTTCGTTGCGGGCGTTCCAATTCCGAATCCACCCAGATCAACGACGGTCCTCGTCCATGCCTGAGCGTCTCCGCTGGCCAGCGCAGCGCTAATTCGCCAATATCCGACCATAAGGGTAGCGATCTGCCGCCCGCCTGTCACAGTGGACGTACATGCTCGCATGGCGATTCTAACTGGGTGGGAAAACAACCATGGCCATTATATTCAACGAAAGCTTTGAAACCGACGGCAACGGCACGCGCTACATCACGTCCACCCCGGAGTTTTCCGACGGGTTCAGCGACTTTTTCACGCGGGCCGATGGATCGGCCATCAGCAGTTCATACGACGTGACCGGGGCCGCGGGCAGTTTCTTCTTTGCGGCGCAGGACATCGATGGGGAAGGCGCAGCCCCGGAACAGACACTTACCCTTACGGACATCGACATTTCTGGCGCATCGAATCTCTCTTTCTCGGCCCTTTTTGCCGAGGATGATTCAAGCGACGGCAACGAAGACTGGGACGGCGGCAGCGACAACAACTTCCTGCGCGTCGAATATCAGATCGACGGCGGCGGGTATCAGAATCTCTTTGCCATCGAAAACGACGGCAGCACGTTCAACTCTGCGCCGTTTGTCGACACGGACTTCGACGGCATCGGAGATGGCGCCGAAATCACCAGTGTATTCACACGCTACAGCGCTGCGTTCGCCCAAGTCGGCTCGCTGTTGGACCTCCGGTTCACATTCAACCTCGAGGACGGTGACGAAGACATCGCAATCGATGATATCACGATCGAAGGGGATGTCGCCGGTCCGGTTACGGTCTTGTCCGAAGGATTTGAAACAGATGGCAACGGCACCCGATATGCCACGTCCGTGGCCGAATTCAGCGACGGGTTTGGCGATTACTTCACCCGCACCGATGGGTCCAATATCGGCAGCTTTGTTGAACTGACCGGAGCCGAGGGCGATTTTTTCTTTGCCGCACAAGACATCGACGGGGAAGGCGCCGGGCCGGAGCAGACGATCGAATTTACCGGGCTGGACATCTCGGGCCTGACCGACCTGAGCTTTTCCGCGCTGTTCGCGGAAGACGACGCGAGCGACGGAAACGAAGACTGGGACGGTGGGTCCGACAACAACTTTGTCCGGCTGGAATACCAGATCGACGGCGGCGGGTTTCAGACCTTCTTTGCGATCGAGAACGACGGATCCACGTTCAATTCGGCGCCGTTTGTTGACACCGACCTTGATGGCGTCGGCGATGGAGCCGAGATCACGGATGCGTTCACCCGCTACACTGCGGCTCTTGCGGGTACGGGATCCGTCCTCGATCTGCGTATCACCCTGAACCTCGAGGATGGTGACGAAGATATCGCCCTCGACGACATCATGGTCGTCGGCCAGTCGGGCGGGATTGCGCCCCCCGCGGTCCTCGCCGTTTCCGGGGATGGCCTTACCGTCGCCGAGGAAGGCCAAACGACCGATACCTTTACGCTGCAGCTTGCGACCGATCCGGCGGCCCCGGTGACCGTGACTGTCACAGCCGACGCGCAGACCGAAATCAGCCTCGACGGAACAACATTCGCCTCGAGCATCGATGTGGACCTTATCGATGCCGCGACGCTCGCAACGCTGACCGTGCGCGCCGTGGACGACGCGGTCGACGAAACGGACACGCACATTGGCGAGATCAGTTTTGCCATCAGCAGCGAGGACCCGGGCTATGCCGGTCTCACGCTATCGCCTCTGACCGTCGACATCGCCGACAACGACACCACGATCACCAAGATTCACGATATCCAGGGCGCAGGCGAAAGTTCTGCGCTCGAGGGGCAGGAAGTCACTGTCGAGGCAATTGTCACCGGGCTGTTCTATGACAACTCCGGCAATGTCCGCGGATTCTACCTTCAGGAAGAGGACACCGATGTCGACGCCGATACGCTGACTTCGGAAGGTGTGTTTGTGTTCAGTCCCGATGCAACGGTGGCGGTTGGCGACAAGGTGCAGGTTACGGGAATTGTGGACGAGCAGTTCGGCAAGACGGAAATTGAGGCTTCGGCAACGTCAGTCATCGATTCCGGCAACACCTTGCCTTCGGCCGTCGCGATCACGCTTGGCATTGGTCCTGATTTCGAGCCGCTCGAGGGCATGCGGGTCGAATTGATGTCCGATCCCTCGACCGACCCCCTGACTGTCGTGACGAACTTCAACCTCGACCGCTTTGGCGAGATCCAGGTGGCCAATGGCAACCTTGTTCAGCCCACGCAGATCTTCGACCCGGACACGCAGTTGGCCGAGATTCAGGCGTTGAGCGAGGCCAATGAAAACGGTCGGCTGATCGTCGACGACAGTGCTTCGGGCTCGAACCCGAATGTCTACCGGCTCCTCGAGGGCCCGGATGGCGGTCCGGTAAGCCCAACAAACTTTGACGACACCGCGCAACTTCTGCGTCTCGGGACAGAGCTCGAGGACATCACGGGCATCATGGATTTCGACTTTGGATCGTACCGCCTGCAAGTCACCGACCCGCTCAAGACGATCGATGCCAATCCCCGCCCGACCGAAGCCCCCGATGTGGGGGGCGATCTCAAGGTGGCGAGTTTCAATGTCCTGAACTTCTTTACCTCGCTGGGCGGCGGCACGGTCACCAATCCCACGGGCCAGACCCGCGGCGCCTCGTCAGAGTTCGATCTGGACAGGCAGACCGACAAACTGGTCAACGCCATTTCGGAAATCGATGCCGATATCCTTGGCCTGCAAGAGCTGGAGAACAACGGATTCGGCAGCGCCTCGGCCATTGCGACATTGGTCGACGCGTTGAACGCGGCGACCGCACCGGGCACCTATGCCTTCGTTCAGCCAGCCGGGGTCACAGCCGAGGGGTGGGTTGGGTCCGACGCGATCACGACAGGGATCATCTACAAGCCGGACGCCGTGAGCCTGGTTGGTGACGGTCAGATCCTCGTCTTCGAGGAAGCCAGCGCAGCCCAAACCCTTGCCACGGCATCTGCCCTCAACGATTTCGTGTCGAGCGATGATTTGGTCGGCGATTTCCAACGTAACCGCCCCGCAGTCGCGGCGACGTTCGAGGACGCGGAAGGCAATCAGGTCACGATCGTCTCGAACCACTTCAAGTCGAAGGGTGACAGCAATCTGGAAGACACGCTGATCGATGCACAGAACGCAGGCGCACCCCAGGACCTGATCGATGCGCTTCTGGCGGACCCCAACTACGATCAGGGTGACGGCCAGGGTTTCTGGAATCAGGTTCGGGCCGATGCGGCCGCGGAACTGGCCGCGTGGCTGGAGACCAACCCGACCGGTGCGACAGATCCATCGAATGTCCTCGTTCTCGGGGATCTCAATTCCTACGCCAGGGAAAATCCGGTCACCACGCTCGAAGGCGCCGGCTATACCGACCTTGCGGAGGAGTTCATTGGCGACGATGCCTACAGCTTTGTCTTTGACGGCCAACGCGGAACGCTCGACTACGGCCTCGCCAGCGGCGACATTCTCGACAACATCACCGGGGTGGCCGAGTGGCATGTCGCGGCCGATGAGCCGGACCTCCTGAACTACTCGTCCCGGTTCAATGACGCGGCGTATTTCAACGGCGACGACGTTTTCGCTGCGTCCGATCACGACCCACTGATCATCGGTCTCGATCTCACCGAAGAGCCCGAAACAATGGTCGCGCGACTCGACATCATCGACCGGCGTTTTTCTGACAAGCTGGTCTATTCCGTGGACGGGGAGGTCGTGGATACCGAGCGGTTGCGGTTCATCCAACATGACGTTGAGGTCGAAGCCGCCGGGATCAGGATCGACAGTGACGACGGGTTGAAGTGGAGTCCGTCCTTCATCAGTTCCTTCGGCCCCGGGATCGGCGTGTGGTCCTTGCGTGGCGACCGTTTTTCGAGGTCCGAGCGCAAGCTGGTCGAAGAGAAGGAGACACTCAGCTTCGAACTGGACGACGCCGGGGGCCTCGGAGATGCGGTGGAGGTCGGTTTCGAGTTTGCAAAGGTTCGGGGCAGTGGCGGCGTCGAGCTGATGTTCTTTGATGATGGAATGCTGGTGGCCGAGGTTCTGCTCGAGATCGAAAACGGTGCCGTGCGCCACGGTCTGGACAGTGGGCAGACCTTTGACGAGGTCACGATCGGCGCCACGGACAACCTTCGCTTTGGGGTTGATGCGATCGAGTTCGTTCGAACCGTGATCGAAGACGACTCCCTGGTCTAGCTACCTGCGGTTGTGGGCGGTGCGGGTCTTTTCATTGGCCCGCCCGGTCCGGAGATGCGGCATGGCGGTCCAATGCCTGCACGAGCCGTTGTTGTAGGGCGGTAACAGAAAATACCTCGGTCGAGACCTCGGCTGTCCGGGTGGACTGCCTTCGCCTTATGATTGTGCCCGAGCAGTTTGAGGCAGTCAAAAAATGCGCGTTGCGCAGAATTGGTGGGTGGGTACCAGCCTGGTCTTGGCGTTGTCAGGGCCGGTTGGTGCCGAAACACTGACAACCTATGGCACTCCGGGTCTGATCGACCTCCCGTCCGCTTATGTGCTGGGCGACGGGGAGATTGCGCTCACCACAAACCGGTTTGGCAATCAGGGCCGCAACACCCTGACCTTCCAGATGCTGCCCCGCGTTTACGGAACCTTTCGATACGGGATCATCCGCGGATTCGATGATGGTGGCGACCGGGACCGCTTTGATCGCAGTTTTGACGTCCATTACCTGCTGGTCGAAGAGGGGCCGAGCCGACCAGCTGTTGCGATCGGACTGAGGGATTTTGGCGGAACGGGCATCTACAGTTCCGAATACCTGGTGGCGACCAAGTCGTATGACCGGTTCACCGTGACGGGCGGCCTGGGCTTTGGCCGTCTGGCCGGGCGCAATGGATTCGACAACCCGCTGGCCGTGATCGACGATTATTTCGAGGAGCGGCCCGACGCCGGTGAGGGTGGGATCAACGAGACGGGTCAACTGGATTTCGGCTCGTGGTTCCGGGGCGATGCCGCAATATTCGGCGGAGTTGAATATCGGGCCACGGACCGCCTGAGCGTCCAGATCGAATACTCCCCGGATCTTTATCCGCGGGAGGCCGAGCAGGGCACGATCGAGATCGAAAGCCCCGTGAACCTCGGGGTTGCCTATGTGTTCCCCGGTGGCGGGCAGTTGCGCGCCTTCTCCGTTGGCGGCACGGAACTGGGGCTGCAGTACAGCTATGTCCTCAATCCGGCACGGCGCCCGATACCCGGTGGCATCGACGCTGCTCCGTTGCCGATCACGCCCGCGCGGCAGGCGATCCTCGCGGGGCGGGATTTGGATTTGCCGGACACTCGCTCACGCGCGGAAGAGGTGCTTGCTTCTCTCCTGGCGGATGAGGGTTTGCGGCTTGAGGCCCTGACCCACGGCGGGCGACAGGCCGTCGCGACAGTCGAGAACCTGCGTTGGGATGTCGAGGCCCAGGCCGTTGGTCGGACTGCCCGTGCCATGGCCCAGGTCTTTCCAGAAAGCATCGACCTTTTTGTCATCACGCTGCGCGCGGGGGGAATGGATCTCAGCACGGTGACGGTACGCCGGGCCGATCTTGAGCTTCTGGATACCGATTTGGATGGCGCCTGGCGAACCCTGGCCCGCAGCCAGATTGACGATGCCGCCGGATCAAATCGCACAGGTGAGCTCGATGGGACCTACCCTGACTTCAGCTATGGTGTTGGTCCCTATGTCGCCTTTTCGTTCTTCGACCCTGAGAGCCCGCTGCGCGCGGACGCAGGGATCGAAGCCACATTTGCATACCGACCGATGCCGGGGCTCACTTTCTCCGGAATGTTCCGCCAGCCGCTTGCCGGGAATATCGACGACACGGAGCGGCGCTCCGACTCCGTGATCCAGCGTGTGCGCTCCGATGCGGTTCTCTATGCAATCGACTCGGATTTCGAGATCAACCGGCTGACGGCAGACTACTTTTTCCGCCCCGGCCCCGATCTGTTCGGGCGCGTGACGGTTGGCTATCTCGAGGAAATGTACGGCGGCGTTTCGGGCGAATTGCTGTGGTACCCCATCGACAGCCGCTTGGCACTGGGGGCGGAGGTCAACTATGTCCGACAGCGCGACTTTGACATGCTGCTAGGCTTTCAGGACTACGATGTGGTGACCGGCCACGCCTCGGCCTACTACGACCTCAGCAACGGTTATGTCGGTCAACTGGATGTTGGCCGTTACCTGGCCGGGGATTGGGGGGCCACGTTGGCGCTGGAACGGGAGTTCGACAACGGGTTCAGCCTTGGTGGATATTTCACGCTCACCGATGTTCCGTTCGAGGACTTCGGAGAGGGCTCCTTTGACAAGGGCATCCGCGTTTCCATCCCGGTGAGTTGGCTGACGGGCCGTGCCTCTCTCGAAACGGTTGATCAGGTGATCCAGCCCGTTCTGCGGGACGGGGGCGCGCGATTGCGGGTCGACAACCGGCTCTATGAAGTCACTCGGGACACCCGGGCCGAGCGGCTCAGCGAGGGCTGGGGGCGGTTCTATCAATGATGCGCCTGCTCGCCCTACTCCTTGTCCTTCTCGGGCTCGCTAATTGCGGAACGGTAGCACGGCAGGACACCGCCGTCGGTCAAGCTCTGACCGGGATCATCGGCCAGACGGAGTTCGTGCCGCGCTTCACCGCGCTGCTGCAGACGGACGCCCCCGCGCTGCAACTTGGCTTTGTCGAAAGCGGATCGGGCGGTGCCCTCCTGCTCGAATACCGTGACGGGCCCTATGACTATTGGCTCAGCCCGGACGGTGCCCAGATCATCCTGCAGGACGGCCTGTTGCACGGAACCCGCGGCTTTGGAGCTGGCCTTCTGGCCTCGGACCTGAGCCAGCCTCTGGCGCGGGTGGCGTCCCTGTCTGGCGGACCGGCGGACCGGTTTCACACCTTCCTTGACGGGAATGATCAGGCCGAAACCCGCACCTATCGCTGTTTGTTTGAGGACCGGGGAGGGCGCGAAATCGACCTCGCCACTGGTCCCGTCCAGACACGGTTGCTCGCCGAAGACTGCCGCAGTCTCGACCAGTCGTTCACCAATCTCTACTGGGTGAGTGTGAGAGGTCGGCAGATTATTCAGTCACGCCAATGGGCCGGACCTTACCTCGGGGCCATTTCAACCCGCATCGTGCCGCCTGGCTAAGGAGGAAAAGATGCTGAAGTACCTCACGATCCTCGCCACCGTCATATTGGGATTTTCCGGCTGCAGCGCGGTCTATCGGAGTTCTGACGTGCTCCCCGGTGTCCAGGACGGGACAAACGTTCGGGTGGTACCCCTGACGGCAGAGACGGTGGTGCAGGCCAACCGCTCGCCTTACCAGCCCCGGACGTTGCCAGCCGTATTCTCGATGACCGCGGGCAGTGGATCGATCGTGCCTGGAGGCGGGGGCCTGCCGACGCCGGTGTTTGAAAATGAGCCAAGGCCGTCCGACCTCGTTCTGCGTGCACCGCCGCCTGCCGACCCCGGCGCCTATGAGATCGGGGTGGGTGACGTGGTGTTATTGTCGACCCCAAGCACCGGATCGACCGTCGAAGAGCTATCGGGCCTCCTCGCTGCGCAAAACTCGCGGCAAGGCTATACCGTTCAGGACGATGGGTCCGTGAATATCCCCAATGTGGGTCGCGTGCCGATCGCGGGGATGACAATCGAAGATGCGGAGGCCGTGCTTTTCCAGCGACTTGTCGAAAACCAGTTCGACCCGACATTCAGCCTCGAAGTCGCAGAGTTCAACTCCCGCAAGGTCTCCATCGGTGGTGCGGTTGCGCGCCCCGGCGTGGTGCCGATTACGCTGATGCCCCTGATCCTTGGCGATGCCCTGGCGGCCGCCGGGGGCGTGACAGTGGCCGATCAGGACTACGCCTCGGTCCGGATTTACCGCGATGGGACGCTGTATCAGATACCTCTCACAACGCTCTATGAACGGGGTGACCTGCTTGGCACCCGTCTGGTCCACGGAGATGCGGTTTTCGTGGATACCGAATACGAACTGGAGCAGGCGCAACAGTATTTCGAACAGCAGATCACGCTGGCGACGGCCCGACAGGCCGCACGCGCGGCGGCCATGTCGGAGCTTCAGATCGAGGTCGAGCTGCGCCGTGCCCAGTTGAACGAGGCGCGGACAAATTATCGCCAGAGTGTCGAGTTGGGCGCGGATGGTCGGGACTACGTCTATATTATGGGCGAAGTTGGCCAGCAGTCGCGCTTTGCCCTGCCGTTTGAACGACAGGCGAGCCTTGCCGATGCGTTGCTAGATCAAGCGCGCGGCGTGACGGGAGAGACGGGCGATATCTCTCAGATCTATGTGCTGCGCGCCTCTGATGACCCGCTTGAGTTCGGTGCCGTGACGGCGTGGCACCTCGATGCGCGAAACGCCGCGAATTTCGCCCTGATGCCAAGCTTCGAGTTGCGCCCCGATGACGTCATCTTTGTTGCCCAGCAACCGATTACGCGTTGGAATCGGGCCGTGTCTCAGGTCTTGCCGTCGATTTTCAGCGCCGCCGCGGCGACCAACTGACGCCTCAGCAGGCCGCAATGCCCATGGCGATGATGTCGGACCCGCGGACGCGGTAGACACCTGCCGTCCGGTGTCGTCCGGTCTCCATGTACCATGTCCTGAGCGGTTCGGGGTAGTAGCGCGCGATGATCTTGGATGCGCGGTCGAACGTGGCGGGGTCCAAAGCAAAACCGAAAGAACTGGGCCCATGGAAACCGAATGTCGTCGATGGCGAGATGCAGGTGTCCGGCAGTCCAAGGAACAGGGTGCAGGTCGAGAAGCACACGCGCCCCCGGATCTCCACCGGTCGTCCTTCTCGTCGAAGCTCTCCGATCTCACGCAGACGCACTCTCAGGAGGCCACCGCGATCGTTCGTCACGATCAGCGGTTCAACAAAAGCCGCCGATCTGGCTTGGGTTTGTGCCTCTACCGCAGTTCCGCCGAAGGTGCAGGCAAGTCCGATTGCAAGAACAGCGACACGGACACCGCGACCGCCAAGGCGGCGCAGCAAGCGCACGAATACGCCCATGGATCCCACTCCACATTCTTCGCCGGCAACAGGTTGCCGGGCAGCGCGCCCCCACGCACATGTGGATTTGAATGGTCAGGACTTAAGAAGGTGTTTCGGAATGGGGCCTGTTTGGATGGCAGTCGAGACAAGCGCCCCGGAAATGACAAGGCTCTGCCGCGGCGGAGCCCCATAGAGGCCAATCACACCCCCCGAGGGGTCGGATCAGTTTCCGCTGGTGGTGTTGGGTGTGCTGCTACTTGAACCGGCACCCGCTGCAGCAACGGCCCCCGCAATCACGAGGGGCGCGATCAGCGGCACGAAGTTGGTGATCGGCAGGCTGCCAACCGGCAGCCCGAGGCATTGATCGGCCTCCTGGTTCGCGGGATCGTCGCAATCGATCTCGCCGGTGGCCTGAGCCATCATCGGCGGCGCGGAACCGAGCGCAACGATACCGGCAAGCGTGAGCGACAAGATGGATTTGGCCATCGGAAACCTCATGAACAGCTCATCTGAGGGAGACCATGCCGATCTCCGCATGAAAGCTTTCGTCAAGCTTGATGAAGATTCCCTTAACTCTGCACAAATCCTGCTCGCGATTGGTGGCGAAACGCGATAGGTTCGTGGCGGGTGACATCGGTGGGCAAGATTGCGAGGATCGCTTCACCGTGACCATGGCTCAGCCAACGCCGTTCGCGGCGGCCCGGCAAACCCCCGGATCAAGTCAGGCGACAGAAGAAGACGTGATCGACGTCGGTGCCCTTATTGGGACGCTCTGGCGTGGCAAATGGATCATTACCTTCATTGCGGCGATGGCGGTCCTGCTTGGCGGGTACTACGCCTATGTTGTCGCCACGCCCAAGTTCCGGTCGACCGCGGTCGTGATCCTGGAAACAAATCAGGATCAGATCGTGGATCTGCAAAGCGTGGTTGGCGGACTGTCGGGCGACACGTCGGAAGTGAATTCCGAAGTCGAGGTCCTGCGCGCCCGGTCGCTGATGAGCAAGGTCGTGGATCGTTTGAACCTGACCGAAGATCCCGAATTCAACAGCAAGTTGCGGCCGCCGAGGCTGCTCCATGTGATCAAGGCCCGGCTCTTTGACATCGTTGGGATCAGACGGTCAGAGATTGCGCTGACACCTGCTGAAGAGGCAGACCGGACGCGTGATGCCGTGGTATCGTCCCTCCTGAGTTCCGTGTCTGTCCGCAATGTTCCGCTCAGCCTCGTTTTTCAGGTGACGGTTGAAAGCGCGGACCCGCTCAAATCCGCGGCGATCGCCGACACCATCGTGGAACTCTACATCCTCAATCAGATCGAGGTGAAATTTCAGGCAACGCAACAGGCAACCATCTGGCTGAGCGAGCGCGTCTCCCAGCTCCAGAGCACCCTTGAAGAGGCAGAATCGCAAGTCAGCACCTTCAGCGCGCAGACCGATCTGGTCTCGGTCGAGGGACTTCGCGCCCTTGAGCGCCAGATCAAGGAGTTGCGGGACCGGATCGAGGCGGCGGCGTCGGAACGACTAACCCAGGACGCCAGGGTGAACGCGTTGCGCCTTGCCGAAAGCCGGCAGGACAAGGCTGCGTTGCTTGGGGATCCGCAACTGACCCGGTACCTGCCGCGGGCAGAAACGGACCAAACGATCGCGACGGCATTTGATACGAGATTTGATCTGCTCATGCAGCGCGAAGAACTGACCCTCACGCGTGCGGACCAGCAACTTGAAGCCCTCACGACGTCCAAGATCGAGCTTGACGCAGAGATCAGTCAGCAAAGCGAGGATCTCATCACGCTGCAGCAACTCACCCGCGAGGCCGAGGCGACACGGGTTCTCTATGAGTATTTCCTGTCGCGCCTCAACGAGACGTCTGCACAGCAGGGAATTCAGCAGGCCGACAGCCGGATTCTGTCCGACGCGGTGGTTCCGAGCCGCGCCTCGGTTCCGCGAAAGTCCCTGATACTCGCGATGTCGGGAATGATGGGCCTGATCCTTGGTGCCGGAGTCGTGCTGGTGCGCGAGATGCGCAATAACAGTTTCCGCACGGCATCCGATCTTGAACGGGCGACGGGCTACACGGTGCTGGGCCAGATCCCGGCGATGAGTTCCGGCAACCGGCGCAAGGTGCTGAGATATCTTGCCGACAAGCCCACCTCCGCGGCTGCGGAAGCCGTGCGAAACCTGCGCACGTCGCTGATGCTGTCGAACGTCGACAATCCACCTCAGGTCATCGTGTCGACATCGTCCGTGCCGGGCGAAGGAAAAACGACCAATTCACTGGCCTTGGCCCACAACCTGCTTGGGCTGGGCAAACGCGTCTTGCTGGTGGAAGGCGATATCCGCCGCCGGACCCTGCACCGGTATTTTCCGAATATGCCCGATCGGGGCATCGTCTCTGTCCTGAGTGGTGCAACGAGGCTCGAGGATGCCGTTCACCGGTCCCTGGGCTTCGGGGCCGACATTTTGGGCGGAGAGCGGTCCAACACGAACGCGGCAGATCTGTTTGCCTCGGAACGGTTCAAGGCGTTGATTGCCGAAGCGCGCGCGCAATACGACGTTGTTATCATCGATACTCCGCCGGTTCTTGTGGTGCCTGACGCCCGGATCATCGGGAACGAAGCGGATGCCATCATTTTTACCGTGAAATGGGACAAGACCACCAAACCGCAGGTCGAAGAGGCATTGCGGCTGTTCCATAACAGCGGTCAACGCATCACCGGTTTCGTGCTCAGCCAAATCAACATGCGGGGCATGAAACGCTATGGGTATGGCGGGAACAACGGCGCCTACGGCGGGTACGGTGCCGGGTACTACGCGAACTGATCTGCCAGGTCAGAACAAGGTCAGGATCGCCCCGGCCACGGCGCAGGCAAGCACCGCATAGCCGCTGTCGATGATCGAGAGCCGCACGGGTCGCATCGTGTAGCCGTTGGTCAGCCAAATCCACGGAGAGATGAAGAACGCGCCTATGCCGGTCCCGGCCATGAGGCCCTTGCCGAGCGTATCGATCCCCGAGGTTGCGAAGGTATGGCGCATCATGCCAGCGACGAGGAGCATGCAGACGAAGGACGTCACATATGGCACCGGGGACTTGGCGTTTTTGGGATTTCCGTCCTCGCCCAGGGGAACACCGGATGCTTCTTTCCACGGTCCTGCGAGCCCGCCGTAATACACGGCCCCCACCGCAAAGCCCCCGATTGCGGCCACGATCACTGCCAGAATGCCCATGGTAAATGTCTCCCCCGGTTCCATCGGTCCGGGATCAAGTATGACGGCGATCAGCCGTCGCCGCTAGGGTCATGCTTCGGTGGCACCCAGGCCACAGATGGCCTGCCACTCCTCATCCGTCACCGGCTGGACGGACAGGCGGGAATTCTTGACCAGCACCATCTCTGTCAGCCGAGGATCGGCCTTGATCTGATCGAGCGTGACAGGCGCCTCGAAGGGGCGAACGGCCTTGATATCGACGCAGTCCCAGCGGTCATCGTCCGTGGTGCTGTCGGGATGGGCTTCCGCGCACACCTCGACGATGCCAACCACCGCCTTCTCTTTCTGGCTATGGTAGAAAAACCCCCGGTCGCCCAACGCCATGTCCCGCATGAAATTGCGGGCCTGGTAATTGCGGACGCCGTCCCATTCTTCGCCCGCGTCGCCTTTGGCAAATTGCTGGTCCCAGGACCAGGTCGAGGGTTCCGATTTGAAGAGCCAATATCGCATTCATTCCTCCTTCAGGGGACGGGAGAGCAGCGTTTCAAGAACCGCTCCGATGTCCTGCCGACCGGCCACGACGTCGGCTACCAGCGTCGTGATCGGCATATCGATTCCCCGGGCCGCGGCGAGTCTGGCAATGGCCTCGGCGGTGCGCACCCCTTCAACCGTCATGGCGGCATCGGGCGGCTCTCTGCGTCCCCATGCCAGCCCAAAGCGATAGTTGCGCGACAGGTCTGACGTGCAGGTGAGCGCCAGATCGCCGAATCCGGACAGTCCCATCAGCGTGAGCGGATCTGCCCCCTGCACGGCAGCGAGGCGTTGCATCTCGGCAAAGCCCCGCGTCATCAGGGCCGCCCGCGCACTGTCGCCATAGCCCCGCCCGATACAGGCACCCGCGGCGATGGCCACGACATTCTTCAGCGCACCGCCCAACTCCGCTCCGATCACATCTGTAGTCCGGTAGAGGCGCAGATTCGGCGTCGTCAACTGATGCTGGAGGTCGCGCGCCTCGTCCGGTTCCGCACAGGCGAGGGTCAATGCGGTCGGCAAGCCGCGCGCGATATCGGCCGCAAAGCTCGGCCCGGTCAGCATCGCGGCGGTTGCATCCGGGACAGTCTTTGAAATGGCGGTCGCCGGCCCGGTCAACGTTTCCACATCGATACCCTTGCAACAGGCAATCAGGGCCTTGCCCGCAAGATCGCTCGCGTTGTCGGTCAGGAAACTGCCAACCTGCTGGGCCGGCACGCAAAGCAGGATCACATCCCGCGCAAAAAGAGCCGATAGGTCGGATGTCGGCGTCACATTCCCGGGTATCGGGACACCTGGCAATCGCCGTTCGTTGATCCGGCTTTCCGCCATGGCGGAGGCCGCGCCAGGGTCCCGGCACCACAGCGTCACCGGCGCGGTTGCGGCGAGCGAGACGGCCAGCGCGGTCCCGAATGCGCCACCTCCGGCAATTCCGATACTCATGCCTTGGCTCCCTTCCGTCCGCCTCCGATCAACGCCGGTGCCGCGCTGTCCAGAGGCCACCGTGGCCGCGCCGCCAGCGTCAGATCGTCGACAAGGCCCAATCGCAGCCGCTCCAGTCCTGCCCATGCAATCATTGCGCCGTTATCCGTGCAAAGGTTCAGCGGGGGGGCCAGAAACGGAACCTGACCAGCCACCGACTGCAGCGCCTCGCGAATCGCTCCGTTGGCGGCCACGCCACCGGCCACCGCAAAAGCGGTCACACCACCGGAAATCGCCAAGGCCCGTCTGCTTTTTTCCACCAGAATATCGACGACTGCGGCCTGAAAACCGGCGCAGATATCGGCTCTGTCCTGCCGGGTCAGCCTGCCCTGATCGTCCAAAGCCCGATCTCTTGCGCGCAGCACGGCGGTCTTCAGCCCCGAAAAGCTCAGGTCACAGCCCGGTCGATCCAGCAGCGGGCGCGGCAATGGCACTGCCGTCGCATCGCCGTCCGACGCCTCCCGCTCGACCGCTGGACCCCCCGGTTGCGGCAGCCGCGCGACCTTGTCAAAGGCTTCGCCGGGCGCGTCGTCGATCGTGCCTCCGAGTCGGGTGAAGGAGGTGGCGCTGTCGACGCGCAGGAATTGGCAATGCCCGCCTGACACCAGCAGCATCAGATAGGGAAAGGCCGCGTCATCGGTAAGACGGGGCGTCAACGCGTGTCCGGCCAGATGATTGACACCGATCAGGGGCTTGTCCGTGGCGGCGGCCAGCCCCTTGGCACACATCACGCCCGACAGCACTCCGCCGATCAGTCCGGGACCGGCTGTCACCGCAATGGCGTCCATCTCGGCGAGGGACGCCCCGGCCTGAGCAAGGGCGGCCTCAACGGCAAGGTCGATCCTTTCGGCATGGGCCCGCGCCGCAATCTCGGGAACGACGCCTCCGAATTCTGCATGGAGGTCGGTCTGACCCATCACCACGTTCGACAGGATCGCCCGGTCCCGCAAAACCGCGGCGCCGGTGTCGTCACAACTCGATTCAATTCCGAGGATCAGGGTCATCTTGCGCTGGCCGGTCGCCCCCATTGCCTTGACATGCCCGCGAGGTAACATCGCCGGGTGGCGCAAACAATGACCGACCCCCGTCCTGTCCTTCTGCTGACGCGGCCTGCCGAAGATTCCGAGCGGTTCCTTTCCGCGTTGGGCGAACTTGCGATCGAGGTCATTGTTTCCCCGACCACCCGCATCGATCACCTGCCGCCAGAGCCTGTCCCGCCCGAGACCGAAGGCGTGATCCTCACCTCCGCCAATGCCGTTCCATGCCTTGGCCGGGCTACCGGTCTGACGGCCTGGTGCGTGGGGGACCGAACCGCAACTGCCGCGACACGGGCCGGGCTGTCGGCGCGCGTTGGCGGAGGGTCTGCAAAAGAGCTGATCGCCCTGATCAAGAGGGAGGCGCCAAAGGGTCCTCTGCTGTACCTGCGCGGACGGCATGTGGCTGTCGATGTTGCGGGGCAGCTTCGCAGTGCGGGTCTGCAGGTGGCCGAGAGGGTGGTTTACCGCCAGGTCATAATCCCCCTGTCATCACGCGCAACCGCCGCGCTGGGCGGCAAAGGGCCCGTCATTCTGCCGCTTTTTTCACCACGTTCCGCGCATGTTTTGGGGGATGTCGCCGGGTCGAAAGCACCGCTGCACGTCGTTGCGATCAGCCCGGCGGTCGCCAAGGCAGCGTCAGCCCTGTTGCCAAAGGCGTCATTTGTTGCCGAACGTCCCGACATGGCGGCCATGGTTTCACTCACGAGGATGGTCGCCGCGTCCTTTTGACAAAGGAGGGGTCGCTTGAGGCTCCGTGCCCGCCGGGATAGGTTCGGACCGGTCTGGAAGCAGACCCAGAACGATTGGAGTGACGCGACTGTGGCCAAATCCTCAAAAACCGGTAGGAACCAAGAAAAAAAGGCCATTGAGGACCTCGAAAGCCCCGAAAACACAGACTCCGAAGACGTCTCGGTGAAAGAGCCTGCCGAGGCCGCGGAGGCAGATGATGCTCAAAGCGATTCGAATGAAGAGACCGTCGAAGACGGGGTGACAGACGCGGCGGAGGAGCCGGCCGGGGATTCCGGGGACATTCCGGAAGACGAACCCGTCGGGGATGTCGATCCCGAGGACGAGGCCCGGTCTGACGATGCGGATGTGACCGCAGATGACGCAGCCCCGGAACCGGCTGCAACCATGCGGGACGTGGCGCCCGGTCCGGACCCCGAACCCGAGCCCACACCCCCTCCTCAAACGGCTGAGCGCGTTGTGGTTCAGCGAACTGCGGGTTTTGTTCCGATGGTTCTTGGCGGGGTTGCGGCGGCAGCTTTGGGCTATGCGGTTGGCAACTTTCAAGCGCAGGGCGATTATAACCTCTCGGCCGATCTGACGGCTCAGGCAGAGCGTCTTTCGGCTTTGGAAGAGGGCGTAGAGCGAGTGTCTTCCGGTCTTGAGGCGCTTCCGTCGGTCCCGGATCTGACTCCATTTCAAGCGCAACTGGAAGTTTCGACAGAGACGTTGACCCGTCGTCTTGATACCGTTCAGGCCGAGGTTTCTGGCGGGATTGCCGGGCTGACGGAACGATTGGCCGAGATCGACGGACGTTTGACCGACGTTGAACAGCGGCCGATCGCGGACAGCGAGGGCGCGGCAGCTTTGGCCGAAGACGCGATCGCGGCCTATGAACGCGAGGTCGCCGGCCTTCGGGAAGACATGCAGGCCCAGGCCGCGAGCCTTGCCGCCATGACGGCAGACGCCGAAGCGCAGCTTCAGGAGGCCCGCGAAGAAATCGTCGCCGCAGAGGCCGCCGCCGCAGCCTCCGCCCAGGCAGCAGAAGCGCGCGCGGCCCTCGGACGGATCATTGCCGCGGTTGACGCGGGTGAGCCGTTTGGTCCGGCGCTTGCCGACCTCGAAGCAACTTCGGATGCCGAAATCCCGGACGTCTTGCGTGCGACTTCGGAAAACGGCGTGCCGACAACCCGCGATTTGCAGGACGGATTTGCCGACGCTGCCCGAGCGGCCCTTTCGGCGGCCCGATCCGAGGGCCTCGATGGCGGCGGCACGGGGGTCGGTGGTTTTCTCCGTTCAACGTTCAACGCTCGGTCAGTTGAACCCCGCGAAGGCAGTGACCCCGATGCGGTGCTGTCGCGTGTGGGGGCGGCGGTTGGCGAAGGCCGCATGGCAGACGCCCTCGCCGAGGCAGATACACTCCCCGAGGTGGTCCGTGGCGCGATGTCCGACTGGCTGGCCGCGGCGCAATCCCGGGCAGAGTCCCTTTCGGCGCTTGATGCGCTGAGCCAATCCGTTAACGATAACTGAAGGCCCTGCCCATGCTCTGGTCGCTTACCAAAATTCTCGCCTTCGTCGTTGCGGTCATGGGTCTCACCTATGGCGCTGTCATGCTGCTCGAAACCGACGGCGGGGCGATTATCGAAATGGGGGGAGTGGAGTTCCAGCTCACCACCCTTCAGATGGTCATTGCCTTTGCAGCCTTGGTGTTTCTGGTTTGGTTCGGACTCAAGGTGTTGGGCCTTCTCGTGGCGTCTTTCCGGTTCCTCAACGGGGACGAAACCGCGATCTCCCGCTATTTCAACCGCAATCGTGAACGCCGCGGGTTCGAGGCGCTGTCAGACGGAATGATGGCATTGGCCTCGGGAGAGGGACAGCTTGCCCTGACCAAGGCGTCCCGCGCCGAAAAGCTGCTGGACCGCCCCGAACTCACAAACCTCCTGACTGCGCAGGCGGCGGAACTGGCCGGTGATACGGCACGCGCGTCCGAGACTTACAAGACATTGCTTGCCGATGATCGCACCCGCTTTGTCGGCATCCGTGGATTGATGCGGCAGAAACTGAACGAGGGCGACACCGATACCGCTCTGAAACTGGCGGAAAAGGCCTTTGCGCTGAAACCGCGCCACGACGAAACAAGCACGACCCTTCTTCAGCTACAGGCCGAGCATGAGGATTGGAAAGGCGCCCGAGCGACGCTTGGCGCAAAACTGCGTCACGGGTCGCTGCCACGCGACGTTCACAAACGGCGCGATGCCGTTCTCGCTCTGTCGCAGGCCCGCGACCTGCTTGCAGAGGGCAAGACTGCCGAGGCGCACGCCGCGGCGATCGAGGCAAACCGGATGTCGCCCCAGCTGATTCCCGCCGCCGTCATGGCGGCGCAGGCAAGCGTGGAGATGAACCAGGCCCGCACCGCGACCCGGATCATCAAGAAAGCGTGGGAGGCTCAGCCGCACCCGGACCTTGCCGCGGCCTTCGCGGCAATTGTCCCCGACGAGGCGCCACAGGCGCGGATCAAGAGGTTCCAGGCACTCACGCGACTGAAACCCGGTCACCCGGAAACCAAGATGCTCATCGCCGAATTGGAGATAGCGGCCGAAGACTTCCCTGCGGCCCGGCGGGCCATGGGAAACCTTGCCGAGACCAACCCGACCAAGCGCAGCTTGACGCTGATGGCGGCAATCGAGCGCGGTGAGGGCGCGGACGATGCGGTTGTGCGTGGCTGGCTCACCAAGGCGCTGACGGCGTCGCCGGGTCCGCAATGGGTTTGTGAGAATACCGGGAGGGCCTATCCGGAATGGCGCCCCGTGACGGACGGCGGCTTCGATACACTGAGCTGGAAAGAGGCCCCGCAAGCCGAGGTCGCGATCCCGCAAGAAACGGCTATGCTGCCGCTGATCGTTGGCCAGATCGAGGACAAGTCCCCCGAGCAAGGCGAGGATGCCGAAATCATCGACGCCACCGAAGTCGAGGACGACGCTGCCCCTCAGGAGGCCAATTGACATCCTTGGTCTCTCGGCCCTGACGCCAGCTGCAATGCCTGCCTGTCACTGAGGGCCCGATCCGCCTGATACTGGCTCAGAAAGACCTCGCCGGACAGGTGCTCGAGAAAGTCTGATTTCTCGAGGCGATCCAGAACCGGCCCCTTCACCTCGCTCAGATGGAGTCTCAGCCCGGCACCCGTCAGCCGATGATCAATTTGCTCGAGGCTTTCCAACGCGGACGCGTCTATGAAATTGACGGCCGAGCACATGAGGATGACGTCTCGCACTTCGGGCCTCAGAGATATGGCATCATTGATGGTGTCCTCCAGAAAGCGGGCGTTGGGGAAGTAGAGGCTTTCATCAACCCTGATGGACAGGATCCCGGGTGCCGTCTCGACCGCATGACGTTCGATGTTGCGATAGTGTTCGGTGCCCAGAATCCGGCCGACAAAGGCAAAATGCGGGCGCGACGTACGTTTCAGGTAAAGGGCGAGGGAGGACAGGACTCCAATCGCGATTCCAATCTCGACCCCGAACAGGAGCGTCCCGAAGATCGTGCCCAGCATCGCCGTGAAGTCACTCTTCGAGTAGGCCCATGTCCGACGGATCGCCGTCATGTCGATCAGGGAAAGGACCGCGACAATGATGGTCGCGGCAAGCGTCGCCTTGGGCAGGTAGTGCAGCAGGGGTGTCAGAAAGATGGTCGCAAGCGCGATGCCGATGGCCGTGAAGGCTCCGGCAGCGGGGGTTCTTGCGCCAGCATCGAAATTCACGACGGATCGGGAGAACCCGCCCGTGACCGGAAAGCCGCCCGAGACGGCCGCTCCCACGTTTGCCGCGCCCAATGCCACGAGTTCCTGATCCGGATCGATCCGTTCGCGCCGCTTGGCGGCCAGCGTTTGAGCGACCGAAATTGTTTCGACGTAGCCAACGACGCCGATCATCAGCGCTGGCAGGAACAGCGTGCCCCACAACTCGGGATCAAAGTCGGGCAGGCTCGGCGTCGGGAGGCCGCGCGGAATATCTCCAACGATCGAAACGCCGAACGATCCCAGATCGAACAGGTAGACCAGCAGCGTCGTGGCCGCGACGGCCACAACCGGAGCCGCCTTGGACAAGCTGGCCGCACCGGTCCTGGACAGGCCCGCCCGTTGCAGCAACGGGGCAAGTTCCCGCCGCGCCCAGAAGAGGAACCCGGCAGCTGCAAGACCGATCGCAAGGGTCGCGAGGTTTGTGTTCGACAGTCCCGAAACCAGGCTGGCGACCTGTTCGATCAGGTTGTGGCCCTGAACATCGAAGCCGAGGATATGCCTGAGCTGACCAACCGCGATGATCAATGCGCTGGCTGTGATGAACCCGGATATGACCGGATGGCTCAGGAAATTGGCCAGGAAACCGAGGCGGGCAAGGCCCATGGCCATCAGGACAAGACCTGATATCAGGGCCAACACTATGGCCGCGCCAAGGTACTCCGGTGTACCTCTCGCCGTGAGCTCTCCGATCGCTGATGCGGTCATGAGCGAGGCGACCGCAACCGGTCCGACGGCCAGGGTCATGGACGTCCCCAAAACCGCGTAGATCACCAACGGGGCAATCGATGCATAAAGCCCGACTTCAGGTGGCAACCCGGCAAGAAGCGCGTATGCCAGCGACTGCGGTATCAGCATGATGGTCACGATGAGTGCCGCTATCGCGTCGGCTGCAAAGGTTTCCCGCCCGTACGCGGGAACCCAGTTCAGAATCGGGAAATGGCGCGACAACATCGCTGACCTCATTCATGACGTTTGGGTTGGTTGAGGCGGCGCATCGCGCGCCAGCCTCACATTCCGTCGAGGCTGCCTATGGCTGGCCGTAACCTGCCGGTGCTTGCGCAAGCGCCCATGCGTTCGCGGAACGTGCGCCCGACCGGCAATAGGCAAAGGTCTTGGCGTTTGGCCGGGCGACGACGGCAGCGAGTTTACCGGCCTGTTCGGCGAATGGCTCTCCCGGCACAATCGGATGATAGTGGAATGCGAGCCCCAGGCCTTCCGCGATGCTTGCCATCACGGAGGACGGTGCGTCGCCCGGATGTTCGTCATCTGGTCGGTTGCACACCACATCGGTGAAGCCGTTTCCGGCCAGCGATGCCAGTTCATCCTCCGCTATTTGCGGTCCGACAAAGAGATTTGGAGCGAGTTGGGTCATGTCCATCTCCTGCCTCATGCGGCTGAGAGGCGCATGCGCATTGCCGGAACCGCAAGCAGCATACCGCCAATCATGGCACCAACAAAGAGCAGACCCTCCCAGCCGCCAAACGAAAGTGCCGCAAAGGACGGCCCCGGACAAAGCCCGGCCAATCCCCATCCTGCGCCGAAGATCATGGAGCCGAACGCAAGCTCCGGAGTGATCTTCTGAACTGGACGGGACGGGAAATTGCCGCCCGCCAACGGCGCGGAACGCTTTTCGGAAATGCGCCACGCGACCGCCATGGGAATGATGGCGCCGCCGAGGACGAACGCCAGAGTCGGGTCCCAGTCACCGAACAGGTCGAGCCACCCCTGCACCCGGATGGTGTCCACCATGCCCGAGATCAACAGCCCGATGCCAAAGAGGGCGCCGCTGGAGAGTGAGAATACGTTTCGCATCAGATGACCCCCAGAACATGTTTGAAGAGAAGGACGCTGACACCGCCGGCGAGAAGGTAGAAGACAGTTGCCGCGATACCTCTCAGAGACAATCGCGAGATTCCGCAAACCCCGTGGCCGCTGGTGCAGCCGTTTGCCAGGCGCGCGCCAAAACCCACCAGAATGCCGGCGGCAATGATCACCGTCGGATTGGAGGTGATGTTGGTTTCCGCTTCGATTCCCAGGATCGACAACGCCAGCCAGGGCGCGCCGATCAGGCCCACGATAAACAAGACGCCGTCACGCCATCGACCGAGGTCCGATCCATCGACGAGCCCGCCGATGATGCCGCTGGCCCCCATGATGCGTCCGTTTCCAAGCAGGTAGACCGCTCCGGCCAAGCCGATAATCAGGCCGCCGATAAGGCCGTAAAGATAGCTTTGTTCGATCATGGTATTCAGAGCCTGTTGACTGGAACTTTGAAATAGACGTTGCCGTCGTCTTCGGCGGGCGGCATCTGTCCCGCTCGCATGTTGACCTGCAACGATGGCACGATCAGCCGGGGCATCGCCAGTTCTGAGTCGCGCTTGGTACGCATGGCGACGAACTCTTCCTCGCTGCGGCCCTGCCCAACGTGTTTGTTGAGTTCCTTCTGCGCGCCGATGGTCGTTTCCCAAGCGTATTCGTCCCGACCGGGGGCCTTGTAATCATGACCCACAAAGACGCGGGTTTCGTCCGGAAGTGTGAAGAGCTTCTGGATCGAGAGGTACAGCGTCTCGGCGGAGCCACCCGGGAAGTCGGCGCGTGCGGTACCAAAGTCCGGCATGAAGAGCGTGTCGCCGACAAAGGCGGCATTCTCGATGACATAGGTCAGGCACGCAGGTGTATGACCCGGCGTATGGAGAACCGACGCCGTCATGTTCCCGACTTGAAAGATGTCGCCTTCTTCGAAGAGTTTGTCGAACTGGCTGCCATCGCGCTGGAATTCGGTCCCCGCGTTGAAGACCTTGCCAAAGGTATCCTGCACCACGGTGATCTTCTCGCCGATGCCAATCTTGCCGCCAAGCTTGTCCTGCAGATAGGGCGCGGCGCTCAGGTGGTCGGCGTGGACATGTGTCTCCAGTATCCAGTCGACTGTCAGGCCGTTCTCTTGAACAAAATCAATGATCTGATTAGCGGACCGGAAATCGGTGCGGCCGGATGCGTAGTCGAAATCCAGAACCGAATCCACGATCGCGCAGTGGTTCGTTTCGGGGTCCGTAACAACGAAGGACGCGGTAAAGGTCGCTTCGTCAAAGAAGGGGGTGACTTGAGGTTTCATTGGGTGTCTCTCCAACTGATCTGAGACGGAAATATTAGAATTTCTTAATATGTCAAGTGCCCCGACCGGAAAATATTAAAGAAGTTGAATGTTTGCGGAAATCCCCTATATCAACACCTGAAAGCACATGGGTCTCCAAAGATGCAGGCACAGATCGAATTCCCGGAAAGCGCCCTTTCCGCGTTCACGGCGGGAGGGTCGGAGGCCCCCGAGCAGGCGGCAAGGTTCCTGAAGTCCATCGCCCACAGGGATCGCCTGAAGGTTCTGTGCGGTCTGTTGGACGGCGAACAAACTGTCACAACCATCGAAGCCCAGGTCGGCGCGAGTCAATCGGCCGTTTCCCAACACCTCGCCCGCCTGAGGGCGGAGGGAATACTCGTGGCGCGCCGCGAGGGTCGGCAAATCTACTACGCGATTTCAGACCCCATGGTCCGCAGCCTGATAGAATTGCTCTACGTCAGGTTCTGCGCCCCCGAACAGGACGGTGTCTGACGTTCGCCATTGCCGCAACGCACATAAGGACCGATCAGCGCCCCATCTCCGGCGAAAATGACGTTGGCCGTGCATCCGGCCCGGCGCTTTGCAACGATCATCCTCAAGGAAGGCCCGGAATTTCTCAAGCCTCCGCAGGCGAGGTCACCGCTCTCTTGCGTCGCCCGCAAATCTGCAACGCGCGTCCCACAATGGCGGCGTTTGACGGGGCGACGTCATCCTTGTTCAATCGACTCTTGTCGTCCGGTCCGGTGCGGCAATGGCCGTCCGCAACCACGTCCCGAGACTGGTTCTTTCCTTCAGCCCTGAGCAAAGCCTGCCCCGATTGTCCGAACATCAAGAAAACAAACTTCGGCCGATAGAACAGTCGAAGACCGTGATTGATAAACCATGTTTCATCGGAAGGGTGTGGAAGAACTGGTGCCGCTGAAGGGACTCGAACCCCCGACCCCATCATTACGAATGACGCAGGGAAGCGCCTAACCGCGTTGAAAACAAAGCGTTTTCGATGGCGGGTGTTTGGCGTTACAAGAATATCACAAGTTTTTCGGTGTGTGATGGTGGTGCCGCATGAGGGACTTGAACCCCCGGCCCATCGCTTACGAAGCGATTGCTCTACCAGCTGAGCTAATGCGGCATCGGCAGATCGTTTAAACGGGCGGGCTTTTCTTGTCCAGCGTTGGGCAGCATGAGCAAGTGAATTATTGGCAGCCCTCTTCGGCCCTTCGCGATTGAGCAACGCGGGATATTGTGCGCATATTGGGCGTGAGGCACGATATGCAGTATGGACACTCTTTCTCGGCAAGAACGCTCGAAGCGAATGTCCTTGGTTCGCGGGCGCGACACCAAGCCGGAAATGCGTGTCCGTCGCCTGACCCACGCCTTGGGATACCGCTACCGCCTGCATCGTCGCGATCTGCCTGGCAAGCCGGACCTCGCGTTCGGGCCGCGTCGCAAGGTGATTTTCGTCCACGGTTGCTTCTGGCATCGGCACCCCGATCCCGCCTGCAAACTCGCGCGCCTGCCGAAGTCGCGGCAGGACTTCTGGTTGCCGAAACTTGCGGGCAACCGGGCGCGGGACGAGCGGAACAACGCGATGTTAACCGAGATGGGTTGGGATGTGCTGGAAATTTGGGAATGTGAGACTGCCGACGCGGATGCGCTGGCCAAGAAGATAAAAGGATTTCTGGGATGAGATCAGTCGAGTTGTTCGCGGGCGCGGGAGGCCTTGGACTAGGTGTCGGAAACGCCGGGTTCACCCATGAGGCAGTCGTGGAGATCGACCGCTGGGCCTGTGACACGCTGGCCGAGAACACCGACTGGCCGCTCCACGGCTGGGACAAGGGCGACGTGCGGCGGTTCGACTACACGCCGCTCAAGGGCAAGGTGAACCTCGTCACCGGAGGCCCGCCCTGCCAGCCGTTCTCGATGGGCGGCAGGCATCGCGCCTTTCTCGATCCGCGCGACATGTTTCCAGAAGCCGCCCGCGCTGTGCGCGAGTTGCAACCCGAGGCATTCATCTTCGAGAACGTGAAAGGTCTCAAGCGTCAGGCGTTCACCAACTATCTCGAATACATCCGCCTGCGCCTGCGGCACCCCGACCTGACGCCGCACGACGGCGAGGAATGGCTTGATCACCTCAAACGGCTTGAGGACTACGAAACCAGCGGCGCGAGCGGTGGGTTGCTCTACAACGTCGTGATCCGCCTCCTGAACGCCGCCGACTACGGTGTGCCTCAGAAGCGTGAGCGTGTGTTCATCGTCGGTATCCGTGACGACCTCGCGACCGCGTTCCACTTCCCCGACGCGACACATTCGCAAGACGCCCTTCTCTGGTCGAAGTGGCGCAGCGGTGAATACTGGACGCGTCACGGCATCGACCCCGTGCCGAATGAGCGAGAGCAGGCCCGTGCCGCGCGCTTGAAGGACAAGCCTCGCGAGTTGCCGTGGCAGACTGTGCGCGACGCATTGCAAGACATTCCTGACCCCGAGTTCGATCCCAAGGCAGCGGCCAAGGTGTCCGATCATCGCTTCATCCCCGGCGCGCGCTCGTATCCGGGGCACACTGGAAGCCCGCTCGACGAGCCAGCCAAGACCCTCAAGGCGGGCGTGCATGGCGTGCCCGGTGGCGAGAACATGCTGCGTCGTCCCGATGGTTCGATCCGCTATTTCTCCGAAAGAGAAAGCGCCCGTATTCAGACATTCCCCGACGATTTCCGTTTCCACGGATCATGGACTGAAACGATGCGGCAATTGGGGAATGCGGTGCCTGTTCAACTCGCTGAGGTTGTTGCCAAGTCAGTGCGGGACCAGATACTAGGGTCGAATGAGAAAAGTGACGCCTTACAATCCCTTGGACAAGCAGCACCTGGCCGAAAGCGCGGCAGGCGCGCTGCTGCGGCAGGAGCCTGAACCGCTTCCGCCTGAGCCGTTCGAAGGTGCGGGCATTTACGCCATCTACTACCTCGGCGATTTCGACGCCTATCAGCCGCTTGCAGAAATCAACCGCGAACGGATGGAAGCGCCGATTTATGTCGGCAAAGCCGATCCTAAGGGCGGTCGGCGCGGCGGTGATTGGGACGCTCCCGCAGGGGCGGCGCTTTCGGACCGGTTGCGGAAACACTCGACCTCGGTGACGCAGGCCGACAACCTCGACGTGGGCGACTTCCGCTGCCGCTATCTAGTCCTCGACGACGTGTGGGTCAGGATGGCGGAACGGATGCTGATCTCGTGGTATCGCCCTCTCTGGAATGTCGTGGTCGATGGGTTCGGCAACAACGATCCCGGCAACCGCCGCGCGACGCAGTATCGGTCGTCTTGGGACATCTTGCATCCGGGTCGCCCGTGGTCGGTCAAGCTGGCCGAGGGTGAGACGACGGCAGACGACGTGCGCGCCAAGATCGCTGCGCACTTCGACTCCCTCAATTCCGCCTAGCGGATCCGCAAAATCATCTAGAATCAGCGACTTACCGCAATCTTCGGTTGAGTGGACGGGTATAACTGACTTATGCGTTGAGCGTCGCCCGGAACATTCCGGGAACACATCAACGGAGTAACAGACATGACCGACCTCAACACGCTGACCAAAACCGCCCTCAACGATATGCTGGCGAAGCCGCTGACCGCCTCCGCGCTCAAGAAGAAGGCCAAGGCCGACCTCGTCGCGATGATCGAGGCACAGCCGCCGAAGCTGACAGCGATGGAGAAACGCGTCCTCGTCGCATACCTGGACGCCGGGATTGACGCGAATGGCGCGGAAACCCTGGACGACATGCTGGCCGACAACATGACATGGGGCGATGTGCCGGAAATCGCGCAGCGCACAGGCCTGACCCAGAAGCAGGTTCAAGGCGTGATCGCGTCGCTCTCGAACAAGGCGCTGCTCGTGATCACAGACGAAGGCGTCAACGGCGAAGGCCCGGTTCAGCAGGTTCTGGCCGACGACGACATCCGCATTGCGTTCGACCTGATGGCCGAAGGCGTCGAGGCGAAGGGCCAGAAGCCCAAGGCCCGCAAGCCCCGCGAACTGCCCGGCCGCGTGATGATCGAACCCGGCAAGCCGGAAGACGTGCGCGCTACCAAAGCAGGATCGAAGCGGCACCTGATGGCCGAGGCGCTGGCCAAGGGTGCGACAGTTGAAGAACTGATGGCCCTCCTGAACTGGAACAAGGACACGGTGACTTCCGCCTTTCGCACCGACATGGGCGCATTGGGTTTTGGGGTGGAGAGGAAGGGTGGCAAATACTTCTTGCTGTTCCCCAAGAAGATCAAACGCCTGCCCGTCACGGACAAAGGCGTTTCCCGCGCGGACGCGCTCGTGGCTGCGTGCAAATGAGCGTCCGCGTGATCGAACCGGGTTGGCTGTATGTCCTGACCAACCCGGCGATGCCTGGTCTCTGCAAAATCGGCATGACGACGAGGACGCCAGAGGAACGCGCAGCCGAATTGCACGACACGGGATCGCCTGCGCCCTATGCCGTCGCGGCGGCATGGCCAGTTGACGACGTGCGGGCGGCAGAGCGCGACGCTCACGCGGCACTCGCCCGCTACCGTGTCAGCGATCAACGCGAATGGTTCCGCGTGTCTGTGCCCGCAGCCATCACGGCTTGGCGAATGGATTCGATTGTGATGGGTGCCACAATGAACTTTCGCCAGCTCTC
>CAYMMT010000008.1:0-38030 GCA_964391555.1 uncultured Rhodobacterales bacterium
TGCGGATGCTTGCGCCCGCCCTGCGGCGGCACGGAGGCGACGGTGCCTTCCATGATCTTCAGAAGCGCCTGCTGCACGCCCTCGCCCGAGACATCGCGGGTGATCGAGGGGTTGTCGGACTTGCGGGTGATCTTGTCGACCTCGTCGATATAGACGATGCCGCGCTGCGCGCGCTCAACATTGTATTCGGAGGCCTGCAACAGCTTGAGGATGATATTCTCCACATCCTCGCCCACGTAACCGGCTTCCGTCAGCGTGGTGGCGTCCGCCATGGTGAATGGCACATCAATGATCCGCGCCAGCGTTTGCGCCAAAAGCGTCTTGCCGCAGCCGGTCGGTCCGATCAGCAGGATGTTGGATTTCGCCAGTTCGATATCGGATTTCGACGCATGATGCAGGCGCTTGTAGTGGTTGTGCACGGCGACGGAGAGCACGCGTTTGGCGTGACTCTGACCGATCACGTAGTCGTCGAGCACCTCGCAGATTTCCTTCGGTGTCGGCACACCATCGGAAGACTTCAGGCCGGTGGCCTTTGTTTCTTCGCGGATGATATCCATGCACAGCTCGACACATTCGTCGCAAATGAACACCGTCGGCCCCGCGATGAGCTTGCGCACCTCGTGCTGGCTCTTGCCGCAGAAGCTGCAGTAGAGGGTGTTCTTGCTGTCACTGCCGGCACTGTTCGCCATCGTGTCTACCTTTCGGCCGCGTTCGGCCCTGCTGCTGTCATGACTGCCCTTCCCTCAACCCTAGGCCACGGTTCAGGCGGTCACAACGGCAAATTCATTTCTGTCCGTCAGACCCGAGGTCCGGCCCGATCAGGAGCCGTTTTCGTCATCATCCTTGCTGCGGCTTTCAACAATCTCGTCGATCAGTCCCCATTCTTTCGCCTCTTCCGGCGACATGAAATTGTCCCGCTCGAGCGCGGATTCGACCTTCTTCAGGGTCTGGCCCGTGTGCTTGACGTAGATTTCATTGAGCCGACGTTTGAGCTTCAGCGTCTCTTCCGCGTGGATCATGATGTCGGTGGCCTGGCCCTGGTAGCCGCCCGACGGTTGGTGAACCATGATCCGGCTGTTGGGCAGCGAAAACCGCATGCCCGGCTCCCCCGCGGTCAGCAGAAGGGACCCCATGGACGCGGCCTGACCGACCACCAGGGTCGACACCTTCGGACGGATGTACTGCATCGTATCGTAGATGCTCAGCCCCGACGTGACCACGCCGCCGGGTGAGTTGATGTACATCGAGATCTCTTTCTTGGGGTTCTCGGCTTCGAGATGGAGAAGCTGCGCGACAACCAACTGGCTCATCCCGTCCTGCACCGGGCCGTTCAGGAACACGATCCGCTCCTTCAGAAGGCGGGAAAAGATATCGTAGGCCCGTTCGCCACGACTCGTCTGTTCGACGACCATGGGGACGAGATTCATATAAGTATCAACGGGATCACGCATGAAGGCTGCCTCAAGTGGGGTGAGCGGGCACCGGTCGTTCGCCTGACTAGCGCCCAAGTGTTGAGGGAGTCTTAGTCACCCCGTCGGGGAGCTTCAAGGGACCCCCCGGTCGCCAGCAACGTCCGGACGCAGGCCCATGGACCCGGCACCTGCCCGGTCTACCTTCCGGTGATGGACTTCGAAGCAACCAGAGACGCCGCCCGCCGGCGCCTCGAGACCTTTCTGCCCCGGGCCGGACGGACCTATGCCGCCCGCAGGAATTTCGATCTCCCCGGTCACGAGCATGTGTCCGGCCTGTCTCCCTACGTTCGGCACCGCTTGATCACCGAAGAAGAGGTCCTGACCGCCACCCTGAACCGCCACTCCGCCGATGCGGCAGAGAAGTTCGTGCAGGAAGTGTTCTGGCGGACCTATTGGAAAGGATGGCTGGAGATGCGGCCGTCGGTCTGGACGGGGTATCGGGCCGAACTTCGCGGGGCCTTCAACCGGGTGCAGACCGAGGCCGGGCTGCGCTCGGAATGGGAGGCGGCCTGTTCCGGCGAAACCGGGATCGATTGTTTTGACCATTGGGCGCGGGAACTGGTGGAGACAGGCTACCTGCACAATCACGCGCGCATGTGGTTTGCCTCGATCTGGATCTTCACCTTGCGACTGCCATGGACCCTCGGGGCGGACTTCTTTCTGCGTCACCTGCTCGACGGTGACCCGGCATCCAACACGCTAGGCTGGCGCTGGGTCGCGGGGCTGCAGACCCGAGGCAAGACCTACCTTGCCCGCCCCGACAACATCGAGCGGTTCACCGGCGGACGGTTCCGACCCTCGGGTCTCGCCAGTATTGCCGTACCGCTAGACGGCCCCGAAAACCCGCCCGCAGGACCCGTCCCGCAGACTGCGGCCTGGGATCCCGGCAAACCCACCGCGCTGGTCCTGCACGAAGACGACCCCGACCCGGGTTGGCTCTTGGCGCAGGGCCTCGCTCCGGAGGTCACGATCGTGATGAACGCGACGGCAGATCGCTCGCCCCTGACCGTCTCGCCCTCAGTCCGGACATTCTCGAGAGGTGTTTTCGACGACATTCTGTCCCGTCATTCCGGGCAATTGGGCGACATCCGGGACGTCGAGCGGGCCGACCTGACCGGGATACCGCAACTGGTTGCACCCTACGCGCCACAAGGGCCCGCCCGCGACGCGCTTGACAGCTTCGACCGCCCGGTCGCCCTGATGGTCCGGCCCTATGATGCAATGGCCTGGCCCCATGCGACCGCCGGGTTCTTCAAATTCAAGGCCAGGATCCCCAAGCTGATCTCGATGCTGGGGCGCTGCGGCGACGCCTAGGCACCGTCCGCTTCCGCCAACCAGCGGTCGATCAGGTCGGCAATATCCGCGTCGATCCGCGGCGCGGAGTTGGCCTGGGCCGATCCGCCGGTCACGTCAGAATGGATCAGGGTGGCGCCATAGGCATGGATGCCGACCACGATCGGATCGCCCTCGTCATCCTCGTAGGCCCAGACCGGGCTTCCGCTTTGACCGCCCGAAGTGTCCGTGGCGTAGAACAACCGGCGATCGGTGGCGTCAAGCACGGCGTCCTTGTGCCACCAAAGCTCTTCCCCGCCCGCAAGACGGTCCTGGACAACGGCCGGGTAGCCACCGACGTTCATCTGGTGGCTCATCAGGTCGTCATCCCCAGCCACGGCATAGGCGAACCAGCCGGTCTGCTCCCCGAGCGGCTCGGGCAGTTTGATGACGCCGATGTCGTAGTCGGGGTCGAAGTGGCTGGCCCAACGCGGGTGAACCTCCGTTTCCGCATTGGTTACCGCGACACTCCCGAATGGCATGTCGTCGCCGCGGCGGCCCGCCATGACCTCTATATTGGCAATCTGACCGGCGCTCTGGTCGACGATGCAATGGCCCGCGGTGATCACCGTGCGCGGGCCCACCAGCCAGCCGGTTCCGACATATCGCGCGCCGGTCCCGGATCGCAGCGACAGCGAACAGATCATCCGCCACGGCGCATTGTCGGTCTGGATGATTTCCTGCCGATCATCGGCTCCGAGGACCGTTTCCAGTCCGATGACCGTTCGCGGCGCCTCTGCCGGGATCAGGCCCCGTGCCTGCATCGCATCAAGGGTGCCCGTTGTCTTGCCGGTATTGCGGGGTGTCAGTGCCATGAAAGCCTCCGTTGCAAATGGTCTAGAGAGATTGCAGGGCCCGCAGGATGTCGAGCATGCCAGCCCCCTGAAAATGCTTCTCACGCCCCAGATCCGTGGCCGAGTTGCACAGGATCGTCTTGATGCGCTGGGGTTTGCCGATCAGTTCGGTGTAGCGCTCCATGAGAAGCGCGGCCCCACCGGCCACGTGGGGCGCGGAAAAGCTGGTCCCATCGACGACCGACAGGCGCTCACCCGGGGCCGCGGTGTTGATCTTTTCCCCCGGCGCGACGAGGTCCGGCTTCGCACGACCGTCTCCGGTCGGACCACGGCTGGAAAAGAAACTCACGCCGTATTCATGGGGTTTGGAGCGGTGGGTCGCGCCAACGGTTATGACCCCCTCCGCATTGCCGGGATCCCCGATGGAGGCGTTCCGGTAGAACCGGTCGGTAAATGCCCCCTCATCGGAGTAGCCCGCGTTCCCCGCCGCCGCGACAACCACGACGCCGCTGGCCACAAGTCGTTCACATTCCTCGCAAATCGGTGTCCGACCGCAGGCGAATGAACGCACATTGTGCTCGATCGAGATCGACAGGTTCGCGCCGTGGATGGCGATCTTTTCTGCTCGGCGATTGAGATGGTCGATCATCTTCATCGCCGCAATGACCTCAAAGTCATGGGGCGCGATCGTGCCGTCATCGGTCTCGGTCACGACGCGAAAATCGATAAGCTCGATCTCCGGACAGACGCCGGTCAGGACATCCCGCCCCTCGCCCGGAGGAAGCGCCGGATAGGACCCTGTCTCGTTCTTTCCGTACGTCCCGCTGGGCACATCGTCGCGCCAGTTGGCCCCGAGGATCGCGGCAACGTTGGTGCCATGGTTGTTGATGGGGGCCGGCGGATGAACGTCCTCGATCAGTACCTCGATGGCGCTCCAGTCGATTTCGAGCCCCTTTCGCAACCGGTCCAGCAAGGCATCGATCACGCTCAGTTCAAACCCCGCATCGAGCGTGTCGTCATGCTCTTCAACCGGCAGGTTCTGCCGCAGCCGGTCCTCCCGGACCCGCACGACCGCGGCGTTGACGAGCCGTCGCAGCCCAAGCGCAACCGACCTTGTGCTGCGCTGGTTCCGCAAGCTGACCTCGGCATTGTGCAGGACAGAGGGCCGACCGCCTTGCGCCTCCTTCATGGCATCGATCGCTTCGCCAAAGCTCTTTTCCGCCGCAATTGTCTTCTGATGGATCAGGTCCCGCCAATCCGCCCGCGCGCTGATGGACGCCAACTCACTGCGGAGATTGGTCAAATTCTCCGTGTCGAGCAGTTCCCGCAATCCGTCGAGGTCATAGGTCCTCAGCACCCGGCTGGGGCGGTCATCAGGGCCGGCGTCGGGCCGCTCGCGCGCCATCTCGTTGCTGGACAAGGCGTTTCTGTTTCGTGCCCGCCAGTCCGCAAAGGCCGGATGGGCGCCATCAATTCCGCTGTCGATGATCGCCCATTTCTGCCCGTTCCCGGTCAACTGGAACAGTCGCTGCGCCGCATCGGCTTTCATGGCCTTCGCGCTTTGGATCATGGTCTGTTGGGCCGGGCGATTGCGGCTGGCTCCCCAAAGCGAGTTCTGAGTCGTCAATCGCCGCACCCGGAACCGAAACAGGCTGTTGAACGCGCCCATGATCCGCGCGGCCGGGACGTATTCGTTGCCTGCCGGACCCTCGCGCTGGCGCGCCAGTTCGATCAGCCCGACGACACGGATCATCTTCAGGAAATCGTAGGGCGGCGGCGTGTTCTCGGCGCCTTCCGGTTTCCTGTAGGGAATGTACCGTGCGGTGCGGTCGATGCGGCTGCCTTCGGGGTTCCAGATCTCATCGATCCATCTCGTGACATATTCCTGAAGCGGCGCGTAATCCGTTGCCCAGCTCAGCGGCAGATCGACGGGGGCCGCGTCGAAATCCGGGCCTTCCTGCAACTGGATCGCCTCGATGGCACGCCCAAGCTGTCCCATCCGCACCGCCCACCACCGGGTCGACGGCAGGATGAGGCTCACGAGGTGATCGAAATAGACCGATGCCACAATCAGCCCCGGGACGTGCGCGATGCGGGGCTTGGCGCGCTTCGGGAGCGGATCGTCGTCCGAACCATCGGGTGATCCGTACCGGTCGATCTCTGCCCGGCGGGCCTCCTCGAAGCTCTCCAGCGCGAGCCGCAAGTCGCGGGTGATGCTGCCGGCGTTTTCGCCCTTGAACGGCGACAGGATCAGGTCGACCTGCGCTTCCCGGCGAAGTGCGTAGGCTTCCCAGATGTCCGGCAGCACCGGAGAATCCTGAGTGAACCGCATTCCCGGCCCATCGGGTCGCTCGTCATAGATTTCGCGCTGTAGTCGCTCGATCAGTCCGTCACGATCTGCCATGTCGCTTCCCTCGCCTGTCGCCTAGACCGGTCGATCATCTCGAAACCAGAAACAGGTCCTCAACTTGGCGCTGGATGGCTCGAAGTCCCTGATCCCGATGAAGGACGCAGGCATCCGGGCCGGCGCATTGATGTTCTGCATCCGGGTCGCGATACCGCGCACCATGTCGTAGACGCTCTTTCTGGCGATTTCGATCACCAACGCCGTGACCGCAAACCCAAGAGTTTTCTTGAAGACACCGACGTCTTTTCGGGCCGCTGTCCGGTGCTTGATCCGCGGATTCCGGTCCGCGCCAAAGCCGATCTTCCCCGATTTCAGCTCGAACGGCATATCCATATCGAGCTCCAGATGGAGGTTCGCCGCCTTGAGCCGCGCCACGGCCCTGACGGCACAGCTCAGCTTGCTACTGCCCGGGGCAAGTCCCAGAGAGTCCACGGTCAGGCGCTCCACCTCCTTGCGGGGCGAGGACATCCGAAAGGATTTCGCTCTCACCTTTCGCCCGTTGCCGTACACCTGAAAGGTCGTCCGGGGCCTGAAATTCTTGGTCAGATAGGGTGCCATGAGCTTTTGATTGAAAATCGTCTGCGAGGCCGCGAAATAGGCCGATCCATTGCCGGAGAAGAGCCTTGGGTCGACCTTGTCGAGCGCCATCCTAGCGTCGGGCTTCCGGAGTGAACCAAAGATCGCAAGGTATTGCCGCCCATCACCCAGCCGCACGTTCGCCCAATCGGTGAAGGGAGTGGTCAGCCACCCGGCGGCGGATCCGCGCGTGGGCATCGTCGCCAACACATGGGCGACACCGGCGACGTTGGCGTTCAACGCCGCGTTGAGGGCCTGCTGCACCAAGGCATTGCCGATGAAAGGAAATCGGTCGGACGGGTCGACAACCTGCAGGACCTGCACCGCGGGGCCGGCGCGTTCCGTCAGGCGCTCGAAGGAAAATGTCAGTTCGACCCCGTCCCCCGCCTCATTCGGCAACAGTCGCAGCACCACCTCGACGATCAACTCCAGACCGTCCAGCGTCTGCGGCTCCGGCCCCAGGCCCGTTAGTGTCCCGCTCTCGATCGGAATGGCCATCTGGAGGAGCTGCAGGGAGCCGCCTTCGAGGATCCGCCAGGGGCCAAACCGGCCTTCGACCGTCAGGTCACCTTCCGTGTAGGAGAGCGCCGCATCCCGAGACGCCGCGGCCTTGGCCAGACCCTGATTGACCAGAGGCATGGCTGCCGCCGACATGGTGTCCCAGCCCGCGAGGTTCATTGCGGCGCCCGTTCCGACATGACCCGCGCGAACCGTTCCTGAAACGCCTTCTGGTAGGCAGCCCGTTCCGAGAGGCCGATCCCCGACTCCGGGACCGCCCTGCTTTCAAGGAAATCCCCGCCGATCTGCAAACCGCCGTTCAGCGCCATGAACTGCGGATCGAATTTGGCCCCCGTGGACCACGTGACCGAATTGGTCGCGTTGGTCATCAAGAGGTCGATGGAAGGCCCATCGTCCCCTTCGATGATGTTGGATGCGGTTATGCCCACACCAAGCGCCGCGAACAACATGCTCGCCACGATCAGGGATGTGCCGCCGGTGAACACGGCGGCAACGCCCGCGATCGCGCCCGCAACCGCCAATCCGACATTCGTCCAGACCCGCCCCGGAGTCTGTCGGGTGTTGCGCACCAGTTTGGGCTTGCCCACCTCCTCGAATTTCATCGTCTTCTCACCCTTGCTGTTCCAATCCATGCCGTAGGCATAGGTCGAAGTGGCATGGGCGAGCGAAAAGAGCCCCGGCGACACCTCCGTCGCCGTATGGCTCTTCATGATGACATCCGTCTCCCGGAGGTCGAGATCGAACAACTCGAGGATCGGCTCGTAGGTTTCGCCTTCGTGCTCCATCTTGTCGAGCTTGACGTCCTTCTTCAGGTAGAGCCCCGCGTCCCGCGCCTTGATCTTCACGTCGCTCAGCTTCAGTCCCTGGAACGCCGCGGGGATGCCCGGCAGCAACATGTTGCGGAGGAACCGGGACCGCGAAATGCACATGCCGGCATTCATTCGCTCCGGGATCATCTCGGCCTGGGCCTGGTTGATCAGCCCGTCCATCGACCGGCCTTCGGTCTGACCGAGGATCGCCAGAACGCCCTCCTCCGGATCGGACGAGTTGTGGCCAAAGGCATAGGACACAGACGTCAATTGCAGCCAGTCGAGGGCGCCGCTGCTCCCGACGCGGCTGACCTCGGCCACGTTGACGGTGGCAAAGACGTGGTGAAACTGGTGAAGATTGGTATTGAGCCACGTGTCCAGCGCTGTCGTCAGCAGCGCCTGGGACATGATGCCAAGCTCCTCATCCCCATCCATCTGGATCACCGTAGCGACTTTGGAGGGCACGGCTTCAAGCTCCGCGAGTTCCGCCAGTTCCGGCCCGATGTCCGTCCGAAGGACCAGCATGAACTCGCGCTCGATCCCGGCAGAGCTTTCGCGCGGCGGGGCGCCGGTAGGCATCAGCGCAAGGCGGACGCGCACCTTGACCAGGGCCTCCGGAAGCGTTTCGACCGCCGTTCCGCGATGGATCGCGACATCGCGGATCGGGATCACGAGATTCAGGAGATGCCCGTCGCCGCCCTCTCCGATGGTCCAGTCGCCAAAGCTGCCCTCGGCCCACATCTGCGGACCCACCTCTTGCGAAAACGACTTTGGTGACGTGCCGGCATTCGCAATGGCCTCGTTGACCACACCGATCTTCACGGCCGAGACGACGTCCCAGCCGTTTGTGGTGGCCGGGCGCATGCCGGGGCGGGGCTTCATGACCCCCATCGGTCAGGACCCGTCGTCTTCGGCGAAGGTCGGCGTGCCGAGAATGTGCAGACCTCCGTTGAACGAAACGCTGTCGATTTCAAAGCCCACGGCGCCCGGCCACTCGATGGGCTTCATCACGCGCGACGCAAAGACCCTCGGGTCGGAGATCGACAGCGCCTTCAGTTCATCATCGGACATCATTCGCGAAAAGACATCCTTGGCGATCAGGTAGCCGCCGATACCAAGCCCGATGAGGCTGGTCAGACCCTCGACATGCCGGAAGCCGAGACTCCAGGCCGATTTGGCGGGCATCGACCGTGCCACCTGCCGGGCGGCCTGCAGCCGCATCGGGGCGCTGGCGCGGCGGGTGAGGCCGGTGCCCCGCGCCGCCGTCTGCATCCGGGACGGAGCGCTTGTCCGCCGGGCCGTGGCCACCAGCGCGGCGCGCCCGGTTTTGCCGGCCCGCGCGGCATCTCCCGCGGTGTCCGCTGTCTTGACCGCCTTGGCACCGGAGGACCCCCCCTTGACCGCCGCAAAGGCCGACAGCGCAAAGAAAAGGATGTCGATGGCGAGAAAGATGATGTCCCAGGTCTTGGCCTCATCGGTCTGCTCCAATGACACGTCGTGGGTGTACATCATCGAGCCTTCGTCCTCGACCTCCATCCCCGGAACCAGAACGAACTGATCATCGACGAAGTCGGCTGTGGTCTTCACGGTGATCTGGTGGAAGATGTTGAAAGCATACCCGAAAAGGCCCTTGCCGAAGAGATGTTGGAGGTTCTGGTATCGCACCTCGAGCTCGGTATCGGTGATCGAGATCTGCACGCCGCCCTTCGGTATCGACGCCTCCACGTATTCCGGATCTTCGGGGTTCCCGTCCTTGTCGACTCCGGCGATGTTGAGCTGCTTGATCGTCAGATCGCTGGTGTTCTCAAGGCGCGTGCCATTCCCGCTCGTCGCAAAGTTGCGCGCCGGCCAATCCGGGTCGAGCTTGTCTTCATCGTTGGCAAAGACCAACCCAAGACCGGGCAGCAGCATGTGTTCGAGAAATCTGTCCTTGTTGATCAGAAAACCGCCCCGCTCCATTGCCGGAAGCAGCGCCGGTGAAACCGTATTCCCCAGATCAGCGGCCAGGTCCGCCCGGTCCTTGCCCATGCACATGATCGCGAGGATGCCGTCGCTATGGCCTTCGATGATGGAACTGAACACACCGTAGGTGGCCGCGCTTGGTGAGATCCAGTCAAACGGATCATCGTCGGTCTGGTCGGCATCGGTGATGCGCTGATTGAGGTTCACGGTGGCAAAGACATTCTGAAAGCTGGCCATGGGAGCCGGCAGTTCAGGGTCCGTCGAGGGACCGTTGAACCATTCGGTCATGGCGAGCCGGACTGCCGTGGCGAGCATCTGGTCGGGGTCCGAGGGGTTGGTCGGGTCATAGCCGTCCCAGTCGACGCCCACGACGTTGGTTTGTTGCACCATCTCCGGTCCGCCGACGCGCGGCTGTTTCAGGACAAGGTCCATGGGCTGGCCGTCTTCGGGGCGAGAGCTTTCCGGCAGTGGCCGCGGGATCAGTTCCAGCTCGACCTCGACCTGGTACACGACGTTGGTGCGCGTGGCTGATGCGCCGGGGATCGGATAATTGTCCAGGGTGACGCTGTCGCCGCGGACCTCCATGATGAGCAGGCGCCCCGACCCGCCGCTCAGCGTCCACGGCTTCATGTCGCCACTCAGGACAAGCCCTTCCGTGGTCGTGTGCGTGTAGGACGTGTAGCCGCGATAGTCCCGCGTCAGGACGGCGTTCACATCGCTGAACCGGATTCCGTAAACCGTGTCCCAGCCATAGGTATTTGCGATTTCCAAGGCGCGACCTCCCCCTCAAATTACTGCGAAGTATGAAAACGGTTCGGGCGGGTCCGGGATCAGGGACCCGCCCGATTTTCGAGCGGCGTCAGGTGCGCCGGTGCAAAGCCAAGGTGCCAATGGCCGTAAAGAGAAGCACCGCGCCCGCCGGCAGCGGTACGGCTGGCGGCGTCGGATCGACCGGATCCTGAACGACGGTTCCCGTGATCTTGAACAGGAAGGTCTCGGGCGCTTCGGACTGCAGCGTGTTCGACAACAGGAATTCCGTGGAAACGTCGGCCGCCGGGATCGCGAACGCGCTACCAACCGTGATGTCGCCGGTTCCCGTCGATTGCACATCGCTCGCCGTGGCCGCCCCGATCCATTGCCCCCCGCCCACAACGACGCTGAGGGCCAGGAAGTAGTCGAGCCCGCTCGTCAGGCTGAACCCGCTGAGCACCGGATCAAAGCCCGCCAGATCACAGCCGAACCGGGCCGTCCCGCAGAATCGCCGATCCATCAGCACGTTATTGACCGTGTCGGTCGGGTCCGGCGTCGATGTATTCGGCGTCAACTCGACAAGTTGCGCGCGGCCCTCGCAGACGGTGCCGCAAAGCAGAAACGGGATCGAGATGGCCGCGTCGACGATATCGGCGTTGGCGGTGAAGCCTTGCGCCGCGCCGAACGTCGGCGTTTGTCCAACCGGTGCACCGTTCGGCCCGAGACTCACACCACCGATACCACTCCCAAATGAGCTGGTCACATCAATCAGGGTGACGGTGGAGGCGTGTGCGGCAACGGCGGAAAAGAAAACACCGCAGGCCGCCACGAATGACAGCATCCTCATGAAAGAACCTTTCAAAAAAAGTAGAGACAATCTACACGTGACTTGACGACACGACAGCACAACCGCCAAGTTCAAGCAAGTATTAACTTTTCGCGGGGTGCGAACCCGGGGACGGCGAACAGGTTCGGCCGGGCCGGGGACCTTTGAGGGCGCCTCAAGCCGCACTGACTTGAAAGGGCGCCTGTGACGCTTCCCTCTGTTCCGGACTTTTCCCTGCTGATCGGAATCGTCGCCGCGGCGTTGACCGTGGTGAGCCTCGGGTTTCTGGGCGGCATGGCCGTTCAGTCCCGGCGCGGCTTCGGCACCGGGCTGCGCGGTGCGGTCGCTGCGCTCAGGCAAGGTCGGCTCCCGGCCCGGTCGTTCTACGCGGTCCTCGCGGCGCAATTCGCCGTGGCCGCCGTCATCCTCATCGTGCTCGACGATGTCAGGTACGTCGAAAACGAACTCGGACTGGGTGCCTATGTGAGCCACAATACCACCCAATTCGACCGTCGGCTGGAGCTTACGCCGGTTTGTGGCTGGCGCGACCTCTATCCGGTCGGACGGATGGCCGCGATCATCCGGGGCGACGACGTCCCTCTCCGCGATCCAGATTTCACCTTGCCCGACGACCCCCGCATTGCCGAATTCAATGCCTTCCTGTCCGATCTGGAAGGCCAGTTCCGCAGGCAGGCTCCGGACGCGATCCTCGGACTGACCGAGCGGCTGAATCCGGTTTTCGCGATCCTCAGCGCCTTCTTTCTCGTCGTTGCCCGCAGCCTGTTTCAAAGCGGCGATCCGAAACGCGGCTTTGCCATTTCCGCGACCCTGCGGGGCGCTGGTCTTGCCGTGGCGTTCGTGATGCTCGGGTATTTCGTCATTCTGAGCTACCACGCCTCGACCGAAGTCGCAGCGGGCCTCGCCGCCGGGCGGGTCCTGTGCGTGTCACATGTCGCTCCGTTCTTTGTTGCCCAGACCCATGCGCTGGTGACCATTACCGCCGTGCTGCTGGTTCTCTTCGTTCTTTCCCCCGGCGCCGTCTTTAGAAAGCTCTGACCCTCATGCGTTTGCTGACCACTGCCTTCCTTTGCCTGATTGTCCCCGGCCTTGCGGCGGCGGACCCCTCGCAAGCGTCCTTTGCACCCGGCCTCGGCATCTCCGGTGTCGCCGGGATGATCGAGGTCATGCCTGCCAACCAGCCCGATGCCCCCCGCCGCGACATGCCGTACTGGATCGCGATGGACAACACACTGGCTGCAGAGCGCGTGCTTCAGGTCGAGGAGATCCAGTTCGCCAACGGTGCAAGTTGCCTGCGGGAGGACTGCGTGCTCGGCTGGCTCGCCGGTCACCGGGTTTCGATCGGGGAGCGCTTTGTCGTCATGTCCGGCGAAGAGATCACGTCGATCACCCTCAACAGGTCCGACGGAACCGACTTTGTTCATTTCGCGCGGCTGGAGGCGCCCTTCTCGAATTGCGTCGACGACGACACGACCAAGGAGCTCTATGCGCAACGCGGCTGGGGATTTCGTGGTAAACGCGTCGCAGCCGTACCCCTGACCGATGATCCCGATGAGCTTGTGGTGTTCTGTGTCAGGTAGGGTCCGGGTCATTCTGGCGGCTGTGCTGGCACTCGCGACCGCCTCGGTCCCCGCAGCCGCGCAAAGCCCGCTCTCGGGGATGCGTCCGGTGCAGGAGTGGCCCCTCGGATCCTGTGCATCCGATCCGGTCACCCGCCGCATTTGCCTCAACGCGCCGGGGATCTGGGCCGAATTCGGTCACGGCGCGCCTGAAATCGAGGTCGCCGTGGTGGAGACGTTCCAGACCGTCACCATTGGTCAGGTCCTGTCTCAGCACCCCTGGCTTCAGCACTTGGAGATCCCGCTTTTCTGGCACACCCAGATCGACAGCCCGCGCGAGTTGCTGCGGCCCAACCTGCTGAGCCTGCCCGAACCCCTGCGCGACCGCGTGCCCGCGCTCGAGCGGATCTGCGACCGCATCGTGGCTGAAAATATCGTGGCCGCCGAGGAGGTCCCGGAATATTGCCTCACGCTCGATGCCGCAGAGGCGAGCTTTGCCCGCGCGTATCTCGACTGGCGAAGCGGCCAACAGCATGAGCTCAAGATGATCGGCCTGATTGCGGGCCAGAGCGCCGGCACCTTGCGCCGGACCGGTCTCGCGCCGCTGGGATCGGTGTCGCTCCATTTCATCGGGACAACTCCGACGCCGCGCGGATTGCGCCGGTTGGCCGACCGGCTGGACCGACGTCCACAGGTGCGGGTGGTGAATTTCTCGAACGAAGGGCCGCCGCAAGAACTCCTCGACCTGCAATTTGCGCGCATCTATCGCTCTGCCATGGCGCTGAACGCCGGGCGCCGCACGATCACCGGACACGATCCCGATGACCGGCTATTTGTTGCCTCCTCGGCCAACACCACCGGTATCCTGAGGGCAAACGCGGCCTACCCCCGGCCCAACAGGCTCCTGCCGCCGGAGGCCATCATCGACCGACCGCTTCCCAGCGAGATCCTGTCGCTGCACCGACCGGCCATCGCCTACGCCCTGCCAGCCCCGGACGTGCCCTTGCTGGTCGTGGGCGGGATTGCCGCCGACGGCAGGCTTGCCGCGCGTACGCGGCTCGAACCGATGATCGACCTTTACGCGCCCAGCGGAACCGATCCCCGCCGTGCGGAACGAAGCCGGGCGCAGAACGCCGAGCTGCAACTTGGCGCAGTCCGCGCGATCCAGGGCTGCGGTGAAGTCGGCGGTCCTGCCGCAAACGAGGCTGTGGCGACGCTGGACTGGGCCCCCACCGACGACATCCGGTCGGCCCGGATTCTGGAGGCCAGCGAAGCCGAATGGGACGCCGCCGCGTCCGGAGCGATTTTTGGCGCCGTGGGCTGCGGCGCCGGACGCAATGTCGAAGATGGCATCTATTTCACCCGGATCATCGGCAATTCGGTCGCCACGGCGCTGGTCAGTGCAACCGCCGCGCAGATGTTTGCGCTGGACCCCCAGCTCTCTGCCGCCGACGCTCGCGATATCCTTGTTCAAACCGCCCGGGACAACCGTGTCTCGGGGCTACCGGTGCTGGATGCGCACGCAGCGCTGACCGAGGTGCGACGGCGCCTTGTCCTTCGCATGGCCCCAAGCTGGGCTCCGGGGTCGGGAGAGCCCGTGCCGCAAAGCATCGACAGTCGATCCGTCGCTCCGACCGGATTTGGCCAGTCCGCATGGCGTGCGTTGCGCGACGACCCGCCCCTTGAATTGCGCTTCACCGCGCGCCGAGCGGTCGGCAATGGTCTGTGCCGCCTGACAAACCTGCGGGTTCTGACAACCGTGCGCCATGACGGCGAAAGACGCGTCCGGGTGGCGGGTCCGCCCGAAACCGTCGCCCGTCTCATTGCCCCCTGCCCCGGGAGATCCTGATGCCCTCCTTCTTGTTGCCCCGCATTGGCCTCACCGCCTTGATCGCCACAAGCGTTGCGGCCACGCATTTGATGGCCCAAGAGCTGCCGGTGGTTCCGGGAATCGCATTGCTCCATGCGTCCAACCCGGAGGCATGCCTGGCCAGCGGTCTGGACACCACCCTTTCACGGATCGCGCGGGATGAACGGGAACTCCGCGCCGTGGCGTTCAGTTGGAGTGACCTGACGGCCATCGCCGATGCGCAAGCCGGGGGAACCTTCCCCCCGTCCGAGGCCCCCATCGACGCCCGCGCCCGGGATCAGGAAAGCCAGGCGCCGACAGTGCTCTTGTTCCCGGATGGCCAGATCCACGCCCAGTCGGCGGCCTGCGATGACCCGGGACTCTCTGCCCCTGCGTCCGGGCGCATTTGGGCGCTCGAGCTCGGAGGCAGGGTCAGCGATCCGACACTCGCCCTGCCCCCTGCCTGGGACCGGTACGCCGCCGCGCAAGAGGGTCCCGTTGCAAGTTGCCTGCTGATGGGCGGCGCCTTCACGCGGCAACCGGCCCTCGCAGCCGCGCTGTCGGCGGAGGTTGCCGCTGACATCGCCGAGCACCTGCCTGATGGCGCGCACATCCACGAATCGCGCCTGGCCGCCGGACTGCTCAACCCCGGTGCGGCGCGGCTTCTCGGTCGCGAAGCGGTGCTGCTGACCGCCGACAGGCCCGAGGACCTATTCGGAGCGACCCCGTGCGAGTTCCTGACCGAAGCCCTGCTGGATTCCGACGCCGCAGCGCCAACCCTCGGGCCCGACCCGACCGCACTCCGCCGGACCTGCCCCGCTTCCGGTCTCGCAACCGGAGAGACGTTCCGCGCCAGCATCCTGTTCGATGACGTCGCCAGCGACGTGACCGAAGACGCTGCGGAGATCCTCGGAACGGTGGCCGCCTGTGCCGCGGCCTCACGCGATGCCGCCGACGGACTGTCTTTGACAATCGAGGCCTACGGCAGCACCTCGGGATCATCCCGCGACAACTGGGAGATATCGGCGGTCCGGGCCAACGCCACCCGGGACGCCGCCATGGACGCGTTCCGCGAGGCGGGCGTGCGCGAAATCGACGTTGTCATCGGTGGGTTCGGTCGCAGCGCCGCATTTGCCGATGACCAGGATGGCAACCGCACGGCCATTCTCAGCCTTACCGCTGCGCCACTTCCACGTCCCGGGACCGGGGCCGCC
The DNA here is from genome assembly GCA_964391555.1 of uncultured Rhodobacterales bacterium. GTDB lineage: Bacteria > Pseudomonadota > Alphaproteobacteria > Rhodobacterales > Rhodobacteraceae > JAMWZF01. Next base: position 16,088 of record CAYMMT010000008.1, read on the forward strand.
GACAGCGCGCTCCTGCGCCGACACCTTGGCGCCAGCGGCACCTGCAATGCGGAGCCGCTTGAAGCAAGCCGGACCGCTGATTTCATTCCCTTCCTCGCCAGCGACTTCGGCACCGAACTGAGACAGGCCATTCAAGCGCCCGACTTCGTCATGATCTTCCACAATGCCCCCGATACGACGGCGTTTGCCCGCCGGCTCCAGTCCGAGGTACGGGGGACCTGCGCAGGGACGCAGCGACCGACCCATGTCGGCTTTCTCTACAAACGGACCGGGCCGCCCTTCTGGCAGGACCCGGATCGCGATGCCGCTGCGGAGCCGCCCGCAAGCGTGACCGACTATTTCGTGCTGCCCCCCAAGATCACCTGGATCTACGATGACACCACCAGCTCCGACTACGCGGCCCTCGCGCGCGCGGCGGTCGAGTTTGGCCTCGACAGCCAGAACATCTCCGACCTCGGGGCGGTTGCGGCGTTGCAACCGTCCGAACGGCGACGCCAGCTTGGGCAACTGGATGTGCTGACAATCGGCACCGCGACACCGATTTCGCGGGTCCTCGGCGCACTGGCGGCGGCGAATGTCGGCACGGGGTGGGTGTTTCTGACCGGCGGGTGGGACTGACGCAGCCGCCGATTGAGTCGCTGGATCAGGAAGAACAGGGCCACCGAACGGTCTTGGCATCAACAAGGGTCATTTGCGGCCAACCAGGTCGCCGCCGCAAAGCCGTTACGTTTCAATTCCGTTCCCGTCGTGATCGCCAAGAACGGTGTTCAGCCCCGCGCCAAGCAGAACCAGATACGCCGAAATGTAGAACCACATCAAAAGCGCGGCGACTGCCCCAATGGACCCGTACACCTCGTTGTAATTGCCGAAATTCGTCAGGTAGAATGAAAATCCCCAGCTTGCGGCGAGCCAGAGGGAGACCGCCAAGACGGCCCCCCACGTGATCCAGGGATGCCGCTGACCTCGCAGGTTGGGACCAAAGCGGTAAAGAAGGCCCAAGGCCGTCATCAGCACGCATATCGCAACGCCCCAGCGCAACAGATCCGCCGCCAGCGCCGCCCATGGTCCCAGCGGCAGGAACGCCAGCACCACGGGCACGACAACCACCAGCAACAGCGCGACGACGGCGACGCCGATCAGCCCCGCGGTGAGCAACAAGGCCACCATGGTCTGTCGAATCCCTCCGCGGGCCGGTCGCGCCGCAATCTCGTTGAGCCCCTGCATCAGCGCGGCCACTGCCGCCCGGGCCGACCAGAAGGCAATCACCAGCGACAAAAACGACGCCCATCCCAGGGTCTCGGGTCGGGCCGAAAGCAATGAGGTCAATTGGCCATTGAGAAGCGCCCAGACGTCCGGCGGCATCAATTCCGACAGGGCCGCGGCCTGCTCCTGGACCACCACGGGGTCGGCCAGCAACCCGAATACGGCGATCAGCGCGGCAAGCCCGGGAAACAGGGAGAACATGGCGAAAAACGCCACGCCTGCTGCGATCAGCCCCATGTTTCGGCCCGAGCGCAGCGCCTCGAGTTCCTTCAGTGTCGTCAACAGGCTCATGGTCGCAACTTGCCAAAGCCGGCGCCAAAGCGAAACAGGCGGATTTTCGGCATCCCGTCGCGAAACCCCTCGCGTCGCGCGGTCCTCCGCGTTAGAGACGACGCCGCTAGGAATCGAAGGCCCCCATGATCGATATCAGCCACAGCGTCACGCAGATCGCCGATCGGATTCACGAGATGCGGGCGGACAGAAAACGCCTTATCGTGGCAATTGCGGGCGCGCCTGGATCGGGGAAATCGACCTTGGCAAAAGAGATTGATCGGCGTCTCACCTCGCAGAAATGCTCGTCTTGCGTAGTGCCAATGGACGGCTTCCACCTCGACAATTCCGTGCTCGAGGCGCGCGGCCTGCTCACGCGCAAAGGGGCGCCGAAAACCTTTGACGCAGAAGGGTTCGTGCATCTGGTGGCCCGCCTGCGCGGCGGCGCAGAGGTGGTCTACCCGGTGTTCGACCGGTCTCGCGATATCGCAATCGCCGGCTGCGGCGTGGTCGAACCCGGCACACAGGTGGTTCTGGTGGAAGGCAATTACCTGCTGTTCGACGAGGCCCCGTGGTCCGGTCTGGCATCCTTGTGGGACCTGTCGGTGCGTCTCGATGTGGCCCTGCCGGAACTCCGCTCGCGCCTGATCCAGCGATGGCTGAACCACGGCCTCAGCCGCACCGCCGCCACCCGACGGGCCGAGGCAAATGATATTCCCAACGCCACCGCCGTGACGGAACACGCGCTGCCCAGCGATATCACCCTTTGACTATCTCCTCGCCCCGGCTCATCTTTTCAGACAGAGGGAGAGACGATGACCGGCACAGCACTCGACACGGCACCGATTCCGGAGGCAGAGGCGCAGGCGCTGGCCGAGGGTCGTCATGCTGACCCGTTCGCGGTGCTCGGCCCCCGGGATTTCGCCGGTCAGACGTGGATCACCGCAATCGACCCGGGAGCCGACGAACTCTTCGCGGTGATTGGCGCAAAGAGCCACCCGCTTCCCCGCCTGCATGGTCCGGTCTTCTGCGGTCCGGTGCGGCAGACCTCCGACTACCGTCTGAAAGGCCGAGGCGACGATGGCGCGACCTGGACCTACGACGATGCCTACCGCTTTGGCCCGGTCCTGTCCGACCTCGACGAATACCTTCTTGGCGAAGGCACGCACCTTGAACTGTGGAAGGCCCTTGGCGCGCATGTGACCGAGCACGAAGGCGCCGCCGGCACCCATTTCGCCGTCTGGGCGCCCAACGCACGGCGGGTGTCCGTCCTCGGCGATTTCAATCACTGGGACGGGCGTCGGCACGTCATGCGGCGGCGCGGTGGGACCGGGGTATGGGAGATCTTCCTGCCCGGCGTCACCGATGGTGCCGCCTACAAATACGAAGTCATCGACCGTTACGGTGCGCTGCTGGCGCACAAGGCCGATCCCGTCGGTTTCGGCGCCGAACACCCGCCCCGGACGGCAAGTGTTGTTCGCGACCTCAGAGGGTATGTCTGGGACGACGCCGAGTGGATGGCCGAGCGGACCAGGCGCAATCGTCGCGACGCCGCCATTTCCGTTTACGAAGTGCACCTGGGTTCGTGGAAACGTATTTGGGATCAAGGTGGTCGGCCCCTGTCCTACCGCGAACATGCCGAGGACCTGGTGGGCTATGCCAAGGACATGGGCTTTACCCATCTGGAGCTTATGCCGGTCTCCGAATTTCCCTTCGACGGATCTTGGGGATACCAGCCCGTGGGTCTCTACGCCCCCACCATCCGCTTCGGGCCTCCCAATGAATTCAGAGACTTGGTGGGCGCAGCTCACGTTGCCGGCCTTGGGCTTCTGATCGATTGGGTTCCGGGCCACTTTCCCACGGACCCCCACGGCCTCGGTCGGTTCGACGGCAGCGCCCTCTATGAACACGAGGATCCGCGCGAGGGGTTTCATCAGGACTGGAATACCCTGATCTACAATTACGGGCGTCGGGAAGTCGCGAACTACCTTGTCGCGAACGCGCTTTACTGGCTCGAAGAACATCACGTCGACGGGCTCCGCGTGGATGCGGTCGCCTCCATGCTCTATCGCGACTATTCCCGGGCCGAGGGCGAGTGGGTCCCCAACCAGTTTGGCGGGCGCGAAAATCTGGAGGCCATCGACTTCATGCGCCGCATGAATGCCGAGGTCTATGGGCGGCATCCCGGCATCATGACCGTGGCTGAGGAGTCCACCGCCTTTCCTGGCGTCTCTGCCCCTGTCGACGCGGGCGGGCTTGGGTTTGGTTATAAATGGAACATGGGCTGGATGAACGATACGCTCGACTACATCAGTCGCGAACCGGTCCACCGCAAATACCATCACCACCAGATCACCAACACGATCTCCTGGGCATTTTCCGAAAACTACATCCTGCCGATCAGCCACGATGAAGTTGTCCATGGCAAAGGCTCCATGTGGGAAAAGATGCCGGGGGACGATTGGCAGAAAAGTGCAAATCTGCGGGCCTATTACGGCTACATGTGGGGCCATCCGGGCAAGAAACTGCTGTTCCAGGGCACCGAGTTCGGCCAACCGGGAGAGTGGGACCACGACGCTCAGGTCGATTGGGACAGGTGCTACCGCGCGCCGCACGAGGGGATCCGGACGCTTATCCGGGATCTCAATCGGCTCTACCGCGACACGCCGGCCCTGCATGTCAGGGATTGCGAGCCCGAAGGCTTTCAGTGGATCGATGCCAGCAACGCCGACCAGTCGGTCCTCGCCTTCTGCCGTCTCGGCAACCCCGGCGACCCGCCCGTGCTGGTCGTGTGCAACTTCACGCCGATGGAACGCACGAACCACCGGATCGGCGTACCCATGCCCGGCGCGTGGCGTGAAATCCTCAATACGGACGCGAAGTCCTACGGGGGGGAAGATCGCGGCAACCTCGGGTCGGTCAGGACCGATGACGTGCCCGCGCACGGACAGGGCCAGTCCCTCTCCCTGACCCTCCCGCCATTGTCGACACTCATGTTTAGCCCGGGCTCCTGAAGAAAAGGGGAACCAATGCCACAGAACAGACGACTGACCCAACGCTCCATGGCCTTTGTCCTCGCCGGCGGGCGCGGCTCCCGGCTGAAGGAATTGACGGACCGGCGGGTCAAGCCTGCTGTTTATTTTGGCGGCAAGGCGCGTATCATCGACTTCGCGCTGTCGAATGCGCTGAATTCGGGCATTCGAAAAATGGCACTGGCCACCCAATACAAGGCTCATTCCCTGATCCGCCACTGCCAGCGCGGCTGGAGCTTTTTCCGCGCGGAGCGCAACGAGTTCCTCGACATCCTGCCCGCATCGCAGCGCATGGGCGGCGAGGAATGGTATCGCGGTACGGCGGATGCGGTGACCCAGAACATCGACATAATCGATAGCTATGGCATTGATTATATTATAATTCTTGCGGGAGACCATATCTACAAGATGGACTACGAGGTGATGCTCCGTGACCATGTGGAGCAGAAGGCCAACGTCACCATCGGATGCCTGACGGTGCCGCGAATGGAAGCCACCGCATTCGGCGTAATGGCCACGGACGCCAATGGACAAATCACGGAATTCCTGGAAAAGCCCGCCGACCCCCCGGGCACACCGGACGACCCCGACAAGGCGCTGGCGTCGATGGGGATCTACGTCTTCGACTGGAAATTCCTGCGTGACCTGCTGCTGAGGGATCTCGAGGATCCGAACTCCTCCCACGATTTCGGCAACGATCTGATCCCGGCCATCGTCTCTGGCGGCAAGGCCATGGCGCATCGGTTCGATGACAGCTGCGTGCGGGCGTCCGGCGCGCCGGCCTACTGGAAGGATGTGGGGACGGTTGACGCCTTCTGGCAGGCCAATATCGACCTGACCGACTTCACGCCCGAACTGGACCTCTGGGATCCCAACTGGCCGATCTGGACCTATGCCGAAAACGTCCCTCCGGCAAAGTTCATCCATGATGAGAAGGACCGCCGGGGAATGGCGATATCCTCCATGATTTCAGGTGGTTGCATCATTTCCGGAACGGAAGTTCGGAACTCGCTCCTGTTTACGGAGGTGCACACGAATTCCTATGCCGTGCTCGATCATGCGGTGGTCCTGCCCCACGTCGTGGTGGGTCGGCACGCGCGCCTCAGAAAGGTCGTCATCGACCGCGGCGTGGTGATCCCTGAAGGTCTCGTGGTGGGTGAAGACCCCGGCGAGGACGCGAAGTTTTTCCGTGTGTCCGACACGGGCGCCACGCTGATCACCCAACCCATGGTCGACGCCTGGACCGCCGCGCAGTAAGACCGGCGCCATGAAAGTCCTGTCAGTGACCTCCGAATGTGCGCCTTTGGTGAAAACCGGCGGACTCGCCGATGTCGCGGGCGCGCTGCCTGCCGCTTTGGCCCCGCATGGTGTCGAAATGCGGACCCTTCTGCCCGGATACCCGGCCGTGATGGCGGCCATCGGCGAAAGCGAGGTGGTGTGGGAAGGCGAAACCGGAGCGCCCGGCGGACCGGCGCGGCTGATCACCGCCAAGACAGCGGGCCTCGAATTGCTCGTCTACGATGCCCCGCAGCACTTCGGCCGGGACGGCAACATCTATCTCGGCCCGGATGGCAAGGACTGGCCCGACAACCCCGAACGCTTCGCGGCCTTGTGCCAGGCCGCCGTAACGATCTGCGATGGTGAGGCGGACGGCTGGACGCCGGACATCGTTCATTGCCACGACTGGCAGGCGGGCTTCGCGCCCTACTACCTCAAGGGCGCTGTCCGGACCCTCCTGACGATCCACAACATTGCCTTTCACGGGCTCGCCGAGGCCGCGAAACTCAAGGCGTTGGACCTCGCAGAACAGGACTTCACCCGCGACGGCTTCGAATTCTGGGGGAGGATCTCCGCGCTCAAGGCCGGACTTCTGTGGTCAACGAAAATCAACACCGTATCAGAGACTTATGCGGCAGAGCTCATGCGACCTGAGTTCGGCATGGGGATGGATGGAGTTCTCAAGGCGCGGGCCGATGATTTTTCCGGCATCCTCAACGGGATCGATCTTGACGCGTGGAACCCGGCGACTGACGGGGCCATTTCGACCTACAAGACGCCCCGGGGCAAGGCCAAGGCCAAACGTACGCTTCAGAACGCCATGGGCCTGCCCGACGATGCCTGCGGCCCACTCTGCGTGGTGATTTCGCGACTGACGGAGCAGAAAGGCCTCGACCTTCTGGCCGAAGCCCTGCCCGCGCTCCTTGACCGCGGGGGGCAGCTGGCGCTGCTCGGCTCGGGAGATGCCCGCTTCGAGCAGCAATTCCACGGTCTTGCCAAGGACCGCAACGTCGCCGTGCGGATCGGTTACGACGAACCGCTCAGCCACCGGATGATCGCGGGCGGGGACGCCATTCTCGTCCCGTCACGGTTCGAACCCTGTGGTCTGACCCAGCTCTACGGTCTGCGTTACGGAACCATTCCGCTCGTTTCGCTGACCGGTGGCCTTGCCGATACCGTGATCCCCGCGTCACCTGCCGCATTGGCGAAAAAAGCGGCAACCGGCCTGCAATTCCATCCCGTGACCTCTGATGCGCTGGCGCGGGCGCTGATAAAGCTCTGCGACCTTTACGCAGCCCCGGAAATCTGGAACCAAATGCAGCGCAACGCGATGTCCCATCCGGTCGGCTGGGACACTTCCGCGGCCTCTTATGCCGCGCTGTACAAGGACCTCGCTGGCGCGGAATGAGTGGCAATGTGACGGTCAGACCGGGCCGCCCCTGGCCTCTGGGGGCGGAGTTTGACGGCGAAGGTGTGAACTTTGCCGTGTTTTCCCAGCATGCAACCCGGATGTCGCTGTGCCTGTTTGACGACGAGGGCGACGAACACCTGATCGTCGATCTTCCGGAGCGAAACGACCACATCTGGCATGGGTACATCCCGGGCCTGAAGCCCGGCCAGCGGTATGGCTATCGCGCCCACGGCCCCTACCGCCCGGACGAGGGGCACCGGTTCAACCCACACAAGCTGCTAATCGACCCCTACGCGCGGCAGCTGTCCGGTCAGCTGAGTTGGGATCCGGCGCTTTATGGCTACGACGCCGCGGCCAAGGCCAGAGACCTGAGCTTCGACACCAAGGACAGTGCCCGCTTCATGCCGAGGGCCGTGGTCACCGATCCGGACTTCGACTGGTCCGGCGATATCGCGCCAAGCGTGCCGATGGAGCAGACCGTTCTCTACGAGGCCCATGTCCGCGGCCTCACCATGGGTCGCGACGGGATCACGCATCCCGGCACCTTTGCCGCGCTGGCGTCGGACGAGATGCTGGACCACCTGACCGGACTGGGCATCTCCTCGATCCAGTTGATGCCGATCCATGCATTCGTCGACGACGAATTCCTTGTCAAACGTGGGTTGCGAAACTTTTGGGGGTACCAGACGATCGGCTTCTTCGCGCCCGAACCGCGGTACATGTCCTCGGGGCAGGTCGCCGAGGTGCAAGGCGCTGTCAAACGCCTGCATGCCGCCGGGATCGAGGTGATCCTCGACGTGGTCTACAACCACACGGCCGAGGGCAACCATCTGGGGCCGACGCTGAGCTTCCGGGGTCTCGACAACCTCAGCTATTACCGCCTCGCGGAAAGCCGCCGCTACTACATCAACGACAGTGGCACGGGGAATTCGCTGAACACAGCCCACCCCATGGTTCTGCGCCTGGTCATGGATTCCCTCCGCTATTGGCGGCAGACCTACCGCGTGGACGGGTTTCGCTTTGACCTTGGCTCGTCTCTGGGACGCCACGGCGAGGGCGGATTCGACCGCAACGCGCCATTTTTTCAGGCCCTGCGGCAAGACCCGGTGCTCGCGGGCGCAAAGTTCTACTGCGAGCCGTGGGATGTCGGCCCCGGCGGCTACCAGCTTGGCGCGTTTCCCGCGCCCTGGGCCGAACACAACGACAAGTTCCGCGATCAGGTTCGCCGGTTCTGGCGTGGCGACAAGGACCACCTGCGCAAACTCGCAACGCGCGTCTCCGGCTCCGCGCTGCGGTTCGATCACGACAACCGACCTGCCTCGTCCTCCGTCAATTTCGTGACGTGCCACGACGGGTTCACGCTCGCCGACGTGGTCAGCTACAACAAGAAGCACAACGAGGCCAACGGCGAGGACAATCGCGACGGCCATTCCGACAACGCGTCCGACAATCTCGGGGTCGAGGGTCCGACGACCGATGCAACGGTGCTGGCTGCCCGCGCGCAGCGCCGACGCAACTTGCTGGCCACCGTGCTCTTCAGCCAGGGCACGCCGATGCTCCTGGCGGGGGATGAACTCGGGAATTCCCAAGGCGGCAACAACAACGCCTATGCCCAGGATAACGAGACCGGCTGGATAGACTGGTCCGGTGCAACCGATCCGTTCCATCAGTTCGTCCGTCAGTTGATCGCCTTCCGAAAGGCGCACCCGATCCTGCGGCAGAAACGCTGGCTGCACGCACGCGAACGGCTGATCGATGGCAAGCCGGACCTTTTCTGGCGAAAGATCGACGGAACCGAGATGACCGATGCAGACTGGTCGGATGTGTCCCGGGACGCGCTTGTGGTCGAGATGCGGACGGCGGCAGGAACGCCGGAATACGACCGGCTCGAGTCGGCGGTGATGCTGGTTTTCAATCGCGGGCCGGCCTTCCAGTTCCGCTTGCCCGAGGTGGCCGGCGGCAAGGTCTGGGTCCGGCATCTCGATACTGCGGACCCCAGCGCGCCGCTCTTGCCGGTTCGGAAACCTTTGCTGGTGCATGGCACCTCAGTCGTGGCATTGGTCGAAGAACCGGACCCGGGGTGACAGCCTCCTGACGCCGGGACGAGGGAGGACAGACATGGACATTCGTACAATCGAGACCCGGCCCATCGCCGGACAGAAGCCGGGCACTTCGGGCCTCCGCAAGAAGACCAAGGTCTTCATGGGCCCGCATTTCCTGGAGAATTACGTCCAGTCGATCTTTGACGGCATAGGTGGTGTGGAGGGCAAGTCGCTCGTCGTGGGTGGCGACGGGCGCTATTTCAACGACCGCGCGATCCAGGTGATCCTGCGGATGGCCGCAGCAAACGGGGCGGCCCTTGCAATTGTCGGACAGGGGGGGCTCCTGTCGACGCCCGCCGCCTCTCACCTCATTCGCAAGCGCGGTACACAGGGCGGGCTGATCCTCTCTGCCTCCCACAACCCCGGCGGTCCGGACGCGGACTTCGGGCTCAAGTACAACACGCCCAACGGCGGGCCGGCGCCGGAAACCGTGACGGACCGGATCTTTGCCCGCACCGCGGAGATCACCGCGTATCGCATCGTCGAGGCGCACGACGTCGACCTGTCGGCGCTTGGTCAGACCGCACTCGGTGACATGGCCGTGGAAATTGTCGATCCGGTCGCCGACTACGCCGCGCTGATGGAAGAACTCTTTGATTTCGAGGCGATTGCCGGGCTCTTTGCGGCGGGTTTCCGCGTCCGGTTCGACGCGATGCACGCGATCACCGGACCTTACGCCACCGAAATTCTCGAGAACCGCCTCGGTGCGGCGCCGGGCAGCGTGGTCAACGGCGTGCCGTCTCCGGACTTCGGCAAGGGCCACCCCGACCCCAACCCGATCTGGGCCAAGGACCTGATGGACGTCATGCACGGGGACGGAGCCCCCGATTTCGGCGCCGCCTCCGATGGCGACGGGGACCGCAACATGATCGTGGGCCGGGGCCTGTACGTCACCCCGTCCGACAGCCTCGCGCTGCTCGCCGCCCAGGCCCATCTGGCACCCGGCTACGCGCGGGGCCTGAGCGGGGTCGCACGCTCCATGCCGACCTCGGGTGCCGTTGACCGTGTGGCCGCCGCGAAAGGGATCGAGGCGCATGCCACGCCGACCGGATGGAAATTCTTCGGCTCCCTTCTCGATGCCGGCCGGGCGACGATCTGCGGCGAGGAAAGTGCGGGCACCGGCTCCGACCACGTGCGCGAAAAGGACGGGCTCTGGGCGGTGCTGCTCTGGCTCAACATCCTCGCCGCGACGGGCAAATCCGTGGCAGAGCTCATGGCGGCCCATTGGGCGACCTATGGCCGTAACTATTACTCGCGCCACGACTACGAAGCTGTCGACAGCGAGAAGGCGGCGTCCCTGATGGATAACCTGCGGGCCAGGCTGCCTGATATCCCCGGGGAGAGCTTTGCCGGACTGGAGGTCGCAAGTGGCGAAGATTTCTCCTACACCGATCCGGTCACCGGCGATACGGCCTCGAGGCAAGGCATCCAGGTGACATTCGACGGTGGTGCGCGGGTCGTGTTTCGACTGTCGGGGACCGGGACCGAAGGCGCGACCATCCGGGTCTATCTCGAACGGTTGGAGACGCGCCCGGACAGGCTTCACGATGAGACGCAAGCGGCACTCGCCCCCATTATCGCCGCCGCCGAAGCGCTGGCCGGGATTGAGGCGTACACCGGTCGGACGGCCCCGGACGTGATCACCTGAGACACCCCCGAAGCTTCGCGAACGCGGCCTTCATTCGCTTCGAAAACGGGCCCGTCCGGCGAGGCAGGGATACTGTTCATCAAGGCCCGAGGCGAAGGACGTGACTATCTTCAAGTCGGAGACAGCCCTGTATAGCCGTTACGCGATCTATGTTCTCCCTCCCGAGCCCCTTGCAGGCTTTGGGGCGTCCTGGCTGGGGTGGGATCTGGCGGCGGGCAGGTCTGTTCCGCGCCTGAAAATCCCTGAACTTGACCACTCAGATCTGGCCGGCATCACCGCCGCGCCTCGCAAATACGGGCTGCACGGCACCTTGAAGGCGCCATTCCACCTTGCTCCGGGGACCAGCGAGGCCGATCTTCGGAATGCTGTGGACGCTCTCGCGGCCACGCTCGCCCCGGCCGCAGTGCAGGGCCTCTCCCTCGCGCGCATCGGGCGCTTTCTGGCCCTTGTGCCGGACGGCGACGCCAAGGGCCTCGCTTACATCGCGCAAACCTGCGTGTCGGTGCTTGACCCATTCCGCGCCCCCGCAACCCGGGACGACCTCGCCCGCCGGCGCGTCGCCGGTCTCTCCCCGCGGCAGGACCGGAACCTGCTGACATGGGGCTACCCCTACGTCTTTGAAGACTTCCGATTCCACATCACCCTGACGGGCAAGCTCGATCGGGCCGAGATGGACCATGTCGCAGGCATACTTGCCGACCGATTGCCCCCGGCGCCGCGCCCTTTCGTCCTGGATCGGATCAGCCTTGTCGGTGAAACACCCGAGGGTTTCCGGCTGATCCACCACGCCCCCCTGACGGGATAAATCCGTCGCGTCAAATCTCTTCGGCCAGGAACCGTGAGATGCGGTCATCGACGTTCCGGATATGCTCAAGCGGGTACATGTGGGACCCATTGACCATTTCGACGGTCGCCGTCGGCGCGTATTTTCGGATCGCCGTGGCGGCAAATGGCCCGGCGATTGCGCTGGTGCGGACATAGAGGCCCAAGGTCGGAATACTCAGCGCGGACAGCGCGGGTCTGCCGTCATAGAAACTCGCGGCCAGTGCCGCATCCTTCAGGCCGCCCGGCGTCATTGCGCGCACGGCTGCCTTGATCGACCGGCGCAAATGCGGATCGCGGACCCGGGTCCCGGCAAAGATCGAAAACAGCTCGGGCGAAGAATAATCCGTCGTCATGTGCAAGGTCCGGTGAAACAGGTCGAACGGCAGCTTGATCGGCGCGTCGAGCAACACCAGAGCCTGAACGCGGTCCCGCAATTGCCGGGCGATTTCGAGCGCGACCATCCCACCGAGAGAATGCCCGATCAGAACCGGACTATCCGGCAACCGGGGTATCAGCGTGGCGGCGTAGGCCTCGACGGTGGGGGGATCCACGCGCTCTGCCTCACCATGTCCAGGCAGGTCGAGGCAGGGCCCCCGGGCATGGGGTAGCCACAGCGTCCGATTGTGGGCCGCCGCGTGCAAATAAACCCATGTCACGCCTGCTTCTCCCTTGCCCGAGGGGGCGGACCATCATGTTGGCGAAGGTCTCCCGACTCACGTCATCCCACATTCGCCTCAGACCCGGGCGGCGCCAACCCCGTCCCTGTCGTTTGCCGCATGATCGGCTTTGACCTGGTCAAAAGATGTGCAACGTTTGCCTCGATCAGCGCAGGAGGCTCTTGGCATGGATTGGATGTTCACAGTGATCCCGGTCATCATCGGCGTCGGGTTCGTGTACGTCATCGGCAACATCATCTACTCGGTGGTGACGGGCAAGAACGTCGATAAAATTCACAGTGGTCGGGGATCCATGTCCAACCCCGGTGACATGACGGACCGCCACAACAATATGTCCAATTCCGGCGGCGGTGGCGGAGCAGATTGAGGACGCCGGCAGCAACTGAAACGGCGCATTCCGGCTGCGACGTCTCGCCTATGATCCACGGGACGGCCTCAGGCTACACCGTGAAGGCGACCGAGGTGATTGTCCTACTGCCGCTCCACTGACTCTGCAATTCTTGCGTTGCCCGTTCCGGTATCCGGCGCACCGAAGGTAGGGATCGCGGTCATGCCGTAAGCGGTCTGGTCCGCCAAGTCTTCGGCAGCCCCGCCAATTATCTGGCTCGCGCCCACCGCAATCACCATCGCGGCCGCGGCCACGATAATCCATTCGCTCGACATGGTGCCTCCAAACGTCCTGCAAACCCTTGGGGTCTTTGCGCCCGATGGGGTCCATTACCTTGCGTCAAGGCTCATCGCCAATTACGGCGAAATTGGGGCATTGTTCACAGATTGCGGATAATCGCGGCAAATTTGTCGAATATCGGCTCGGCGGCACACAAAACCGCGCCTGACTCCAGAATGCTCTCGCCCGGAGTGATCGGCTCCACAAAAGCCCCCGCCTCGCGCGCGATCAACAAACCGGCGGCCAGGTCCCAGGTTTTCAGGCCGCGTTCCCAAAAACCGTCATAGCGCCCGGCAGCCACATACGCGAGGTCGAGCGACGCCGTCCCCCAGCGGCGGACGCCTGCGGTGGCCGGCAGCAGCCGCGCGAGATCCGTGAGCGTGTCCGGCAGATCGGGTCGCCCGCCAAAAGGCAGACCGGTGGCAAAGCAGCACTCGATCAGCTTCGTTCGCCCCGACACCCGCAGCCGCCGGTCGTTCATCCACGCGCCCTCGCCCTTTTCGGCGAAGAACGTCTCGTCCTTGACCGGGTCATGGATCACGCCAGCCACGATCTGACCCTTGTGTTCGAGCGCGATCGACACCGCCCAGTGCGGCATGCCGTGCAGGAAATTCGTGGTGCCGTCGAGCGGATCGACGATCCAGCGGCGCGTCGGATCCTCACCTGCCACTTCCCCGCCTTTTTCTCCAAGGAACCCATAGGTCGGGCGCGCCTCGGTCAGCGCGGCGCGAATGGTCTCTTCCGCCGTCCGGTCCGCGCGGCTCACGAAGTCTCCGGGCCCCTTGGCAGAGACCTGCAGGTTCTCGACCTCGCCGAAATCCTTGACCAGAGCGCGGCCGGCCCGACGGGCGGTGCGCAGCATGACGTTGAGATTGGCGGACATGGCCATGGGACAAGAGCTCCGGCGAGAAAAGGCGTTAGGCCGGGCCGTATAGGCCGCCCCCGCGCCCGCCTCAAGTCCGCTTAACCCGATATTCGCTCCCGCGTCTTATGGCGACCCGGGAAAGGAACAGTGTCAGGGTGAAGGGATTGGCGCTGAAGGACATGACCCTGCTCGAGCGGATGCGAGACGAGGTTCAGCAGATCCTCGAGATTTCGACCGAAACGCTTCACCAGCGGCTGTCGACGGCTGGCATGATCCTGGCCCTTCTCTACGCTGTAGGGGAGGTGACCACCGTCCTTTTGGTTCTGGCAGGGATCGCGTTCAGCGAGGTGGTGTTTCTTGCCAATCATCGCACACTCCGCCGGTTGAAACCGGGACAACACCTTTCAACCTTTCGCATCGCAACCAATTGGACCGCCAGCACAATTTCGACGGTCGCCTTCTGCGCGCCGACCCCGGTGCTGGCCAGCCTCGGGTCGGTGCCCTTCATCATCGCCTCTTTGATGTGGCTGCTCGGCGTGCTGGTCCATATCACCAACACCTACATTGACCTTTCGGTCTACAATCGCACCCAGGTCATCCCGGTCTATGTCCTGTTGCTGGGCACCTTTGCGATACTCTTCTCACAGCCCGATGGGGTCGTCAGCAACGGAACACCCCTGGAATGGGGTCTGCTTTTAGTGCTGACCATCGTGCATGGTACGAACACGATCCAGACGATGGCGATTCAGGGCGCGACCCGACATGAACTGCGTGAGGCGCAAAACAACGCCGAAACCCGGCTGCGCGCGCTGGAGCACCTGTCGCGTCACGATCCGCTGACGGGGCTTCCGAACAGGGCCGCGTTCGAGGCCGAGATGGCGGCCCTGCTAAACTCCGAGAACCGGACATCCGATCACCGGTGGCCCGCTGTCATGGTGATCGACCTCGACGGCTTCAAACCGATCAATGACAGCTACGGCCATGATGCAGGCGACTCGGTCCTCAGGCATGTTGGCGCCCGGCTGGAGGATATCGCCCGGGATCGGGGGTTCGCCGCGCGCATTGGCGGCGATGAATTCGCCCTCGGCCTCAAGGGCGTGACTGGTCGTCAGGAGGCATTGGAGATCGCAGATGCAATCCAACGCACGATCCAGACGCCGATCCGCGGCTCGGGCCCGGAACTCAGGGTCGGATCCAGTATCGGTGTTGCGTTGGCCGATGAATACGGGATCAGCGTGAGAAAGATCGTATCACGTGCCGATCAGGCGATGTACCGGGCCAAGACCCACGGCAGCGGCACCCACGCCGTCCGGGCCTGGGATCGATCGATCGCACCGCGCCTTGGCCTCGAAGATCGCCAAAGACTGATGACCGCGCTCGAACGCGGTGAAATCCAGCCGTTTTACCAGCCAAAGGTCGACCTTTCTGACTTCCGTATCATCGGTTTCGAGGCGCTGGCGCGTTGGGTTCTGCCCGATGGTGCGGTGAAGTTTCCCGCGGCGTTCGTGCCGCAGATCGCGGAGCTTGGGTTGCACAACGAACTCCTCTGGCGGATCGCCGATCAGGTTCGCATCGATCTCCTCCGGCTCAAGGGGGCCGGACTCGGCTCCGGGCGAGTGTCCCTGAATGTACCAGAAAGCGCGCTGGCCACGCGAAGCGGCCAGACCGCCCTGCTCGATATATTCC
This sequence comes from uncultured Rhodobacterales bacterium, assembly GCA_964391555.1. Lineage (GTDB taxonomy): Bacteria > Pseudomonadota > Alphaproteobacteria > Rhodobacterales > Rhodobacteraceae > JAMWZF01. The sequence goes on from CAYMMT010000008.1 coordinate 31,812, forward strand.
GCAATGAGCCCAACGCTCTCCGTCATCTGACCTTCGAAATCACGGAGGACGTGATCATCAGTCGCGCCGGCAGCCTCCTCGAGGCCTCCATCGGCGTCTTCCGGTCGCGCGGCGCCCGGATTTCCCTCGACGATTTCGGCACCGGCTATGCTTCGTTCCAGCATCTTCGGCAGCTTGAATTCGACGAGTTGAAGATCGACAAGAGCTTTGTCGCCGGGCTTTGCGAAGACGAAACCGCGTCGGTGCTGGTCGAAGGCTTCCTGTCCATTGCCAAGGGGCTTGATGTGACCGTGGTGGCCGAAGGGGTCGAGACGGCTGCACAAGAGGCCCGACTGCGCGCCCTGGGATGCGATCTGGGTCAGGGTTACCGCTATGGCCGCGCCATGCCCATCGCCGAGACCGAAGTTCGACTCTTGGCGCAATGCGCCGCCCCGCCCTCCGAACCGGTTCCGTCGCGGATCACCCGGCCTGGAGTTTGACCGCCTCCTGCCGCGCAAGGCGGGTGAAGTGGGCCATATAGGGCTTGGTCGTATCCTCGCTTCGCGTGGCGGCATAGATCCGGCGTGTCAGCCCGTCCCGCGTCATGCGCCGCGTCACGTAGTCCGACTTCAGCCGCACCTGCCGCACCACCCAGTCCGGCAGAACCGACACGCCGCGGTTTGCCGCGACCAGCAACAGGATGATCTCGGTCAGTTCCACCTGCCGGATCGCCGCCGGTTCGACGCCTGCGGGCAGCAGGCACTGGCTGAACACGTCGAGTTTCGCCCGGTCCACCGGATAGGTGATAAGCGTCTGATCGGCAAAATCCGCAGCTTCGACATAGGACTTCTGCGCCAGCGGGTTGGCCGGGGCGGCCACGAAGACCGGCTCGTAATCGAACAAGGCCGTGAAATCCCGCCCGGGCCCATCTTCGGGATCGGATGAGATCACGACATCCACCTCTTCCCGCCGCAACCCTTCCAGCGCGTCGAACGCGAGGCGGGGACGAATATCGACATCCACATCCGGCCAGGCTTTCCGAAATTGCTCCAGAACCGGGAAGAGCCAGTCGAAACAGGCGTGGCACTCGATGGCGATATGCATCCGGCCCTTTGAGCCCTCGAGCAGCCCGTCGAATTCGGCCTCCAGCGCGGTCACCCTCGGTAGAATGTCCTCGGCCGCCGCCAGCATGCGCAATCCGGCAGCGGACAGCTTCAATGGTTTTGACCGGCGAACAAAGAGTTCAACCCCGGCCTGATCTTCTATCCCCTTGATCTGGTGAGACAAAGCAGACTGCGTAATGTTCAGTTGATCGGCCGCCCGGGCCAGACCTCCGGTATCGTGAATGGCCTTGATCGTGCGCAGATGGCGAAACTCGATATGCATGGATTCTTTAATCTGACTCATGTTCGTGCTGAGAGTTATGAATTTGTCTCAGAAACTCCCGCGTGAGACAACCCGGGCAACCAACAAGGACCTGCCTCATGCCGCGCCCTGCCCTGTCATTCGAATTCTTTCCCCCCAAATCCCTCGCCGGGTCCTTTCGGCTTTGGGATTGCGTGAACACCTTGGCCCCTCTGGATCCTGATTTCGTGTCCGTGACCTATGGCGCGGGCGGCACAACCCGGGCCCTGACCCATGAGGCGGTGGACACCATTCACAAGACCTCCGGCCTCAAGGTGGCGGCGCATCTGACCTGCGTGGACGCGACTCGGGCCGAAACCCTGGACATTGCAAAGTCTTACGCCGAGGACGGCGTGACCGATATCGTCGCGCTGCGGGGCGATCCGCCTAAGGGCGCCGGCGGTTTCCGGCCCCATCCGGACGGCTTCGCATCTTCGGTCGAACTGATCGAAGCGCTCGCCGAAACCGGCGATTTCACGATCCGCGTCGGCGCCTATCCCGAACAGCACCCCGAAGCGCAGGACCCGGCCGCCGACATCGACTGGCTCAAACGCAAGATCGACGCCGGCGCCAGCGGGGCGATCACCCAGTTCTTTTTCGAGGCCGAAACCTTCTTTCGCTTTCGCGACGCCTGCGCCGCCGCAGGCATCAACGCCCCGATCATCCCGGGCATCCTTCCGGTCGAGAACTGGCAAGGAACGCAACGGTTTGCCGCCCAATGCGGCGCGTCGATCCCCGCTGTCATCCGAGACGGGTTCGAAAATGCCGTTCGCGACGGCATCACCGACCTGTTCGCGACCGCCGTGGGTACGGAGCTTTGCGATGAGCTCCTTGAGGCCGGTGTCGAGCACCTGCATTTCTACACACTCAACCGCCCCGAGTTGACCCGTGACATTTGCCACGCACTGGGCATCGTGCCGCAGGTGGCGTTGCGCGACGTGGCCTGATCAGGTTCCGGTCACCGCCGCCGCAGGGGCATCGACCCGGGCGGTGACATGCACGCTCTCGGAGGGATCGCTCCCCACCAGACGTTTGCGCCGGATGAGGAACAGCCGCCCCCAGCCCGTCCAGCTTCCCGTCGATGGCGCAGTCACGTCGCAAGGAAACCGCGCCACCCAGCCCTCGGGCAGCGGCACATCACAGCTTTCGAGCCGCTCCAGCATCCAGACAAGCGGGATGTTCGACAGCGGGCGGCACCGCTCCCGCCCGCCAAGTTGCCCCCCCACATCCGAATGATTGCCCCTGAACCACACCTGCTCGACCGTCGATCCCGGTCGTGCGGTCCAGAGCACCGGTGCATAGGCCTCCCGCGTTTCGTCAAGGGCCAGAGCGTGAAACCCGTGCCGGATCGACCGACCCAGCGCGTGGTTGTGGAACGCATGGGCCGGCTCGGCCCAGCGCCAGAGGATCGGCAACCGGACGCCCAGCGCCTTCACCGTCTCCCAGACGGCGACGGCCTCGATCTCCACCGACCAATGGCAGAACCGACGGCGAAACGCATCCGCCGCCGCGCTGGTCCCGCCCTGACGATAGTGTTGATACGCCGTGCGGATATTGCGGACATTGGCGTCCGTGTCCCGGATCAGCCCGACCGTATCGATGATCCCGGCCAGTGAGCGCACCGCAAACGCCCCGCGCGAATAACCCGCGAGGATGATCTTGTCGCCTTCGCGGTAGCGCGATGCCAGAACGCCGTAGGCCCGTCGGATCTGCTGGTTGAGACCGCGCCCCATGGCCACGGCCGGCGTCTCGCCCCAGTTGCGCCATTGCAGACCGGCCTCGTAGTAGACCGTCAGGTTCGCCGTCCGCCCGATCTCATCAAGCAGTTTGTAGAGTAGACCCGCATTGGTCTCGCACCCCGGCTCCAGCGTCGACAGCGTCCCGTCAAGGATGATCACATGGGTCGCAGGCCCGCGATGGCGGCGCTGCCCCTCCTGTCGAACCGGGGTCCGACCGAGGAGCCGTAAGAGAGAGCTACGCAGCCCCACGCTGACCCTCGTTCAGGGCTTGCCAGAGCTTCAACGGCGTGTAGGGCATCTGCACGCCCTCCGCATTGGGGCCCATCGCGTCTGCCACCGCATTGGCAATCGCCGCAAGGGCACCGACCGTGCCCGCCTCGCCGCAACCCTTCATGCCCATGGGATTGTACCTGGACGGGACGGGGGCCGAGGTGAACGAAATCATGGGAACATCATCGGCGCGTGGCATCCCGTAGTCCATGAACGAGGCCGTGAGGAGCTGCCCGGTTTCGCTATCGAACACCGTATGTTCGCTCACCGCCTGGCCGATCCCCTGAACCACGCCTCCATGCACCTGACCTTCGGCAAGCATCGGATTGATGAGGTTGCCAAGGTCGTCAACCACCGTGTAGCGCGTGACGGCCAACCGCCCGGTTTCGGGATCGATCTCCACCTCCGCCACATGGGCGCCGTTGGGGAACGACCGGTTTTCAAGCTTGATCGTCCTGGCGTGCGTGAGAAGGTCCGTGCGCCCCGCCTGCCGCGCCATTTCGGCCACATCGAGCATCGTGGGCGTCTGGTTCGAGCCCGGAATGCGGAAGGTTTCGTCGTCAAACGAGATGTCGCCCGCCTCCACGCCTTCCCGTTCTGCCAGAAACCCGGTGAAGGCCTCCACCATCACTTCGACCGCGGCCAGCGTCGCCGTGTTCTGCACCGTGACCGATCGGGACCCGCCTGTGCCGCCGCCCTTCGGAATGATGTCACTGTCGCCCTGAACCACGCGGATTTGCTCCTGCGGAATGCCCGTGTGATCACTCAGGAACGTCGCGAACACGGTTTCGTGCCCCTGTCCGTTCGACTGAGTGCCCACGTGCACCGCTACTTTGCCGCCCTCTTCGAAGACCACCCTGGTCGTTTCCTCAGGATCGCCGAGAATGCTTTCGATATAGTAACAAAGGCCTTGCCCCATCAGCTTGCCCCGCGCACGCGCCGCCTCTTTCCGCGCCGCGAAACCGCCGAGGTCAGCCTCCTGCCGGGCCCGGTCGAGGACCATGTGGAAATCGCCCACATCGTAGGGCATGCCGGTCGCGGAGGTGTAGGGAAAGGCGTCCGCCGGGATGAAATTGCGCCGCCGAAGTTCCCACGGATCGACGCCCAACACCCGCGCGGCGTTGTCCATTGACCGTTCGAGCACAAAAATCGCCTCTGGCCGACCGGCCCCGCGATAGGCGTCGACCTGCGTGGTGTTGGTGTAAATGCCAAGGCAATGCATCCACACTGTCTGAATGTCATAAACCCCCGGCAACACCTTGGAGAACAGCTCCGTCTGGATCGCCTGGGCAAAGCCAGAGTTATAGGCACCAAGGTTGCAGATGCTCTCGCATTTGTAGGCGATCAACTTGTGGGACGCATCGAACCCCATGGTCGTGGTGGTGGTCAGGTCCCGCCCCGAATTGTCCGACAGCATGGATTCCGACCGGTCCGCCATCCAGCGGATCGGCGCATTGAGAATCCGCGCGGCCTGCGCCACGGCCAGCATTTCGGGATATGTGAAGGCCTTCATCCCGAACCCGCCGCCGGTATCGGGGTTCGTCACGCGGATATCCTCCTTGGGCAGGCCGAGGATCTTGGCGAGGTCCGCCTTTGGCCCCCATACACCCTGTCCGTTCACCGCCACGTGCAGACGTCCGTCTTCCATCTGCGCCGTGACCCCGCGGGGCTCCATGGAATTCGCAATGATGCGGTTGTCGTAGATCTCGCAGGTGACGACATGCGCCGCCTCGGCCAAGGCGGCCTCTACCGCATCGGCATCGCCCAGACCGTAATCGAAGGCGACATTTCCTGACGCCTCGGGGTGGATGTCCGGCCCGCCCGGGGCCAGCCCAAGGCTCACCGGCAGTTCATCGTACTCGATTTCGATGAGTTCCGCAGCGTCCCTGGCTGCTGCCAGCGTATCGGCGACGATCAACGCCACGGGTTCGCCGACGAACCGGACAACGCCATCGGCAAGAATGGGTCGGGCCGGGTTCGCGCCCTTGGTACCGTCCATGTTGCGGACGAGATGCCCGGGAATGTCGTTCCGGACGCCCGAGGAAAGGAGGTCGGTTGCGGTCAGCACCAGCCGCACCCCCGGCGCCCCTTCTGCCTCAGAGACATCCAGCGACATGATACGCCCATGTGCCACGGGCGACCGCATAACGTAGGCAAACAACGCTTCACGCGGCGCAATGTCATCGACATATGCCCCCTGTCCGGTCAGAAATCGAACATCCTCGACCCGCTTGACCGGCTGCGCCTTGCCGAATTTTTCCATGGAATGCCTCCCCGGCGGTTGTCCGGTCGGGACACTAATCCCTGACCCGCCGGTGTCCAGTGCGCAGGAGCGACAGAAACGAGTCGCATCCGGTCTAGATCGGCGGTGGATCGGCACGGGAGCCTGACACAGCAAAAGGGAGGATTCGCGCCATGCCGATCGTGCTTGAAAACGGTCGCCTGACCGAGACCGATCGCAACAGGTACTGGGAGGACGGGTACCTTTTCCCTGTCCCGGTGCTGCCGAACGACGAAGCGCAGGCCCTGCGGTCGGAGTTGGAAGCGTTGGAGGCCGAGTGGCTCGACAACGGATTGCCATTGCCCCTGAACACCTACAAGCGCGTCAACGCCCAGGCTGTCATGCCCATGGCTGCAAGGATCGGACAGGACCCGCGAATCCTCGACGTGGTTCAGGGCATCCTCGGTCCTGACATCCTCGTCTACGGCGTGGAGTTCTTCATCAAGGAGCCGCGCACCCGCCATGTGGTGTCGATGCATCAGGATCTGACCTATTGGGGCCTTGGCGCGACCTCGGGCATGGTCACGGTGTGGCTCGCGCTCTCGC
>CAYMMT010000009.1:0-34297 GCA_964391555.1 uncultured Rhodobacterales bacterium
ATCGAAACACGCGAAGGTCTGATACCGGAGCTGCGAGAAGACCACCGTTAGGATCTCTTGACGGGCTTAACCCAAATTTAACCTTGATTGACGCAAGTTTGGCGGGTCGCCCGGCGCATCCGCCTGCGTCGTGGTTCCCACGATCCGCGGACATCGACCTTGGGGCGAAGGTCAGGATTGGTGAGATGTCTCAGAGCTCCGTTCAGAGGTCTTTTGGCGCCCGGCCCCACGCACCGGCGTTTCAGAGGGGGCTGCACCCGGTGGGCCGCGCGCTGGTCCGGCAGGGCCTGCTCGGTTCCCGGGCGTTGATGGAGGCCGAAGCAAGGAGCGACCGAACCGAAGAGCGGCTCGTCGACACCTTGCGCGTATCGCTCGACCTGCCCCAAGAGGACATCGCCCGGGCCGAGGCAGACGTGGCCGGTGCGGCCCTTGTCGATCCAGTCGCACAGCCGCCGAATCCCACGCTGGTGTCGCGAATGGGAGCGGGGTTTTGCGCCCGGAACGGTGTCCTGCCATGGCGTCGATCCGGTGGCGTCACCATCGTCCTGTGCACGCGTCCTGATGAGGCTCGCAGGTTGATGCCGGAGCTGAAGAGCCAACTGGGCGAGGTATCATTTGCGCTGACGACCCACGATGGCTTCCACGCCGCGTTGCAATCCGTCGCAGGTAAAGAACTCGTCGACCGCGCTGAAGCTCGCGTGCCCGCAAAGTTGAGCTGTCGCGGGTGGCGACCAAGCCTTGCCCTCGGTGTATTTCTGGCCTTCGGACTTGTGCTCGCTCTGTGCGCCTACCTCGCCCCCAATGGCACGCTGGTCCTGGTTACGGGATGGGCGGTAACCACGCTTGCCTTGACCATGGCCTTGAAACTCGCCTCACTGGTTCTGTTCGTGCAGCGCAAGGGGGAGGGCACCCGCCAGTCCTCCGGCCAGCCGCTGCCTTTGCGCCAACCTGTCGTGAGCGTTCTGGTGCCCCTGCTCCGGGAGCGCGCCATCGCCTCTCATCTCCTCGACCGGGTTCAACAGATCGATTACCCGCACGAACTGCTTGATATCTGTCTTGTCCTCGAAGCCGATGACCGCGTAACGCGCGCCACCATCGCAGGGGTGCCGCTGCCGCCCTGGATCCGCTGCATCACAGTCCCGCCCGGCACGTTGAAAACCAAACCCCGGGCGCTGAACTACGCGCTCGACTTCGCGCGCGGCTCGATCATCGGGATCTGGGATGCCGAGGACGCCCCCGCCGCTGACCAGATCCGCAAGGTCGCGGCTCAATTTGCCAATGCTGACCGACAGTTGGCCTGCTTGCAGGGGGTGCTGGACTACTACAACTCGCGCACAAACTGGCTGTCGCGCTGCTTCACGCTCGAATACGCGACGTGGTTTCGAGTGATGTTGCCCGGCATGGCGCGGATGGGGCTTGTCCTTCCATTGGGCGGCACCACGATGTTCATGCGCCGGGATGTGATCGAGGAGTTGGGCGGCTGGGATGCCCACAATGTCACCGAAGACGCCGACCTCGGCGTGCGGCTCGCCCGCGCCGGCTATCGCACCGAACTCATCGACACGGTCACCGGGGAAGAGGCCAACTGCCGGGCCTGGCCTTGGGTCAAGCAGCGATCCCGATGGCTGAAAGGCTATGCCCTGACTTACGGCGTCCACATGCGCCGCCCCGCGCGGCTCTTGTCCCAGCTTGGATGGTGGCGGTTTCTGGGGGTTCAGGTCGTTTTCCTCGGCAGCCTGAGTCAGGTGGTTCTGGCGCCGCTCCTGTGGTCGTTCTGGGCCGTGCCCTTTGGTCTCCCGCATCCTGTTGTCACGGTGATAGGCCCTGCGGCGACCTTGGGGCTGGGCGCCTTGTTTCTCAGCGGAGAACTGTTGAACATCGTGACTGCCGCATTGGCCGTGCGCGCCTCCGGCAAACCCGATCTCGCCCTTTGGGCACCGACCCTGCACTTCTATTTCCCGTTGGCCGCCGTCGCCGCCTACAAGGGCCTGTCGGAGCTCATGTCAGAGCCGTTCTTCTGGGACAAGACCGTGCACGGACTCTTTGTCCCGGCTCATCCGCCGATCCGCCCCCGTCCCGATTCGGAGCGAGTCGAGACCGCTATTCCGCGGCCTCCGCGTCGATCCGCAAACGCGTGACGAAGGCTTTGGAGATATGCTCCTTGAGCGCCACGTAGGCCGCATCCCCGTCGCCGGCCTCGATGGCAGCGATGATATCGCCATGTTCCTTCAACGTGTCCTCGCCCCGGCCGGCGGCGGCGATGGATGTCGTTGCCAGCAGCGCCATGGAGCGGTGGACGAGGTCGAGCTGCTGAACAAGAAACCGGTTGTGGCTGGCCAGATGGATTTGGCGGTGGAATCGTCGATTTGCCCGTGCGAGTGCTTCGGGATCCTCGACCAGCGCCTTGTCCCCTTCGTACATGTCCCGCAACAGACGCACCTCCTCCGGCGTCGCATGGCGCGCGGCGAGCCGGGCCGCGAGGCCCTCCAGTTCCCCTCTGACGACGTAGAGTTCCGACAATTGGGTGTGATCCAGCGACGCCACGATCAACGACCGTCCGTCCCGGCTCAGCAGCGACTGGGTTTCCATGCGCTGCAGTGCCTCGCGGATCGGCGTTCGCGACACACCGAACCGCTCCGCCAGTTCGCTTTCCACCAACCGGTCACCGGGCTTGTAAATCCCGGAGTCGATGGCTTCGAGGATAAGCTGATACGCATCACGCTGCGGCGGTCTGGTGTCGGCCATGGGTGGGATCCGTGCTGCTGCCGGTCGACCTTACGCCACCGGCAAACTGACAGACAAGCCTGCGAATTGCCCAACCTGCTGTGGCGCGGTAGGGGAACGGCATGTCAACCGATCTCCTCCGCACCGAATTCGCCCGGGTCAGAGCCTGGGTGTTTGACCTCGACAATACCCTCTATCCGCCCGAAGCCCGTCTGTTCGACCAGATCGAACGGCTGATGACTGATTACGTTGCCGTGGCCCTGGCCGTGTCGCGAGAAAAGGCGGATGACCTGCGCCGCCGCTATTGGGCCAAATATGGCACCACCCTGGCCGGACTGATGGCCGAGCATGCGCTCGACCCCGATCCCTACCTCCATGCCGTGCACCAGATCGATTTCTCGGGTCTTACGCCCGCGCCAGACCTTGCAGCCGCCATCGCGGCCCTGCCCGGCCGCCGCGTGGTCTACACCAACGGGTCCGCCCTCTATGCACGCGGTGTTCTGAAGGCGCGCGAGATGGAGGGCGTCTTCGACGCGGTCTATGGAGTAGAGCACGCGGATTATCACCCGAAACCTCGACGGGACGCGTTTGAGGCGGTGTTTGCCCGGGATGGCCTCGACCCGACGGTCGGCGTGATGTTCGAGGATGATCCCCGGAACCTCGCCGTGCCGCACGAGATGGGCATGAGAACCGTGCTGGTCGGCGATGCGCCGGTCCGGGCCGACCATATTCACCACCACACGCGCGACCTGACCGGCTTTCTCGTCGCCCTCGATGCGGGCTGACAGTTTGTCACCGTTGCAGGCGCATCCGCGGACGTTAATTTGCCGGGCATGACATCAGACGTGGATATCCTCATCGCCGGTGGTGGTGTCGCCGGCCTGACCGCGGCGGCGGCCTTCGGCACAGCCGGCTTCTCAGTCTTGTGCGTCGATCCGACGCCGCCGGTCACCGATGCGGATAGCGAAGGCTCCGACCTGAGAACGACTGCCCTCCTGCAACCATCGAGGGAGCTTTTGGAGCGCGCCGGGCTTTGGGATCGGTTGGCCCCCTTCGCCGCCGATCTGAAAGTCATGCGGATCGTCGATGCCAGTGGACCAGAGTTGGTCACCCGGGCCTTTGATGCCGCGGATCTCAGGGACGATCTCCCCTTCGGATGGAACCTGCCGAACTGGCTCTTGCGGCGCGAGATATTGGCCCGGATCGAGGAGATGGACCAAGTCACCCTGAGCTCGGGCGTCGCTTTCGCGGGGCTGACCGCGCGCAGCGAAGCTGCTCTGGTCCGACTCAGTGACGGAACCCGGGTCTCGGCCCGTTGCCTGCTCGGCGCGGATGGCCGGGACAGTGCGGTTCGCGCCGCTCTTGGCATCGGCGTGCGGACATTTCGCTATGGGCAAAAGGCCATCACCTTCGCCGTGACCCACGCGGCGCCGCACGACAACGTGTCAACCGAGGTCCACAGATCGGGCGGGCCCTTTACGTTGGTCCCGTTGCCCGATCATGACGGCCAGCCCTGTTCCGCTGTCGTCTGGATGGATCGCGGCGAAGACGTGGCGCGCCTTGCGGCACTGGACGAAGCTATCTTTGAGGCCGAGGCGACGGAACGATCGGCGGGCCTTTTTGGTGACCTTCGGCTGGTCACTCGCCGTATGGTTTGGCCCATTATCAGTCGTGTTGCCGACGCCATGTCCGGGCCACGTACGGCGCTGATGGCCGAGGCGGCACATGTCGTGCCACCGATCGGGGCGCAGGGGCTGAACATGTCGCTGGCTGATCTGGGCTGCTTGCTGGACCTCGCCCGATCCCGGCCCGAAGACCTTGGCTCGCCCCGCATGCTCGACCGCTACGCCCGCCGGCGGCACCCGGAAGTAATGGTGCGCGTGGCCGGAATCGACGCCTTGAACCGGACCTCCATGACGGCCCTGCGCCCCTTGCAGAGCCTGCGCGCCAAGGGAATCGAAGCCCTTTACGGCATCACGCCCGTGCGTCGTGGCCTCATGAAGCTGGGCCTGGGCGCGAACGCCTGACGCGGGATTGATCGGTCGCCGGTGCATGGTGCCGAGAAAACGATAGATCTTCTCTGCCGTCAGGCGATTGTCCGATGCCTGCTCCAATGCGGTCGGCAAGTCGCCAGTTCAAGGTTACGCCCCCTATCCAATGAACTTCTTGCGGCGCTCCCTGATCTTTTCATCCGCCTCCACCGTGCCGTCGTGGAAGGAGCCAAAGACCTTGTCCCATGGCACTTCGAGCGATCCGTAATTGCACTCGAAATACCGGTGATGCATCTGGTGATGAAAGGTTCCGAGCTTCAGCCGGTTCTTGTCCTTCATCAGCATCCCTTCGAAGCCGGTATGCGTCGTCGCTGCCGTCAGTGTCAGGTATTGCATGTGGTAGAGGATATGCACCGGACTCGCCGGCACAAGGAAATGAATCAATCCCGAGCCAAGGAAGATCACATGCTCAATCGGGTGCATCGACAGCCCCGACCAGGGACCCACATTGATGTTCCGGTGATGCAGGGCATGTACGTGTTTGTAGAGAAACGGCACGTGCAGCAGGCGGTGTATCCAATAGAAATAAAAGCTCTCCCACATCGGGATCAGCAGAAAGAGGGCGACGAACCAGACGGGGCTATCAGCCCAGGTCAGCACCGGTGCCCACCCGTTGGCCATGGCCCAGAACAAGAGCACTTCGTATGCCGTCCACACCAGAACCCCGCTTCCCAGCGTCCAGAACATGTTGTCCCGGATTTGCCCGCCCAAGGTGAACTGGCGTCCGTTCACCATCAGCGGTCGCGGGTCGTACCGTAATTGCTGACCCTGTCGCGTGAAGGTGTAGAAAAAGAGGTGCAGCCCCCCAGCCACGACCGTCATCAGGATAAAGTTTCGGAGATAGAGTTCTGCGATCCAGCCGATCGCAAGTGCCCCCGTCTCTTCAAGCGAAGGCTGGAACCACGTGACCGAGACGAAGGCGATGGCCACGATGATCAGCTTTTCCGAGATCAGAAACCACGAATTCCAGAACCACTTCAGGATTTCGAGCGGGCGCAGCGGCCAACGGAACAGGGGCGACACCGTGAGCGGCGTCTGTGGCATGTGGTTCCAACCTCTGAGCCTTGTCTCGTCCATCCCGGACCTCCCTGCAGTTGCTCGCAAGTTTAGAGATATGAAATCCCGCAGAAAGCAGTATTAATTGCCGAATAACATCTGATATTTCGAGTTAGTCCCATGAGCATCTCCCTCAAGGCCATGCGCTACTATTGCACCGCGCTGCGGCTCGGGAGCATCGCAAGGGCGGCGGAAGAGTTGAATGTCGCGGCCTCTGCCGTGGGGGCAGCGATTGACCAGATTGAAGAGCAATTCGAACTGACCCTCACTATCCGCAGACGCGCCCGCGGGATCGAAGCAACGGCGGATGGCCTCGTCATTGCGCAAAGGTTCCAGTCCCTTCTGGAGGAGTTCGACGCGATTCTGCGAGACGGGGCCGAACGGCGCCAGTCGCTGACCGGTGACCTGCGGGTCGGCTATTACGCCCCGGTGGCCCCCGCCTTTCTGCCACGTATTCTGTCGGGCCTTCTCGCCCCGGATCATGCCCTGACGTTGCATCTCGACGCCTGCGACAACCACGCGGCACAAGACGGGCTGCGGCGGGGTGACTACGAGGTGATCCTGTTCGTCTCCGACGAAACGGAGCCCTGGATTGACCACCACCCTCTGATCGAGGCTCCGCCCTACTGCCTGATGGCCGCGACGCATGCTCTGGCTCGCCGGTCATCGGTCTCCCTTGCCGATCTTGCCAACGAACGGCTGGTTTCGCTCAATCGTCCCTTGGTGGGCGACTACTACCGCGCACTTTTCCAGAACGACGGCGCGCGTCCCACGACCGTGGCCACCAGCAACTCGACCGAGATGGTCCGCAGCCTGGCGGGCGCCGAGGGGGCTTGCGCAATCCTGAACATGTTGCCTTTGACGGACGTCAGCTATGCCGGAGACCGGTTGGTTGCCGTACCCATCGAGGATGATTTGCCATCACTGACTCTGTCGGTTGGCACGCAGAAAGGCCCTCAACGGCGCGCGGTACGCGAGTTCGTGGCGCGGTGCCTGCGCTATTTTGACAGCCCCGATCGCATCGTTTGCCGCTAGGAGCGCACGCGGGCGAAATCCGGATCGTATGGCCCGGTCGGAATGACCCTTGCGTCGAACCGGTCGCCCAAAAGGTCGAGGCTCAGGTCCGTGCCGACCGCTGCCCGACCGGGATCGACGAACGCGTAGGCAAGGTTCTTTCCCGTCCGATGCCCAAAAGCGCCCGAGGTGACCGTCCCGACGACCCGCTCCCCCACCATGACCGAGGCTCCGCCATGAGCCGCGCGATCCGGTGCGGCAACCTCCAGAGTGACGAGACATTTGCGCGGCCCGTCCGCGGCCCGGGTCTGCAACGCCGACTTGCCAACAAAATCGCCCTTGTCGAGCTTGACGAACCGATGCAGCCCGGTCTCGAAGGGATCGAATTCGGTCAGAATGTCGGCCTTCCAGTGAAGGTAGCCCTTCTCCAGCCGCATGCTCTCCACCGCTCTTGACCCGAACAGCCGCAACCCATGCGCCGACCCCGCCGCCCGAAGCGACAGCCAGGCAGCGTAGAGTTGCGCATTGGGAACGTGAATTTCGTAGGCCAACTCGCCCGAGAAGCTGACGGCGAGCACCGTGGCGGGGGCGATGCCGACAAAACACTCCCGGACCGACAGCCACGGGAAGGCCTCCGGGGACCAGTCGCCTCTCGCGACCTCAGACAGGACCGCCCGCGCTTTCGGTCCGGCGAGAACGAGGATCGTCTGTTCGTTGGTGAGCGACCGGATTTGGACATCGTCATCCACCTTCAAATGGGCGACGAGCCAGTCCATGTCGTGGAACTCGGCCGCCGCGGCGGACCCGTACCAGATACGGCCAGGTCCCCATGGGCTGGCGGGCAGGTTGGCAACCGTCGCCTCCGCCTTGACCATGCCGTGGTGGTTCAGCAGATACCCGAGGCCCACGCGCCCCTCTTTGCGGGTCACCTGTCCGCAGATCATCCGGTCGAGAAAGCGGTGACGGTCCGGACCCGTGATCTCGAACCGGTTGAACCCGTTGATTTCGGCCAGCCCCACCGCGGTTTGTACGGCCCGGACCTCGGCCCCGACGATCGCTTCGACGTCGGTGAAGCGAAAGCCGTGGTCCTCTGCATAGTCCGCGCGCGGCTTGATGTAATCCACCCTTTCCCATCCGTTCACGACCGTGAATTCGGCGCCCTCGGCCGCCAGAACCGGCGTCAGCGGAGTTGTCTTGACCGGGCGGCCGGCTGGCCGGTGTTCGTGGGGGAAATGAAAACGGAATTCGTTCTGGTAGTCTTCCACCGCCTTCAACGCGGTGAGTTCGACATTTCCGTGGGTGGTGAAGCGGCGCGGGTCAAGGACCCAGGTGTCATAACAGGCCTCGCCATGGACAATCTGCTGCGCCAGAAGCCAACCATGGCCGCCGCCCTCACCAAGGCCCGCCCGCAAGCCGATAATGCAGTATGCGTTGCGCTTTCCCGGGATCGGGCCCACCAGTGGCGCACCGTCGATCGTGTAGGTAATCGGCCCATTGACGATGGTATGGATGCCAACCTCGGTCAGGGCGGGCATGCGGGCAAAGGCACCGTCAAGCACGTCCGTGATCCGGTCCAGATCGTCGGGACACAACGCATTGGTGAAATGCGGATCAATCCCGTCCATGCCCCAGGTCTTGCAATCCTGTTCGTAGAATCCGACGAGCAGGCCGAATTTCTCCTGCCGGCAATAGTAGTCGCTGATCGGGCACCGGAGCAGCGGCATCCGGCGACCGGCCTCCCGGATTGCCGGAATTTCCTCGGTGACGAAATACTGGTGCTCCATGGAGGCGACGGGGTGATGCACCCCCATCATGGCCGCCACCTCGTTCACCCGGTAGCCACATGCGTTCACGACGATATCGGCGGTGATCGCGCCCTTGGGCGTCTCGACGACCCATGTATGATCTGGCTGCTGCCGCAGCCCCGTGACCGGCGTGTTCCGATGCACTTCGGCCCCGGCCGCGCGGGCACGCCGGGCCAGCGCCTGACACAGTTGCGCCGGGTCAATGTCACCATCATGCGGATCCCAAAGGCCGCCCATCAGATTTTCGGTCGAGATAAGCGGGTGACGCCGCGCGCATTCCTCGGCATCGATCACCTCAAACTCGACCCCCATTCCACGGGCCATGGACGCAAAATGGCGGTAGCCGTCCATCTGCGCCTCCGTGTTGGCAAGACGGATTCCGCCATCCCCGTAGTGATAGTTGATCGGGTAATCCGGATCCGCTGCCAACTCTCGGTAGAGCGCGATGGAATGGCTCTTCAGCCCCACCATCGTCTGGTTCATGCCGAAATTCGTCACCTGCGCCGCGGAATGCCACGTGGTGCCGGATGTGAGTTCGTCCCGTTCGAGCAACATGACATCGCTCCACCCTTCCCGGGTGAGATGATAAAGCGTGGAGCAACCGGCGATACCGCCGCCGATAACAACAACCCTGGTTTGCGACTTCATAGGATACCCCTTGATCTCGGTCGGTGATCCACCAGCCGCGTCACCACTTCAAGGAGAGGTTCCTCATATTCGAAAATATCGAAACAGTCATTGGAAATCCCGCAATCGGGGTCCAGTGACTTGCCGCACATGCCATGATGCCGTTTCGTCGCGACAAAGGATCGGAGAACACCATGCAAGCAGGCAAGTCGCGGGCCGGCGGGCGCCGAAACAGGCTGGAGATGCGCGCAGCCGGTCCGGCCAACCCTGCGCCACCCGGGCAGATAGGGGGCCAATACCGGCCACTGGATGACACGGACCTTTCGCGTATCTATGACACGGCTTTGCGCCTGTTGTCGGAACTTGGAATGGGCGAGGTGCCGGCGCGCCTTTTGACCGACCTGACAGCCGCCGGGGCCACTGCCGACGGAAACCGGGTCTGCTTCCCGCGTGCGATGGTGGAGGACGCAATTACAGGGGCCGCAAAGACCTTTGTTCTTCATGGTCGGGACGAGGCCCGCTCCATCGAGGTTGGGGGCGATCGGGTTCATTTCGGGACAGGGGGCGCCGCCGTGCAGACCCTCGATATCGACACCGGGCTCTATCGGCCATCCACATTGAAAGACCTCCACGATTTCACCCGGCTGCAGGACACCTTGACCAATGTCAGCTGGTTTACCCGGTGCTGCGTCGCGACGGACGTTGCGGACACTTTCGACCTCGACGTGAATACCGTCTACGCGTTGGTCAGGAACACGACCAAACCGGTCGCGACCTCCTTCACGCTTGCCCATCACATCCCGCCCATTGTCGACCTTCTCGACATTGTTGCCGGCGGTACCGGTGCCTTTTCCGCGCGACCCTTCGTGAAGGCTCATATCAGTCCGGTCATCTCTCCCATGCGATATGCCGCGGACGCGGTGGACGTGCTTTATGGCTGCATCGAGCACAATATTCCCGTGAGTTGTATCACCGCGGCGCAATCGGGAGCCACCGCCCCGGCGACCCTCGCCGGTTTTCTGGTTCAATCCCTGGCCGAAACACTGGCTAGCTTGCTCATGGTCCACGCCATCAAGCCCGGCTTTCCGATGGTGTTTTCCAATTGGCCGCTTGTCATCGACTTGCGAACCGGGGCCTTTGCCGGTGGCGGCGGTGAGATCGCAGTGCTCAACGCTGCGTCGGCGCAGCTTTCGAACTGGCTCGGCCTGCCGTCGGGGATTGCCTGCTCCATGACCGATGCCAAGGCCATCGACGCGCAATATGGGGCGGAAAAAGCGTTGACGGCCCTGGCGGCGGGCATCGCAGGCGGGAACCTTGTCTACGAAAGCTCTGGCATGACCGCCTCTCTTCTGGGTGCAAGTTTCGAGGGTTTTCTGTTGGATGACGAAATGCACGCCGCCATCTACCGCATGTTGCGCGGAGTTGAGGTCAACGAAGAAACGCTGGGACTGCAGGCAATCAAAGACTCCGTTCTGGGTGAGGGCCACTTCCTCGGCCACTCACAGACCCACGCGGCGATGGAGCGGGATTATGTCTATCCGGGCTTGGCGGACCGCGACACGCCATCGGTTTGGGAAGACAGGGGGGCCACCCAAGCCTGGACGAGGGCCCGCACGAAGGCCCGGCAAATCCTCGCGGATCACCACCCGGACTATCTTTCGCCGGCGCAGGACGCCGAAATCCGAGCCCGGTTTCGAATCCTTTAGGCCGCATCCGGGCACGCACTTCGATTTGCCAGGCCCGATCCTGCGACGCGATCATTGCCGCTGTGCATCAATAGTTCGGGTTGCCAGCATCCCCCAAGGCATCGGCCATCCGAAACCGCTCTTTCAGCCAGGGGTAACGGGCAACAACCGGGCCAATGGCCAGTTGGGCGGCTGATGCCCTGAGCGTATCCACGGCCCGCGAAACAAGCGACCGCGGCACGTCCGCCTGAGCAAAAACCGAAATTCCGCGCTCGAATTCCGCGCCAAGGACCGGCAGAACGCGCAGTTGAGAATGATAGCGCTGTGCCCGCGCAAAGCTGAGCGCGGTGGTAATCGTCCAGCCCCGCCCGGCAGCGACCAGCGACAGGATGACATGGGTCGTTTCGAATTCCATCCGGTGAGGTGGATTGAGGCCCGCGCGCCGCAGTTGCGCTTCGATCCGCTGACCCAGCATCTGGCGGGCACTGTAGCGCAGGAACGGCAAGTCGGGCCCAGGTGCGAGGTCCTTCAAGCTCTCCGGGGCAAGATCGGCCTGCGCTGGTAGCAGCAGGACAAATGGGTCGTGAAGAAGCGGCACCTCACTCACCTCACCCATCTTTTCCTTGCCGGACGTCGCGACGCCAAGGTCAATCTGGTGGTTGGCCAGCAAGTCGAGGATTTCATGGGTGGGACGCGACATGACCGAAAGCTCGCAATGGGGCATCGCCCGAACCAGCCGTTCGGCAAGGACCGGTGTGACATCGGCGTCGAAATCCTCGATAACGGCCAGCCGGACCGGGCGTGTCAGAGTGGTCAGGTCGTCCGACCAGATCTCGGAGAACCCCATTTGCAGGCTTCCAAGCGCCTCTTTCACACGCCTGCGCATGATTTCGCCAGCCGTGGTCAATGCCATCGGCCTCGTCGAATGATCGAAAAGCGCGGTGCCGGCGGATCTCTCCATCTCGGCAAGATGGTGGGAGGCCGTGCTGATCGATATCTCAAGGTCACCGGCCGCATCGCTGAGGACGCCACGCCTGGCGACGGCGAGAAAAACTTCCAGCGCTTTCAGACTGACCTTTGGGCGTAGCATCCTGCAGTCCCTAAGGCGCACATGCGGTTGGGCTCAAGCCCGCCGTTTCGAAATTCTCCGAAATGTGGGACATCCGCCAGCTCCGCAGACAAGTGTCAGGCACTCCCGACAAGGGGCTCAGGTCACGCGGGACCTGGTCTGATATTTCGGGTCGCGCCAATGCTCATTCCGGATCACATCCTCGAGGATCTCACAGGCGGCGATGACATCGGGTTTGTCGATATAGAGGGGCGTGAATCCAAAACGCATGATGTTCGGCGCGCGGAAATCGCCGATGACCCCGCGGTCGATGAGCGCCTGCATGGCGGCATAGCCGTGATCGAAGGCAAAGGACACCTGGCTTCCGCGCTTGGTCGCATCACGGGGGGACGCAAGCGTCAACGTCGGACAACGCGCTTCGACCTCCGCGATGAAGGTCTCCGTCAGGTCGATCGACGCGCCGCGTAGCCTTTCCATATCGACGCCCTCCCATGCATCCAGAGCCACATCGAGGATCGACAATTGCACAATCGGCGGCGTGCCCACACGCATGCGTTCGGTGGACATGGCGGGGCGATAGTCAAGCTCCATGGCAAATGGCGCATCATGGCCGAGCCAGCCCGACAGCGCCGGTTCGATCTCGCCGACCAAGTCCGGTCGGACATAGATGAAAGCAGGCGCCCCCGGGCCGCCGTTGAGGTATTTGTACGTGCAGCCGACGGCGAATTCGGCTTCGCAACCAGTCAGGTCCACCGGAACCGCCCCAGCGCTATGGGCGAGGTCCCAGACCATGACCGCACCCATTTCATGGGCCCGTCGGGTGATAGCCTTCATGTCGTGCATCCGGCCGGTGCGGTAGTCGACCTGGGTCAGCATGACCACGGCGACTTCGTCGGTAATCGCCTCCCACACGGTATCGGGGGACGGTGTGCGCAACGCGTACCCCTTGTCGATCGTCCGCATCAGGCCGTCGGCCATGTACAGATCGGACGGGAAGTTGCCGTTGTCGGACAGGATCACCTGACGGTCAGGGCGCATCTTCAACGCCGCCGCAAGCGCCTGAAAGACCTTGATCGACAGCGTGTCACCCGTCGCGACCGACCCCTCGGGCGCTCCGATGAACCCGGCGATCCGGTCACCGACACGCCGGGGCAGGTCCATCCAGCCGGCGGAATTCCACGCCCGGATCAACTCCCGGCCCCATTCCGCCTCAATCGTTGCAGCCGCGCGTTTTGCAGCGCCTTTCGGCAGCGGTCCGAGGGAATTGCCATCGAGGTATATGACTCCCTCGGGCAGATCGAACAGATGTTTGCGCGGCAGGGTCATAGTTCGCCTCTCACGTGCCAGAGTTCCGGGAAGAGTTCCACGTCCAGCATTCGACGCAGATAGGCCACGCCCGGCGTTCCACCAGTCCCGCGCTTGAAACCGATCACCCGTTCCACCGCGGTCACGTGGTTGAAGCGCCAACGCCGGAAGTAGTCCTCAAGATCAATGAGTTTTTCGCCGAGTTCGTAGAGTGTCCAATGCTGGTCGATGTCCTCGTAGACCGATTTCCACCGCGCCTGTATCTCGGGCACCGCCGAATGAGGTGTGTCGAGTTGCGGGTCCGGTACGTTCCCGTCGTGCCCATCGAGCGCGCGAAACAGGTGTCGGACAACCTCGTCATAGAAGCTCGGGCGCGCCAGTTCGGCTTCCAACGCGGCCTGTACCTCGGGCACGTGAGCATGGGGCTTGACCATGTGCGGGTTCCGGTTCCCGAGGATGTATTCGATCATCCGGTACTGGTAGGACTGGAAGCCCGACGACGACCCGAGGCTTTCGCGAAACGTCGTGTAGTCGGCGGGCGTCATGGTGCGCAGCACATCCCACTGATTGTTGAGTTGCTCGAATATCCGGCTCACTCGCGCGAGCATCTTGAACATCATGGGCAAGTCATTCGTCTTGAGCGCTTCCCGGGCAGCCCCCAATTCGTGCAGGATCAGTTTCATCCAAAGCTCGGATGTCTGGTGTTGAACGATGAACAAAAGCTCATCATGGGCCGCACCTTGCGGGAATTGCGCGCCGAGGATGAGGTCAAGGTGCAGATAGTCGCCATAAGACATTGCGCCCTCGAGATCCATCGTTGCACCGGCCCTGCCGGGGTCATAGGCCTCGCCGGTCATCTTGCATCCTCCCGCGGTTCGGAATGTCCGATCCCATTTTGGTCAGGGCATCCCCAATGACAACAGATCACTGGCGCCGGACATGACAGCAGAAACTATGAGGTTCCCGCGATTGATCGGAGACAGCGGGTCGAAAATGTTGCACCTGTAAGCCAATGCCCTGACAGACCTGCAAGAACGACCTCGGTCAAACGTATAGGCTTTCACGGGCGACCGATATCAACGACCACGTTATCTCAGGGCTGGAGAAGAAGGAATGATGGCACCGGGCATTGACTGGGAAGATGCATTCTCCAACAGGGACTACATCTCCGGCGCCGAAACCTACCTCGAAATGTGGGCCGCGCGGGCAGAGGACTTTCGCCTCAGGCAGCCGGGCAAATTGGACCTGGCCTATGGCGACCATCCGCGAGAACGGCTTGACCTCTTTCTGCCGGAGGCGAGGCCGAGGGGCCTCGCCGTCTTTGTCCACGGGGGGTACTGGCGCGCCTTCGACAAATCGAGTTGGTCGGATCTGGCGGAAGGTGCGCTTTACCGCGGCTGGGCCGTCGCGATGCCGAGCTATACGCTCGCGCCAGAGGCGACGATCCCGCACATGACCGCTCAAATCGGTCGCGCTGTCGCCTTCGCAGCCGAACGAATAGACGGACCGATCCGCCTTACCGGGCATTCGGCAGGTGGGCATCTTGTCACGCGCCTGGCATGTCGCGAGGGGCCCCTGCCCCCCGGTCTGGACCGGCGGCTTGAGCGGGTGGTGTCTATCAGCGGCCTCCATGACCTCCGGCCTCTGCTCTTGCATTCGATGAACGATGATCTTGGCCTGACCCCCGAAAGTGCGGAGGCCGAAAGCGCTGCCTTGTCTGCCCCCCTGCCCGACGTGACAGTCACCGCATGGGTCGGCGCGGCGGAGCGACCCGAATTCCTGCGCCAGTCGGCGATACTGGCGGAACGGTGGCACGCACCTTTGGTGACGGATCCGGGCAAGCACCATTTCAATGTGATTGATGGGCTAAAGGACCCAACCCATCCCCTCTGCATGGCCTTTGCGGGCGACTGAGGTCGCGGTGGAATTCACGCTTGTGAACTCACTCATCCCCTGATTGCCGCGTGGTCGGACCCAACCGGACCGCCCAAACGAGCGGACCATGGCCAGATCGCCGGGCGCGGGACGTCAAACCCCCACAAACCGGTGCGCCAGCTCCGGCGTCAGATCGCCCATCGCCCCCTGCCAGACAGTCTTGCCCCGCGCGAGGATCGCCGCGCGATCAGCGATGGCCGACAGTTCCTTCAGGGATTTGTCGATCACGAGGATGGCCATGCCGGTGTCCCGTTTCAGCCGGGCGATCGCTGTCCAGATTTCCTGACGGACAAGCGGGGCGAGGCCTTCGGTTGCCTCGTCGAGAATGAGAAGCCGCGGGTTGGTCATCAGCGCCCGCCCGATGGCGAGCATCTGTTGCTCCCCCCCCGACAGCGACGCCGCACGCTGATCCGACCGCTCGGCCAGTTGAGGGAACAGGGATCCGACGGTTTCAAGTGTCCACTCCCCGGGCCGGGCGGCGGCCAAAAGGTTCTCGCGCACGGTGAGGTCCCTGAAACAGCGGCGACCTTCCGGGCACAGACCGACGCCAAGCCGCGCGACCCGGTGGCTGGGCATCCGGTGCAGGTCGTGCCCGTCGAACTCAAGACGTCCAGAGGAGGCCATCATCCGGCAGATCGCGCGAACCGTCGTGGTCTTGCCCATCCCGTTGCGGCCCATGAGCGCCAGCACCTCTCCCTCTTTTAGGCTCAGGTTCACGTCAAACAGCGTTTGCGAATATCCGTAACTTGCCGAGAGTCCTGCGACGGTCAGAAAGCTCATGCAGTTTCTCCCAGATAGGCCTCCCGGACCTCATCGGAGGCACGGATATCGTGCACCGTGCCCGTTGCGATGATCCGCCCGTAGACAAGGACACTGATCCGGTCAGCGAGCGCGAAGACGGCGTCCATGTCATGCTCGACCAGGAGAATGGGCGCCTCGGCCCGGAGACCGTCGAGGAATCCGGTCAGCGTCTTCGACCCCTCGGCACCAAGACCAGCCATGGGTTCGTCCATCACGAATGCCCTGGGTGACAGGGTCAGTGCAACCGCCACCTCCAGTTGCCGCCGCTGCCCGTGAGACAGTTCTCGGCAGGGCGTGTCCTTTGCGCCTGCCAGCCCCACACGGTCGAGCGCCTCCATCGCGCGGTCGACCAAAACAGAATTGCGGGTGACCGGGGACAGCAACGACCACGCACCCGAGGTCGCACCAACTGCGCCCAGCAAGGCGTTCTCGAAAACACTGTCCTCCATCGCAAGTGCGGAGATCTGGAATGTTCGCCCCAGACCGGCTTGCGCGCGGGCCGGCGGTCCAAGGGCCGAGACATCCCGCCCGAGAAGCTCGATCCGGCCCGCGTCCGGGGCAAGCGATCCGCTGATCTGCGCAAGCAGTGTCGACTTTCCCGCGCCGTTCGGTCCGATGACGGCGTGTATCTCTCCGGGGCGCAGATCGATCGACACGTCATCGGTTGCCGTCAAGGCACCGAAGGATTTCATCAGACGGTGGGTCGCGAGGATCACCTCAGACATGCGGCCCCGCCTTTCCCGTCAGAAGACCGATCACGCCACCCCGGCCAAAGAGCACGATCAACAGCAGAATCAGCCCGAGCCAGACATGCCAGAAATCGGTGAGGCCGCCCAACCAATACTCCAGCGCCACGAAGATCGCCGCGCCAATCACTGGCCCCATGAGCCGCCCGACACCGCCGATGATGATCAGGATGATGAGCTCTCCCGATAGCTGCCAGCTGAACATCGTGGGCGAGACAAAGCGGTTGAGATCTGCAAACAGCGCACCCGCAAGGCCGGTGATCGCGCCGGATATGACAAACGCCAGGAGTTTGAGACGCAACGGGTTCAGGCCCACCGTCTCCACCCGTTGCGGGGACTGCCGGGCGACATTCAGGGCAAGGCCGAACGCAGACCCCCGAACCCTCCACTGCAGAAGGAGGGCGGCGCACAGGAGTGCGAAACAGAGGCCGAAGAACTGGATCGGAACCAAGGTATTGAGCCCCGGAAACCCGTTGCGGACATAGATCGACAGCCCGTCTTCGCCGCCGTAGGTCCCCCACGAAATAGCGAAGTAGTAGAACATCTGACCGAAGGCGAGGGTGATCATGATGAAATAGACACCCGTCGTGCGCAGGCTCAATAGGCCGATCACCCAGGCCGCCAGCGCCGACACCGTCGCGGCCACGAGCCAGATGACCGGCATGGATTTGGTTCCGTTGAAGGTCAGCGGTCCAAGCTCAAAAGGTGTGTATGTCTGCGCATGGAAGGCCAAAACCCCCATGACATAGCCGCCGAGGCCGAAGAAGGCGGCGTGACCAAACGAGACCATCCCGCCGATGCCCAGCGCGATGTTCAGCCCCACTGCCGCCAAGGCGAGGATCACGGCGCGGGTCGTGAGCGTTATGGTGAAGACCTCGTCAGCCAGCAGCGCCCACATCGGAACGATCAGCAGACCGGCGACGACGACCCAATTTATGTGGCTCTCCCTGATCATGCCTTGGCCCCGAAAAGCCCCGTAGGACGCCAGATCAGCACGATCCCCATCAGGATATAGACAGACATTGCCGCCAAAGCCGATCCGGTCTGGGTCGCGGCGCCTGCGTCCATGAAAAGCTTGAGGAGTTCAGGCAGGAATATACCGCCAAGCGTGTCGGTCAGGCCAACGAGTAGCGCAGCGACGAAGGCGCCCCGGATCGACCCGATGCCGCCGATGACGATCACCACGAAAGCGAGGATCAGGACCGGCTCTCCCATACCGACCTGCACTGACTGGATCGCGCCCACCAGTGCCCCGGCCAGACCGGCAAGCGCCGCACCGAGGGCAAAAACCAGCGTGTAGAGCCTTGAGATATCGACCCCGAGGGCAGCGATCATCTCCCGGTCATTCTCGCCGGCACGTATCTGGATGCCGATGCGGGTGCGGGCTGTCAGCCACCAGAGGCCAAACGCCACGGCGAGACCAATACCGATCAGCGCCAACCGGTAGAGCGGGTATTGGATGCCACCGGGTAGCGTGACAGGACCCGAGAGGTAATCGGGGATGTCGAGGAACAGGGGAAATGAGCCGAAGACGTAGCGCGTGCCTTCCGAGAAAATCAGGATGAGCGCAAATGTCGCCAGCACCTGGTCCAAATGCGCGGCCTTGTAGAGCCGCCGGATCACGAACAGTTCGACCAGCGCTCCTGCCGCCGCCGCGACGGCCAGGGCCGCGGCCAGCGCCAAAAGGAACGATCCGGTCAGCCCGGCAACCCACGCGGCGGCGAAGGCCCCGACCATGTAGAGCGAGCCATGGGCGAGGTTTATCAGCCCCATGACGCCGAAGATCAGCGTCAATCCGGCGGCCATCAGAAACAGCATGACCCCGAACTGAAGGCCGTTCAGAACCTGTTCGATGATGAGAATCGTGGACATAAGGCGATGCGTGTCCCGGACTTGATCGGGGACCTCATTCCGAAAGGCGGCCGCCCCGGATCATCTCCGGGGCGTGACCCTTGGCTTACATGTTGCAATCGCCGGCATAGGCGTCGGCGTGGTTTTCGAGTGCGACACCAATGATCTTGTTGGTGAAGACGTCGCCTTCCTGGATCACCTCGCGGGCATAGATCGTCTGCACCGGGTGCTGGTTCGGACCAAAGGAGAAATCGCCCCGCGTGCTATCGAAATCGGCGGCGCGCAGCGCGTCCCGGAAGGCATCTGCGTCAGAGACATCCGCCGCCTCGATCGCCGAGATCAGCAGGTTCGCGGTGTCGAACCCCTGGCTGGCATAGAGCGACGGCAACCGACCGTATTCGGCCTGAAAGCTCTCGACAAAGGCCGCGTTGGTGGGGTTGTCGATGTCCTTGTTCCACTGCGATGTGTTGACCACGCCAAGGGCTGCGTCGCCGACGGCCTGAAGGATCCCCTGATCAAAGCTGAACGCAGGACCGATGACGGGGATATCGACGCCGCTGTCGGCATATTGCTTGAGGAAGGAAATCCCCATGCCTCCGGGCAGGAAGAAGAACACGCTGTCGGCTCCGGACGCGCGGATCTGCGCGATCTCGGCCGCATAGTCGGTCTGGCCCAACTGGGTATAGATCTCGTTCGCCACGTCACCTTCGAACATACGCTTGTAGCCCGTCAGGGCGTCGATACCGGCCGGATAGTTCGGAGCAAGGATGAAGCTGTTCGAATAACCTGCCGAATTGGCATAGGCCCCCGCTGCTTCGTGCAGGTTGTCGTTCTGCCAGGCCACGTTGAAGTAATTCTCGTTGCAGCCGGCACCGGCAAGCTGAGACGGACCGGCGTTCGGCGACAGGTAGAACTTGCCCTGGGCTGTCACGCTCGGCACAACGGCCATGGCGAGGTTGGACCAGATGATCCCCGTCAAGACATCCACGTCGTCGGACTGCACCATCTTGTCGGCCAACTGCACGGCGACGTCCGGTTTACGCTGATCGTCTTCGATGATCACTTCGATATCGTCGCGCCCCGACTGCTGGATCGCGAGCATGAAGCCATCGCGGACGTCGATGCCAAGACCGGCGCCGCCGCCGGACAGCGTCGTGATCATGCCGACTTTGACCTCGGCCAAAGCCGGGCCAGCCAGAAGCGCGGACACCGCGCTGACCAGGATAACCTTTTTCATTCTTGTCTCCCTGTTCCGAATTGTTCTTGGGACGCGGTCCGCGCCTCGACGCAAAGTAGTAGGGCCTTTTGGGAGCAGAGGTCACGCAGGAAATGGATTTGGTGCGCGGGCGAAGCCAGGCGGACGACCGTCAGGCCCTTGCAATGGGACAACCGCCGCACACATCTCTGCGGCTCCTCAGTCTGTCAGACGGCCGATTTCAGCGCGTCGACGAGGTCGGTTTTTTCCCAGCTGAAGCCACCATCGGTGTCAGGTTCGCGACCGAAATGGCCGTATGCGGCGGTGCGCTGGAAAATGGGCTTGTTGAGGCCCAGATGTTCGCGGATGCCGCGCGGGGTGAGATCCATGGAACGCGCCACCGCCGCCTCGATGGCTGCGGCATCAACCTGGCCGGTGCCGTGCGTGTCGGCATAGATCGAAAGCGGCTTCGACACACCGATGGCGTAGGAAAGCTGAATCGTACAGCGGTCAGCCATGCCGGAGGCGACAACGTTCTTGGCCAGATAGCGTGCGGCATAAGCGGCCGAGCGGTCGACTTTGGTCGGGTCCTTGCCCGAGAAGGCGCCGCCTCCGTGCGGGGCCGCGCCACCGTACGTGTCAACGATGATCTTGCGGCCGGTCAGCCCCGCGTCCCCGTCCGGTCCGCCGATCACGAAGGTGCCGGTGGGGTTGACCCACCACTCGGTGTCCTCGGTGATCCAGCCGGACGGCAGGACTTCACGGATATAGGGCTCCACGATTGCGCGGATGTCGTCGGAAGTCTGGTCCTCGCTCGCGTGCTGGGTCGACAGCACGATGGAGGACACGCCAACCGGTTTTCCATCCACGTATCGCACCGAAAGCTGGCTCTTGGCATCGGGGCGCAGGGTCGGTTCCTGTCCGGACTTGCGCACTTCGGCGAGGCGGCGAAGGATCGCATGGGCGTATTGGATGGGGGCGGGCATGAGCTCTGGCGTCTCGTTGACGGCATAGCCGAACATGATGCCCTGATCGCCAGCCCCTTCGTCTTTGTTGTCGGCAGCGTCGACGCCTTGCGCGATATGGGCCGATTGCTCATGCAGGAAGTTCAGGACATGGCAGGTGTTCCAGTGGAACTTGTCCTGTTCATAGCCGATGTCCTTGATGCAATCGCGGGCAATTTCGGCGATGCGGCCCATGTAGTTCTTCAGCTTGTCCTGGTCGGACAACCCGACCTCACCGCCCACGACGACCATGCCAGTGGTTGCCATGGTTTCACAGGCCACCCGCGCCTGCGGCTCTTCGGTCAGAAATGCGTCCAGCACCGCGTCGGAAATGCGATCACAGACCTTGTCGGGATGGCCTTCGGACACGGATTCCGAGGTGAAGGTGTAGTCTTTGCGAACCATGGGGAGTGCTCCATTGGGGTTATCGCGTCACGCCAGGAAGCCGTTGTGATGCGTACATTTGTCTGATCGGCAGGCCTAGTGCGGGGCGCAAGCCGCGTCAATCGGGTTTGAGCCGCGGATATCCCGCAATTGCCAACAAAGCGACACCAAGAAGCACGATGATCGGCCAATCGCCCCAGCGCGCATAAAGCGTCGGCGGCAGGGCCGACGGAAGCGGCACGTCGGCATACCCGGCCTGCCCCAGCGGGATCAGACTGGTCATGGTCCCACGGGGACCGATCATGGCCGAGATACCGGTGTTGGCGACCCTCACCATCGGGAGCCCCTGTTCGATCGCTCTCAGCCGCGCTTGGGCAAGATGTTGGTACGGGCCAGAAACCTGCCCGAACCAAGCGTCGTTGGTTATCAGCACCATGAGCCGCGGGCGCCGGTCGTACCGGCCCAACTCGTGCGGAAAAATCCCCTCGTAGCAGATCAGAGGCAGGGCAGGCCCAATGCCGGGGATGTCGATGATCCGCAGTCCCGGTCCGGCGGAAAAGCCGTCGCCTTCGTTGGCCGCGAGACCGCTGATTCCGAAACGCGCAAAGAGGTTGCCCAGAGGCATGTACTCTCCAAAGGGAACGAGATGATACTTGTCGTAGATCTCGGATACGACTGCGCCGCGGGTCAGGACCGCAAGTGAATTGTAGAACCTGGGTTCGCGAAATCTCTGGACACCGAAAACCACCGGCGCGCCCCGCGCCGCCTCTGCCATGCGTTCAAACACCGATCCCGGATATTCGAGGAACACCGGCACCGAAGTCTCGGGCCAGACAACCAGGTCGGGAGTGGTATCCGCAGCAGTGAACTGCAACTGGCGCTCCAGGAAGATGGGGGCCTTTTCTGGGTCCCACTTTTCGTCCTGCGGGGCATTGGGCTGGACCAGCCGAACAATAGGGGCATCGGGGTCGGGCGTGGGCTGCGATGGCGTGAGGGCAGACCCCACGGCCCAAGCGCCCAATCCCAGCGCGATGACCGTCGCCGCCATGATTGCATCACCGGCTCGTTTAGCGAGTACCGCCAATGCAGACGCGAGGCCGGTCAGGAGCGTCAGGCCATGGGCCCCGATGACCGAGGCGATCTGATCAACCCCCTGCCCGATCCAAACGTGGCCGATGAGATTCCAGGGAAAGCCCGTCAACACGACAGATCGCAGGTACTCCGCGAGGGTCAGCGTCAGAGCAAGCGCCAGCGGCCGGAAGCCTCTGTCGGAGATGCGATGGGCCAACGCGCCAGCGCCACCCCAAAACAGCGCGAGGCCTCCCGCCATAAGGACAAGGGCAAATGGCGCCATCCAGCCGTAGGTCGCGACATCGACGAGGAACGGCTCCACGATCCAGTTGAGCCCGAGGCCAAACCAGCCCAGCCCGAGCCACCATGCGCGGTACGCCGCCGCCCGTCCGGTCTCTGCAGCCACGACAATCGCCATGCCGGCGGTGAGGCCAACAAGCGTGAGAGGCCAGAAGCCCAGTGGCGCGAGACCCGTGGCCGCCACGGCTCCGCAACCCAGCAAGGTCAGACGGATCCTCCAGCGCCCCCGCACCGTCAGGCCTGGCCGCCTTCATCGGCCGAGGCGCGCTGAGGAATGCGCACTCTGAGCCGCTTGATCCGGCGGGGGTCCGCGTCGAGCACCTCGAATTCCGGACCGTCGGGATGGCGGATCACCTCTCCCCGCGCAGGTACGTGGCCGGCAAGCATGAACACGAGACCGCCCAGAGTATCGATTTCCTCCTCGTCGATCTCCTCATGGTCGGTCAACGCCATGCCGACTTCGGCCTCGAACTCATCGAGGGGTGCTTTGGCGCGTGCGATCCAGCAGCCCGGCGCCTCCTTTGACCAAAGGCTGACCTCTTCGGCATCGTGTTCATCTTCGATCTCACCAACGACCTGTTCGATCAGGTCTTCGATGGTCACGAGTCCATCGGTGCCACCGTATTCGTCGATCACCAGAGCCATGTGGGTCCGTTCCGCCTGCATCTTCTGCAACAGCACGCCCAGTGGCATCGACGGCGGCACGTAGAGCATTGGTCGCAGCAGTCCGCGCAGATCGAAATCTCCGCCATTGCCATTGAAGCCGTGTTTGAGCGTGAAATCCTTCAGGTGAACCATGCCCACCGGCGTGTCGAGGGTACCGTCAAACACCGGGAGCCGCGTCAGGCCGCTGTCCCGGAACACCTTGACGAGGTCGTCCTTTGCCGTGGTGACCGGTACGGCGACAATATCAGCGGTTGGCACAACGACGTCGTCCACACGCATCCGCCGCAAGTTGCCAATGCCCGGCTGGACCGAAGCGGCCGGCACATCGTGTCCGTTCGCAACGACCGAGGCAGCTTCGGGATCCGGTGGGCTGAGCGCCGCGGCTATCCGTTCGAGAAATCCCCGGCGCTGAGGCGCGGGGGAAAGAGGGTCTGTCCTGTCCTGCGCGCCGTGCGCGGCGCTAGACGATCCGTCTGCGATATCGCCCATATGATCCTTCGCTTGGGCGGCGCATTGCAGCAGCCCGGTTACTGACGTCCCTAATATGGGTCAGGCACACCCAGTTTGCCAAGTATTTCGACCTCCAATCGTTCCATGAGCGCGGCGTCACGGTCACGGACATGATCGTAGCCCAAAAGATGCAACAACCCGTGAACGATCAAATGCGTGACATGATTGGACAGAGGTTTGCCCGCCTCTTCCGCCTCGCGAACGCAGGTTTCCCACGCAATGGCGATATCTCCAAGTTCCGGCATTGCGCCATCGGGTGTCCGTGGATCGCCGCCCGCCTCTTTCGCACCCCGGTCTTCCGAGGGCCAGGACAGCACGTTTGTCGGCACTGCCCTGTCCCGGAATTCCGCGTTCAATTCGGCAATGCGCGCGTCATCACACGCCAGAAGAACCACCTCCCATGACGGCCCCTCCAGCCCGAGGCAGTTCAGTGCAGCCTCAATCGCACGATGGGCCAGGCCGGGAAGGTCCATTGGCTCCCAGCGCAGGTCCTCGATGAGCGTATCGATCTTCAACATCCCCGGGCCATGCCGGTCGATTGGCTTCGGGTCAAGCCAGGGCGCCCGAAATGCCGAACTCGATTCATCAGTATTGGGGAACTCTCTCCCCGCGCTCCGCATGGGCCGCGATCAGGTCGATGCGCTTGCGGCGCGTTTCAAGACGTTTGGACTGAGCAAGGAAGCGCAGGACATTTCGCCGATAGGATGGGGCGGAAGCGTCGAACCACGACAGCGCTCCCGCGGACTGAAGCGCCTTGCGCAAGTCGCCAGGAACGACCAGTGCATCAACATGATTGCTGTCGTCCCAGCGCCCGCTGCGCTGCGCCGCCTGATACGCCGCCAGCCCAGGGCCCGCCATGCGTCCCTCTTCAATCAGCCGCGCGGCGCGGCGTTTGTAGGTCGCGGCCCAAACAATCGTCTTGCGTGGGCCGATCAACTGGATCGTCCGGGCCGGATCCTCGTGGGTCCAACGCCGCCCGTCGATCCAGCCAAAGGCGATAAGTGCATCCAGAATCTGATTCCGGCTCAGGTACTTGTCACGGACCGCCGCTTTCCACGTCACGAGCAAATGGGATCCCGAGGCGTGGTTCGTTGCCATCCATGTCCAGAGGGCGGACTCCGAGGTCAATTCAATTCTGGGCAGGTCCGGCATCGACATGCACCGGACATAGAGCCGCCCTGATCCGTGTCGAGGCTCCGGACACATCTTGAGACAAGCCGCCGGCGAAATCCGGACATTCGCCCTTAGCCCGAGAGGTCGTCGGCTTCGTATGCCTCGATGATGGCCGCGACCAGCGGGTGGCGCACCACATCCTTGGCGGTGAAGTAGTTGAAGGAAATCTTGTCGATCGCGTGCAACAGCCGCTCGGCATCCCGCAGCCCGCTTTGCACGCCTCTCGGCAGGTCAACCTGGCTCCGGTCGCCTGTGATGACCATGCGGGACCCTTCGCCCAACCGGGTCAGGAACATCTTCATCTGCATTGTCGTGGCGTTCTGGGCTTCGTCGAGCACGACGAACGCATTCGACAGAGTGCGCCCCCGCATGAAGGCCAGCGGCGCAATCTCGATCTTCTTCGCCTCGCGCAGCTTGCCCACCTCCTTGGCACCAAGAAAATCGTTCAGAGCATCGTAGAGCGGCTGCATGTAGGGGTCGACTTTGTCCTCCTGAGTGCCCGGAAGGAAACCGAGCCGCTCGCCGGCCTCGACTGCGGGACGACAGAGGATCATCTTGTCCACATGGCCTTGGATGAACATGTTCACGCCCACGGCAACGGCAAGGTATGTCTTGCCTGTTCCGGCGGGGCCGATGCCGAATGCAAGCTCGTTATCATAAAGCGCGCGCACGTAGGCTTTCTGTGCATCCGTGCGAGGCTCCACAAGCTTCTTGCGGGTCTTGACCTCGATCGGACCGCCCGAGAACATCTCCATCTGCGCGGCCGCGCTCTCGACTTCGTCCGATCCCATCCGGATCTCGCGGTCGATATCGGCCTCTTCCACCCCCTTCCCCGCCTCGAGCCGGTGATAGAGCGCCTCGAGCACGTCGGACGCGGCCAGAACAGCGGCGTCCTCACCATAGAGACGCAACTCGTTGCCGCGGCGTTGAATCTGGATATCGTGCGCTGTCTCGACCTGGGTCAGGTTCCGGTCATGCGGGCCACACAGCTCGATCAAAAGGAAATTGTCGGGAAACTCGAGGACCTTTTCGGCCAGTTCGGTGATCGCCAATCGGCACTCCTCTTTCGCGGGTCCGCTGATGTCTCTTGCCTGCGGCCATGGTGGCCCGCCGGTATCGGATTCGCAAGGGAAACAGGTGCCACGACCTCCCCCGGTTTCCAATTCCCACCCGTTCAAAAGGCAAAGCCCGCCGATAGTGAATCGGCGGGCCGTTGCGTGGTTCCGGGCAACCCGTCAGTGGGTCGGTTGTTCGGTCGGATGGCCGTGCCCGCCCGTGGGACGGATCTCGACTTCCTCGACACCAGCTACTGGTGCGGGAGTTCCTGGAACCCGGTCGCGGATCCCCGGAGTTCCACTTTGGTAAGGTCCGTAGACCACACCGGGCTCGCCACCGCAAACCGGCAGACCGGACACCGGATCGAGCCGGTTGCTGGCCCGCGCTTCCAGTCCGTCGTCGATATACCAGGTCTGGCAACCATCGGGCGTCACCGCCACGGCGGCGGTGTCGTTGGCATTCGGACTGCTGTCGCGACCGCGATCTTGTGCGATCGCAATGTAACTGTCGGGTCCTCTGTAGCCGGTCGTGCCCTCAAATACGACGGCCTCGCACCCCATGAGTATCAGCGGCCCCAGCGTAAGAAAGGAAAATGTTCTGACACTCATGCTTACCACCTGTAACAGATGACTTCGACACGGCGGTTCTGGCGCATGCCTTCAGCCGTCGAGTTCGTGGCACGAGGCCGGGTTTCACCAAATCCGATTTCGCGTTC
The DNA here is from genome assembly GCA_964391555.1 of uncultured Rhodobacterales bacterium. GTDB lineage: Bacteria > Pseudomonadota > Alphaproteobacteria > Rhodobacterales > Rhodobacteraceae > JAMWZF01. The sequence goes on from CAYMMT010000009.1 coordinate 26,744, forward strand.
GATCATTGCGCCCACGGAGCGGCCGACATTGGCAACAGACCGCGCGCGACGCTCCGACAGACGCTCATTGTAGGCGTTCGACGCTCGGCTGTCGGTATGGCCATAGACGGCGTATCCAAACACCCCCTCCTGCGTAAAGACCTGCTGCAGACGTTCTCGTGCTCCACGGGTCAGGCGCGCGCTGTCGGTCTCGAACATCGTATCCGTATCACCGACAAAACATGTGTTGATCTGCAGGCAGATCGGTTTGCCGGTCCGCGGATCAAGCCGGTTCACCTGAACCTGTTCGATACCACCGTCCGCCATCCAGTGCATGCAGCCATCCGGATCAATCCAGACGCCCCACTGAATCCGACCGACCTGTTCCCCACGCTCGACATTCTGCGCGGCAACGGACGCTGCCGTCATCGCCAGTCCACATGCGAGGGCCAAAGCTCGTGCCAAACCCCTTCTAAAACTCATCATTGATAGCCCCCGTCCTGGTTCTGCCGCATTCCGTTCAGCGATCCCTCGGCAACTTCGAACTCGTTCAAAAATATCCGATATGCATCGCACACCAATTCTTGTGGCACGATATCAGAGAAACGGAACATGTGAAGGTAATTTACCAGATATTGTGGCCAATTTCGAAACAATAACAACAAAACCGGCGAGTTATCCCCAGGTTCGTTGACGGTCAGTCACAATTCTGCCGGATCCGCGCCAGAATCGATTTGGAACGGGGCGCGCCGCCCGAATGGCGTCAGGTGAGTTCGCCCGAGAGGCTGTTTGGCATCGCCTCAATCATCCGGACGGGCCGGATCTGGCCCAAGAGCGATGCATCCGCCTGAACATGGACCGCCTGCAGGTAGTCCGACTTGCCGACCAGTTGCCCGTCGAGCCGCCCACGCTTCTCAAAGAGCACGTTCGACGATCGCCCGACCATCGCCTCCTGCGCGGCGGTTTGCTGTTCGGTCAGCAGGGCCTGCAACCGACCGAGCCGCTCAGACTTCACATCTTCGGCCACCTGACCCTCGCGCTCCATGGCGGGAGTGCCGGGGCGGGCGGAGTATTTGAAGGAATAGGCCTGACCGTAACGAACCTCGCGTACGAGCGACATCGTGTCTTCGAAGTCAACCTCGCCCTCGCCGGGAAAGCCGACGATGAAGTCCCCCGACAGCAGAAGATCCGGCCGCGCATCACGCAACCGCTCGATGAGCCGGACGTAGGCCTCGGCTGTGTGTTTGCGGTTCATGGCCTTCAGGATCCGGTCGCTGCCCGATTGAACCGGCAGATGCAGGTAGGGCATCAACTCGGGCACCTCGCCATGGGCGGCGATAAGGTCGTCATCCATGTCATTGGGGTGCGAGGTCGTGTAGCGAATGCGGTCCAGACCATCGACCCGCGCGAGCTCGCGCACAAGGCCGCCGAGGCCCCGCTGATGACCGTGGTAGGCGTTCACGTTCTGACCAAGGAGTGTGATTTCACGGACGCCCGCTTCAACGAGGTCCCGGGCCTCGGCGATGATCCGGTCGGCCGGGCGACTGACCTCGGCCCCGCGCGTGTACGGCACCACACAGAAAGAACAGAATTTGTCGCAACCCTCCTGCACGGTCAGAAATGCAGTTGGGCCGCGCGTTGCCTTTGGGCGTCTGGAGAGGTGATCGAACTTGTCCTCTTCGGGAAAATCGGTGTCGAGGACCCGTTCCGCGCCACCGTCCAGCGCATCAGCCATCTGTGGCAACCGGTGATAGCTTTGCGGCCCCACCACGAGATCGACGAGAGGCTGACGGCGGACGATTTCCTCCCCCTCCGCCTGCGCGACACACCCGGTCACTCCTATCTTTAGGTCGGGGTTTTCCGACTTCAGACCCTTGAGCCGCCCCAACTCGGAATAGACCTTCTCGGCAGCCTTCTCCCGGATGTGGCAGGTATTGAGCAGGATCATATCTGCCTGATCGGGACTGTCGGTCGCGACATAATCGCGGGCCGAAAGCGCCTCCGACATGCGTTCGCTGTCGTAGACGTTCATCTGACATCCATAGGTCTTGATGTAGAGCTTCTTTGGCATGTCGTGCCTCTGGCCTTGCGGGGTCCGGCGTTGCTATCTAGCGGGGAGGCGACTGGCTTGCAATGAATTGGTCACGGACGGAACGAGCGGACTGAGGCGATGCGCTACGACGGGATAAATGGACTGCTGCGCGGCGCGGGCGCGGCCCTGTCGACAGGGCCAATCGGGCTGATCATCGTCGAGGACGATGTGGAAGTGTCGTCGACGCTGCGCCATCATCTCGGATGTGGCTTTCGGCAGCTGATCGTCTTTGCACCGCCTCAGACAAGGATCGAAACGGCACTCGAAGAACAGGTTCTGCGGGTCGATTTCGATACGCTGCGGCCAACGGCGACACTGGAGATCGTGAATTCGATGATCCCGGCATGTTCCGGGCAATGGCTCTATTATTGCTACAACGCGGAATACCTCTTCTATCCGTTTTGCGAAAATCGCACGGTCGGCGAGATGGTGACGTTTGCCGGCGAAGAACGGCGAAATTCCATTCTGACCTACGTCGTCGATCTCTACGCCGGGGACCTGGGCTCCCATCCCGATGCTGTTTCAATCGACGATGCCCATCTTGACCGCTCTGGCTATTACGCGCTGTCGCGCAAGGACAATTGGAACAATGACCTGGACCGGCAGCACGATTTCTTCGGGGGGCTCAGGTGGCGCTTCGAGGAACACATCCCCAAGAACCGCCGAAAGATCGATCGAATTGCCTTGTTCCGGGCAGGCCCCGGGCTGGTCCTGAAGGACGATCACACTTTGAACGAAGCGGAGTACAATACCTACTCCTGCCCCTGGCATCACAACATGACGGCGGCGATCTGTTCGTTTCGGACAGCCAAGGCGCTCAAACGCAACCCCGGTTCGACCTTTGATATCGACACGTTTCGGTGGCACAACTCGGTGCCATTCCAGTGGCATTCCCATCAGTTGCTGGATTTTGGGCTGATGGAACCCGGTCAATGGTTCTGACGAACACCGGGTGGCGAGAGGTCGCTGCGCTCAGCTCACAAGTCGTAGGTGAGAGTACGCCGTTCGCCGTCCCGGTATGGCCTCCCGCGTCAGCCCCCTGACGCCGTGATGGATCGAGGAATACTCCCAGTCTTCGGGCTCTGAAACCAGGCGAGCGCGAACCGGCGCGGTCACGCAATGCAGCTTGTAGAGCGTCATCTGAACAGGGTTTGCGATAGGCAGGCTCCAGACCCTGCGCTGCCAGATCGGTCCTGCCGGCGTCTCGCAATGCGGAACATGGTTGGCAAAAGCCGTGCGGATCAGGCGCCATCTGCCCGCGCTGTCGTCGTCTCCCCGCGGAAGCGTCCAGACCATGTGAAGGCTGGCCGGCAAGATGCAGGCCGCACGGATTTGGAATGGCATCTGTTTTTGCGCCAGGGCCACGGAAACACGCAGCAAATCAATATGCTCAATCAGCGCCTCCGAAGTGGGATCGGACAACCGAACGGTAAAGAAATGACTTTCGCCCGGCAGGCTCGGAAATCGCAAAATGCTCATGGTCACAATGTCTTCAGGAAAAGGTTAACGAACCATGAACGCCAGCCCCCAAATGGCCGAAAATGACACTTAGCCGCGGCTTCGCGGGACGCTTAACGGCGGCGCAGCCGAATCACGACATCGACTTTCGCCACTTCGGCTCCATCCGGGACGCGGGGCAGCCGAGCAATCTCGAGTTCATCGGCCGGCGCGTCGGTCAACATCGCGCTGTCTTCCCAGAAGAAGTGTGGGTGATCGGACATGTTGGTGTCGAAGTAGCTGCGCGATCCATCAACCACGATCTCTCGCAGCAGACCGGCCTCGCAGAACGCCCGCAGCGTGTTGTAAACCGTCGCCAACGAAACCTTTTCACCGTTCTCGGAGGCCGCTTCAAACAAGCTCTCCGCCGTCACATGGCGGTCCCGGCCGTCGCCGACGAGCAAGCGCGCCAACGCCCTGCGTTGCCGGGTTGGTCGGAGACCGGCCCCGGCAAGCCAATCTGTCGCGCGCGTCTGGCTCAGCTGTGCAGTCATACCTCAGGCCCTTGGCTGCTTCTTGCATATAATATGTCAGCGGGGCCTCGTTATTCAACACGTTCCCGTGGTCGCATTGGCCAGCCAACTGTGTCGCCCTTGCCCTTTCGCGCGGCCCGATGCTAGAGGCAGTGTCCAAGCGCGGGACAGGCCGGGCCCTCCCGGAGGGCAACTGCTTTGCCCTTTGCAAGAAGGAACGCAAGCATTCATGGCCGATTTCCCACGCCAGTTCGACCGCGACGATCTTCTGAAATGCGCCCGGGGCGAGCTTTTCGGACCCGGCAACGCGCAGTTGCCCGAGCCGCCGATGCTGATGATGGATCGGATCACGGATATCTCGGGCGATGAGGGGCCCCATGGGAAAGGCCATGTGGTCGCGGAGTTCGACATCCAGCCCGACCTGTGGTTCTTCGACTGTCACTTTCCCGGAAACCCGATCATGCCCGGCTGCCTCGGTCTCGATGGGCTGTGGCAGCTGACGGGTTTCAACCTCGGATGGCGGGGCTGGACGGGCCGCGGCATGGCGGTTGGCGTGGGTGAGGTCAAGCTCACCGGCATGGTCCGCCCCGATCGGAAGATGCTGACCTATTACGTGGATTTCACGAAAGCTCTGCAAACGCGTCGCCTGACGATGGGTGTGGCAGACGGTCGTGTCGAAGCCGACGGAGAAGAGATCTACGTCGTCAAGGACATGAAGGTGGTCCTGTCCGACGCCTGACGGCTCCGCCCGCGCCAAGACTTGTTGCCCGGCCATGCAACCCCGAGGTCCTCGGAAGTCCCCGGCGTCACAGCCGCATCGCCTGCGCTTCTCGCTTGCCCCGGCTTTCTCGCCTGTCCTAAACACGCGTGAAGCTATGGAAAGGAGCGCCCATGCGCTACGTCGCCCCAGAAGGTCGTTCATGAGACGGGTCGTTGTCACGGGACTGGGCATTGTCTCGCCCATCGGGAACTCGGCCGCGGAAGTCACCGAGAGCCTCAAATCGGGTCTGTCCGGAATAGAAGCCGTGGCTCAGATGGCCGAACACGGCTTTCGCAGCCAGATCGCCGGGACGCTCAAGATCGATCCGGCCGAGCACGTTGACAAACGGACCCTGCGCTTCATGGGACCCGGAGCGGCCTACGCGCATATCGCCATGGGTCAGGCCATCGCTCAGGCGGGGCTGTCGGAGGCGGACGTGGTGAACCCGGGGACGGGTCTCATCGCCGGATCGGGCGGCCCGTCAACCAGCGCGATGTTTGCCGCGCACCAGACCGTGCTCGAAAAGGGCTCGCCAAAACGTATCGGGCCATTTGCAGTCCCGAAATGCATGTCCTCGACAATTTCGGCGAACCTCGCCACGGCCTACCGCATCAAGGGGATGAACTTCTCCATCACCTCGGCCTGTTCGACTTCTTTGCACTGCATCGGCATGGCGGCCCAGCAGATTGCACTGGGGGCGCAGGACGTGATGTTCGCGGGTGGCGCGGAAGAGCTCGACTGGACGCTGTCGTGCCTCTTCGACGCGATGGGGGCAATGTCGTCGAAGTTCAACGACACGCCGCAACAGGCGTCCCGCGCTTTCGACGCCGACCGGGACGGCTTCGTCATCGCCGGTGGTGGGGGCATGGTTGTTCTGGAAAGCCTTGATCGGGCGCTCGCCCGCGGCGCTCCGATCCTGGCCGAGGTCACCGGGTTCGCGGCCACCTCGGACGGCCATGACATGGTTGCCCCATCGGGCGAAGGCGGGGAACGCGCGATGCGGGGGGCTCTCGCGACACTGCCCGAGGGGCGAGCGGTCAGTTATATCAATGCCCACGGCACATCGACGCCGGTTGGCGACGTGGGTGAAGTAGAAGCCGTCCGCCGGGTCTTTGGCGAGGGGACGACACCGCCCATCAGTTCCACGAAATCGATGACGGGCCATGCCCAGGGCGCCGCAGGGGCGCTCGAAGCCATTTTCTGTCTGTTGATGCTTCAGGGCGACTTCATCGCCCCGTCGATCAACGTGCAGACGCTCGATCCCGCGCTGGACGCGAAGGAAATTGCAACTGCCTTTGTCGAGCGGGCGGGGCTCGATACGGTGATGACGAACTCATTCGGCTTTGGCGGGACCAACGGGTCGATGCTCTTGTCCCGATACAGGGAGGGCGCGTGATGACGATTTCGCTTGCCGGCAAACGCGGCCTGATCATGGGGGTCGCCAATGACCGCTCCATCGCCTGGGGCATCGCAAGCGCGATGCACAAGGCCGGCGCCGAGCTGGCTTTTTCCTATCAGGGTGAAGCGTTGGAGCGGCGGGTGCGACCGCTCGCCCAAAGCGTCGGGAGCGACTTTCTCGTTGACGCCGATGTGACCGATGACGCCGGAATGGACCGGTGTTTCGGCGCACTTCAGGAGCGGTGGGGAACGCTCGACTTCGTGGTCCATGCCATCGCGTTCTCGGACAAGGCGGAGTTGACGGGTCGGTTCATGAACACAAGCCGCGGCAACTTCAGCCATTCACTGAACATCTCCTGCTACTCCTTCATCGATGTGGCCCGTCGCGCATCGGCGTTGATGCCGGACGGCGGCGCCCTGATTACGCTCACCTATCAGGGCAGCCAGAAGGTTATTCCTTATTACAATGTGATGGGAGTGGCAAAAGCCGCGCTTGAAGCGTCGACGCGGTACCTTGCCAATGACCTCGGTCCTCAGGGGATCCGGGTGAATGCGTTGTCGCCGGGACCGATGAAGACCCTTGCAGGCGCTGCCATCGGCGGAGCGCGCAAGACCTTCAAGCATACCGATGCCAACGCGCCCCTGCGGGCAAATGCGACGTTGGAGGCTGTGGGCGGCACTGCGGTCTGGCTCGCGTCGGACGCGGGTGCCTGCACGAGCGGGGAAATCGTGCATGTCGACGGCGGCTACCATATCCTCGGCATGCCCCAGCCCGAGACACTCTGAGCGGACCCGATTTTCGGGGCGAAAATCGTGCTCGGATTTCGGGCGAAATCCGTGGCCCACGGTGTCGTGGACCGGAACTCTGAGAAAGGGAACGAGGGTGGACCTGCCAATCGATCCGCTTTTGCCCGAAATCTCCCGGGTCTTGCTCAAAGCGGGGCGGCTGGTCCTGCAGGCGCCGCCGGGCGCCGGCAAGACCACACGGGTCCCGCTTGCGCTCCTGGAGGTGATTCCCGATGGCAAGATCATCCTGCTGGAGCCGCGCAGGCTCGCGGCGCGGGCAGCGGCGGAGCGGTTGGCCAGCAGTCTCGGCGAACCGGTTGGTCAAAGGGTGGGCTACCGGATGCGCGGCGACACCCGGACCGGGTCGCGGATCGAGGTGGTGACGGAGGGCGTACTGACGCGCATGTTGCAGTCAGATCCGGACCTGCCCGGCATATCGTGCCTCATCTTCGACGAGTTCCACGAACGGTCTTTGAACGCCGACCTCGGGCTGGCCCTTGCGTGGGAAGTGCGTCAGGCCTTGCGGTCTGATCTCCTGATCCTGGTCATGTCGGCCACGCTGGACGCGC
>CAYMMT010000009.1:34397-36350 GCA_964391555.1 uncultured Rhodobacterales bacterium
TCGCGCCGGACATGGCCGGCCTCATACGACTGGCGCTGGCCGAAACGGCGGGCGGCGTCCTCGCGTTCCTGCCCGGGGAGCGGGAAATCCGGGAGGTCGCTGCGGCGTTGGGCAAGATCGAGGGTGTCGTCATTCGTGAACTCTACGGAGCCCTGCCTTTTGCGCGGCAGCAGGTCGCGATTGCGCCGGTCACGCAGGGCCGAAAGGTCGTTCTGGCCACCTCGATCGCCGAAACCTCGCTGACCATCGACGACATTCGTGTCGTCGTGGACGCGGGCCTTGCGCGACGGGCGCGGTTCGATCCGGGCACCGGGATGTCGCGCCTCGTGACAGAGGCCGCGACGACGGCAGAACTCACCCAGCGAACCGGCCGTGCCGGACGTGTGGCCCCGGGGTGGTGCTATCGTCTCTGGGCCAAGGCTGAAGAGGGCGCTCGCCCGAGCTATCCCGCGCCAGAGATCGCAGAGGCCGACCTCTCGGGGCTGGCGCTGGACTTGGCGCAATGGGGCAGCGCGGACCTGGCCTTTCTCACGCCGCCGCCCGAGGGCGCCATGTCAGTGGCGCGGACGCTGCTGCGAGATCTGGCGGCCTTGGACACCGAAGGCCGGATCACCCCCCATGGCACACGGATCGCGGCCCATCCGTTGCATCCCCGACTGGCCCATATGCTAGAGATCGCGGGGCCGGACGCGGCGCCGCTCGCCGCCCTCCTGTCAGACAGGGACCCGATGCCGGGACATGGAGCGGATCTGGGGCGGCGGCTGCGAGGGTTTCGCGACGGCTCGGCCCCGAAACGCCTGCGGGACGAGGCGAACCGACTGGCCCGCATGATGCCGCGCACCTCCAGCGGTCTGAGCGTCGGGCAGATGGCGGCGCTCGCATATCCCGACCGCATCGGAAAGCGGCGGCCCGGTGAGACGCCCCGGTACCTCCTTTCGGGTGGGCGCGGGTCGGTTCTCGATGCTGACGATGCGTTGGCCAACAGCGGATTCCTCGTCGTGCCCGACCTCGACGGCGGAGGGCGGGAAGCCCGCATCCGGCGCGCCGTCGAGATCAGCGAAGCCGATGTTCGGGAAATCGCGGCGGACCGGATCAAATGTGAGAGGGTCTGTCGCTGGTCGAAACGGGACAACCGGGTTGTGGCGCAGGAGCGGGAAATGCTTGGGGCCGTTTCTCTTTCGGAACGCCGCTGGCGCGATGTCCCGCAAGAGGCAGTGGCATTGGCCATGCTTGAAGGTGTTCGCCAGTTGGGCCTGAGCGTGACCGGGCCGGCGGCCCGGCTTCAGGCGCGCGTGCAACTGGCGCGCGCGGGCGGCGTTGACCTCCCAGACATGTCCGACACAGCCCTGATGGACAATCTGGAAGACTGGCTCTTTCCGCACCTGGCCGGCATCGACACCGCGTCCGCTTGGCACTCCTTTGACCTCTTGCCTGCCCTCGAGATGATGCTGGACTGGCCGACCCGGCAGGCGCTTGATCGGGTGGCTCCCCAACATTTCGTGACCCCGCTTGGTCGCAAGGTGCCAATCGACTATGGATCCGATCCGCCAACCGTCGCGCTGCGGCTGCAGGAGCTTTTTGGTCAGACAATTCACCCCGTGGTCGGAGGGCGCGCGCTCAAGCTGACGCTGCTGTCCCCCGCCGGCCGGCCGGTTCAGGTCACGACAGACCTGCCGGGTTTCTGGGCAACATCCTACGCCGACGTGCGAAAGGACATGCGGGGCCGGTATCCGAAGCATCCATGGCCCGAGGATCCGACAAGAGCGGATCCGACCTTGCGAACGAAAAGGCGGCAGTGATCTGTCGTCCAGTTCCGGTCGCCGTGGCGTTGCCCGCGGCTGGGGAGCCGCGTTGCCAGCCCAGCGCGCGGCAAACCAAAGTGGGCCTCGGGATCATATTCGTCCGCGGACCCTGTCCCCAAAACGGGTCTGGCTCGGATGCCCCGGTGCTAGA
>CAYMMT010000010.1:0-35155 GCA_964391555.1 uncultured Rhodobacterales bacterium
AGGTACATCTGACGGTAGGCCACGGCCTGCTTGGACAGGTCATCGTAGATGATGAGCGCGTGGCGGCCGTTGTCGCGGAAATGCTCGGCCATGGCCGTGGCGGCATAGGGAGCGAGGAACTGCATCGGCGCCGGGTCCGACGCGGTGGCGGCGACAACGATGGAGTAGTCCATCGCACCGCTTTCTTCGAGACGCTTTACGAGCTGCGCCACAGTAGACCGCTTCTGGCCCACGGCCACGTAGACGCAGTAGAGCTTCTGGCTCTCGTCGTCGCCCGCAGCGTCATTATAGGACTTCTGGTTCAGGATGGTGTCGAGAGCGATGGCCGTCTTGCCGGTCTGACGGTCGCCAATGATCAACTCGCGCTGGCCGCGGCCAATCGGGATCATCGCGTCGACGGACTTGAGGCCGGTGGCCATAGGCTCGTGAACGGATTTCCGCGGGATGATGCCGGGGGCCTTGACGTCCGCGACGCCGCGGCTATCGGCTTCGATCGGGCCTTTGCCGTCGATCGGATTTCCAAGGCCGTCGACGACCCGACCCAACAGGCCGTCGCCGATCGGCACGTCCACGATGGCGTTGGTCCGCTTGACGGTGTCGCCTTCCTTGATGTCCCGGTCGGAGCCGAAGATCACGACACCCACGTTGTCACTCTCGAGGTTCAGCGCCATGCCCATGACGGAACCGGGGAATTCGACCATCTCGCCGGCCTGAATGTTGTCGAGCCCGTAAACCCGGGCGATCCCGTCGCCGACGCTCAGCACGCGGCCCACTTCGGCCACTTCGGCCTCTTGACCAAAGTTCTTGATCTGGTCCTTCAGAATCGCAGAAATTTCTGCAGCTTGGATCGCCATTATCCGACCTCTTTCATGGTGTTCTGGAGTTGGGCCAGTTTCGAACGGATCGACGTGTCGATCATTCTGGAGCCCAGCTTGACGACAAGACCGCCGATGAGGCTCTCATCAACGCTTGCCTTGATATTCACGTCAGAACCAACCTTGGCCTTGAGCGTGTCTTTGAGTTTCTCGACCTGTTCGTCGGAAAGCGCCTTGGCACTGGTTACTTCCGCGGTCACCTCGCCACGGGCCTCAGAGAGGCGCGCGCGCAGGGTGGCGAGCATCTGCGGCACGACAAAGAGCCGTCTCTTCGACGCCATGAGCCGCAGCGTGTTGGTCAAAGTCCCCGACAGACCGAGTTTCTCAGCCACCGCGCCTATGGCGGCCTGCTGATCGTCGCGGCTGTGGATCGGGGAAGAAATCATCTCGCGCAGGTCGGCGCTGACGCCGAGGGCCTCTTCGAGATTGGTAATGTCGGCTTCCAGCGCATCAAGCGCCTTGTCCTCGGAGGCGATGTCAAACACCGCAGCGGCATAGCGGCTTGCGATGCCGGATGAAATCGAAGCTGGTTCGGACACGTCCACCCTTCCGATATGTTGGCCGCCCCTCAGCGGTCCCGAGCCCCGCAAGCAAGCGGATCAGGGTGCAGTCAGGGCAGCGTCCTCCCGGCCACGATTGATACGGGCCGCAAAATCAGGGGGGATGTAGCAGAGGGTCCCTGTTACGGCAACCGCCAAGATCGCGTCGTTGTGAAGACAGATGGAATCGAGGAATGACCCTTTGAATTAGGGCTGCGCGCGGGCTCCGCGGGGCGTGCGCGTCAATCTGGCGCGCCATTTTTCGACCGGGGCTTGCTGCAAGTGCAGCATAACCGAGGCAATCAGCTATTGCGCCGAGTGGGGGTCGGTAGTGGCTGACCGATTCCCTCCAGCGCCCGGAGCGGACGGCGAACCGCTTCGGGCAGACCGGGCCGGGTCGGCGCACTGACCTGCTTGGACGCAACTGCGATCAGCACGCCGCCGGCGCGAAACACAGGAATATGCCGGCCAACGCCCTCCAAGGCAGCCGCCACGCGTCTCCAGCCCCGTTTGGCGGACGGCGGCTGGAACAAGGCCGAAGCCGTACTGTCGACCACAAATCGATGAGACCGCAACTGATTATCCAGCTGTGTCATCGTATATGGCCGCCCGTAGCCGAAAGGCGTGGCATCCGACCGCGACCAGAGACCCGACCGGTTCGGCACGACCACCACAAGCTGACCTTCGGGGGACAGGACCCGCCAGGCCTCGTCGAGCACGGCGCTGGGGTGATCCGATGTCTCCAGCCCGTGCAGCATCACCAACCGGTCCACGGTCCCACCCTGCAAGGGCCACAACCTGTCCTCGCACAAGACGCTGACATTTTGCCTCGACGCAGGCCAGGGAAGGCACCCCTGCGGTCCCGGCATCAAACCGATGACCCGCCGGGCTTCGTCCAGGTAGGGCCGCAATAACGGCACCGCGAATCCGAACCCGACCACGGTCATGCCGGTGACCTTGGGCCATTCGCGGCGCAACTCGTCACGGATCACCGTCTGGGCGGCGCGGCCCACGCGGCTTCGGTAGTAGAAGTTTCGCAAGTCTTGGACGTCGAGATGCATAAGGTCGTTGGATTGCTCACACTTGACCGGACCTTAGCAAGTGTCATGCTCAGGTCCATGACATATCAACTGCACACGATCCCCTGCCGGACTGACAACTTTGCCTTTGTCCTGACGGGACCCAACGGCACAGCGGTGGTGGACGCACCTGAGGCAGCGCCGATACTCACCTTTCTCGATCGCGAGGCGCTCACACCGGATGTGCTCCTGCTGACCCACCACCACCACGATCACATCGAAGCGGTGCCGGAGTTGCGCGAGCGGGGCGCACAGGTCTGGGGTGCCGCCGCTGATGCGGACCGCCTGCCGGACCTCGACCGCGCCTTGGTTCCGGGAACGGCCGAGCTGTTCGGGGAACCGCTGGAGGTGATCGATGTCCCCGGACACACAATTGGCCACCTTGCCTATTACCTGCCCAATGCCAAGGTTTTGTTCTCGGCTGACAGTCTGATGGCGCTGGGCTGCGGACGACTGTTCGAAGGCACTCCGGAGCAGATGTGGAGCAGCTTGTGCAAGCTCCGCGCGCTACCCGGCGACACGTTGGTCTGCTCGGGCCACGAATACACGGCGGCCAACGCGAGGTTCGCCGTCACCGTGGAGCGTGACAACAGCGCGCTCGGCGAACGCGCCGCTCAGGTCGATGCAAAACGCGCGCAAGGCGAATGGACGGTTCCGGAGCTGTTATCCGTGGAATTGGCCACCAACCCCTTCCTCCGGGCCGACATGCCTGAGGTGAAGGCCGCCATGAAGATGCCCGTCGCATCTGATGTGGAGGTTTTTGCCGCCATCCGTGCGGCAAAAGACAGGTTCTAGTTGAGCTCACGCCCTTCGATGATGTGACCATAGAGCGTGGTAAGAATCCCCACGCCAACCATCAGCGTGAACCACGTCGCGACAACATCGACACCAGTCGCGATTATTCCCAGCCCGACAGAGCTCAACAACAGTCCGGGAAGCGCCACGACGATTCGCAGCAGGGCCAGCAGAAAGAAGATTCCAACAAAGGTTCCGGCATGAGGCTTTGTCCGGTTCCAGGCCTCCATTAGATCCAATCTCTCACCGACTGCGACTGCGGGCAGGGTCAGGGCCAACCGCAAATACGCGATCCCGAGGATCAGGACCAATGCAAGGCTTACCAGCAGGCTCAATCCGGGGATGATCGACCCAAGCAACCCCCCGACAATCCCAATGACAAGACCGACCCCGATGAGCACGACAAAAAGCATGATCAGTTGAAGGATATAGGCGCCTACGTTCTTGCCCGCGAACTGCGGCACGGCATTGGGACGTTCACCCAGGAGGATGAAGCGATGCCAGCTGACCGCCAGCCAGCCAAAGAGGATTAGATACGCCGCCAACATGACGATCGACGAAAACAGAATGGACCCGTAGTCGATATCCGCGGGTGACATCATGGTCGGGTCCATTGCCGCTAGGTCGGCAAACGTCCCGCCAACCGCAAAGGCGAGCCCCAGAAGGATGACCAAGGGGACCGCGGAAGCCTTAATCGCCTCCCCGATATGAGTAAGGATCATGTTGATCGCATGTTTGAGCAGTTCGAAGGCCATGACAAACACCTGATGAAATGAACCGCCGAGATTGCAGAGGTCCCGCCTCAAGTCAACGCAGGCCTCCCTTGCCCCGCGTTTACCTTGGCGCTAGAGGACGCCCGATATTCAAGGAGCCCCTGCCATGTCCGCACCCAAAAAGGTTGTTCTTGCCTATTCCGGCGGCCTCGACACCTCGATCATCCTGAAATGGCTGCAGACCGAATATGGCTGCGATGTCGTGACCTTCACCGCCGATCTCGGTCAGGGCGAAGAGCTGGAGCCCGCCCGCAAGAAGGCCGAGATGCTGGGGATCGCGCCCGAGAACATCTACATCGAAGATGTGCGGGAAGAATTCGTCCGCGACTTCGTCTTCCCGATGTTCCGTGCCAATGCGCTCTATGAAGGCCTCTACCTTTTGGGAACATCCATCGCACGGCCCCTGATCTCCAAGCGTCTCGTCGAGATCGCCGCTGAAACCGGTGCCGATGCGGTCAGCCATGGCGCGACCGGCAAGGGCAATGACCAGGTGCGCTTCGAACTCAGCGCCTACGCACTCAACCCCGAGATCAAGGTCATCGCACCGTGGCGGGAATGGGACCTTGGCTCGCGCACCCGGCTGCTGGAGTTTGCGGAGCAGCACCAGATACCCATCGCCAAGGACAAGCGCGGCGAGGCGCCGTTTTCGGTTGATGCGAACCTGCTGCACACCTCATCCGAGGGCAAGGTCCTCGAGAACCCGGCCGAAGAGGCCCCTGACTACGTGCTGCAACGCATCGCCCGGCCCGAAGAGGCCCCCGATACGCCGGAGATGGTCGAGATCACCTTCGAGGCCGGCGACGCCGTGGCGATCAATGGCGAGGCGATGTCCCCCGCGACCGTCCTCACCCGGCTCAACGAGTTGGGCGGCAAGCACGGCGTCGGCATCCTCGACCTTGTCGAAAACCGCTTTGTCGGCATGAAGTCCCGCGGCATCTACGAAACCCCCGGCGGCACGATCCTGCTGGAGGCGCATCGCGGCATCGAACAGATCACCCTCGATTCCGGCGCGGGCCACCTCAAGGATTCGCTCATGCCTCGCTATGCGGAGCTGATCTACAACGGCTTCTGGTTCTCCCCTGAGCGCGAGATGCTGCAAGCCGCCATCGACAAAAGCCAGGAGCACGTCAGCGGCACGGTCCGCGTCAAGCTCTACAAAGGCTCCGCCCGAACCGTCGCCCGCTGGTCCGACCATTCGCTCTATTCCGAGGCCCACGTAACTTTCGAGGAGGACATGGGCGCCTACGACCAGTCCGACGCCGCCGGGTTCATCCAGCTCAACGCCCTGCGCCTGAAGCTAATCGCCGCACGCAACAGGCGGTTGAAGGGCTGAATAGGTATCCGCCTGTGCCCTCTAGATCGCGGGCGAGGACGCACATGCTGCGGTTTTTTGGAGCTATGGAGTGTGGAGATCGCGCCGAGGTTCGTCAGCTATGGCATCCTCGCTAGAGCCGATTTTGGGCCAGCTCTTTGAAGAGGGGCAGGACCTCATCCAATAGCGCATGATGATCAGGCACCTCCGGCAGTGGAGTTGGCTTTGACGCGATAAGCCCGCCACTGTCGTGAACCGCGCCATACCAGTGCGCCGCCCAAACCCCATCGAACGGTTTGGGCCCAACCGGCCATTTCAACATCGCCGGATCGAAATTCAGTCCGATGACCTCGCAAAGCCGGGATAGCGTCGCGTGAGGGTTCAAGCGGATGTCGTCACTGTCGACAACCGGGCCCGGAAATTGGCGGAAGATCTCGAGGTGGCGCCTGTAGCCGATGTCATGAGCGGTTACCGTCTCCCGCTTGGCAGCGTAGCTTGCGATCACGCGGGCCGGGTGGCGGATCAGGTGAACGTTCACGCACTCCTCCGCCCAATCCAGCGGAAGTCCAGGCACCATGTGGTGGGCCATATGTTTCATGTAGAGGTTTGTTTTGCCCTCCGGGATCGGGCCAACGCACCGTCCGGCAACCTTCGTCGGGTCGGATTCGTGGCTCTGTAACACGACTTCTCGCATGGGATGATCGGCGCCGGACGCCAGGAGGTAGGCCGCATAGAACGGCTCGTCCAGGACAGCAAAATCAGGGCGTGCCGCGAATGCATACATCATCGCGGTCGACAGGTTTCGCGGTCCCGACCACATGGCGATACGCATGTCAGGTCCCTCCGTTCACCGCCACGCTAGGTGGCGAGGCGAATTGTTCCAAGCGGTAAAAGCCGCGTGACATCACGGGCCGGTGTGTTGCCACACCGCTGGCAGCGAACGCACTGTAACTGGAGTTCTGAAAGGATGGGACCGATGACCCTTACCGATCTCAAGGCTGGCGTCCTTGCCACGCTCATTCTCGGCACCATCGCTCTGTGCCCGACCCGCAGCGACGCGCGCGATATGCAGGACATGATCGTTGCAGGCGGCTGTTTCTGGTGCGTTGAGGCCGACTTCGAAAGGGTTGTCGGCGTCTCCGAGGTCGTGTCCGGTTACACCGGCGGTACCACTGCCAACCCCACCTACCGGCAGGTTACCGGCGGCGATACGGGCCATTACGAAGCCGTACGCATTCGATATGACGCAGACCGGGTCAGCTATCGCCAGCTGCTGGATCTCTTTTTCCGATTCATCGATCCGACCGATGCCGTTGGCCAGTTCTGCGACCGGGGCGACAGCTACCGCACAGCGATTTTCGTCTCTGACAATGCCGAACTTGCCGCAGCAGAGGCCGCGAAGTCGGCCGCTCAATCCGAACTTGGCCGGAACATCGTGACGCCGCTACTGCAAGCCAGCGCGTTTTACGAGGCCGAAGACTACCATCAGGACTATTACAAGGGTCGGGATATCGTGCTGACCCGGCGCGGACCAAAAAGTCAGGCCGAGGCCTACAAATTCTACCGCGATGCCTGCGGCCGAGACGAACGCGTCCGGCAACTTTGGGGCTCTGACGCGCCGTTTGCCGGATAGCGCGACGGGGCACCTAGGCCCGAAACGCCTGAACTTCTGACAGATCGGGGATCACGTCAGCTGTCCCATGCCGCGTGACCATGAGCGCGCCCGCCCGCATCGCGAGACCGAGCGCCTGTTCCATCGGCATACCCCGGTCCAGACCCGCGAGGATGTACCCCGTCACCGTATCTCCGGCCCCGGTCGTATCGACGGGCTCAACCGGCAAGGACGGAACCTCCACAGTTCCTTTGGCCCCGAACCAACGGGCGCCGTCTGCGCCGAGGGTCACAACCACATCCGCAACGCCGAGGTCCTGCGGCCTTTTGCCGGTTGCTTGCTCCAACTGCGCGGCTTCCACGGCATTCAGAATGAGGAAATCGAGGTCGCCCAGAACCGCCGCGACCTTCTCCGCATCGAACGGTGCCGCGGCGTAACAGACACGCAATCCCATTTCCGATGCCAAAACAGCAAACTCGGCCTGCTGGTTGGTCTCGTTCTGGAACACCGCGATGTCGCCGGTCCCCGCCTCGGAGAGAGCGGATCGAACCACATCCGATGGCACGACGTGATTTGCGCCGGGGTGCAGAATGATCGAGTTTTCGCCCCTCGTATCGACCGCGATGATGGCCTGCGCAGTCTCGGTCCCGATCTCGGCAATGTGGCGCGTGTCGACACCGTACTCCATCAGCCGTTCAACCGCCCAGCGCCCGTCCGCGCCAACCGCACCGACATGGCGCACATGGGCCCCGGCCCGCGCGGCGGCGACGGACATGTTGGTGCCCTTGCCACCCAGGTAGACTTGCCGGCCCGTCGACGCCAGGGTCTCTCCCGGTGCCGGAATATGCGGAACGGAATAGACGAAATCAGCATTGATCGAGCCGAGGTTCCAAATCGTCATGGGGCTGTGTCCTCCTGTGCCGGTCCGTCAGGCCGATCTCATCATCATCAGACTTGTTCGAATCTGCGTCCCAT
Organism: uncultured Rhodobacterales bacterium; assembly: GCA_964391555.1. Classification (GTDB taxonomy): domain Bacteria; phylum Pseudomonadota; class Alphaproteobacteria; order Rhodobacterales; family Rhodobacteraceae; genus JAMWZF01. The sequence continues at coordinate 7,961 of CAYMMT010000010.1, forward strand.
GCTGTCCTTGGGACATTATTTTCTAATTTTGGTGATTGATATGAAAACGACGATTCAGTTTTCCAAGTTCGATGCCGAACTGGACACCGATGTTTGCGACGCTCAGAACAACATGGATCTCACCTTGATCCTCCGTCTGGGCTTCAATCAGATCAACCCCGCAGGCGGCGCGGCCACCGGAACCTACCACGACTACGGCGATGCCACCGAGCCCACGCGGAACATCCGGAGTTGGTCCGACGGGGCATGGGCCTCGTGGAAATCAGCCTTCACGCGAACCGCGCAGAGTTTCTGGAATGGCAAGTTCTGGCTACTCAACCCCAGCAGACTATTTGCTTTTGAGGAAGGCGGCGTCACCTACATCCCAAACGTCTACTGCAAGATGCGGATCATCGCTCAGGACGGCACCGCCATCAACAACCACCACACGATCGACGTGGTCCGGCTCGCCGCGAGCGAAACCTGGTTTGGTTCCCATTCGACGCTTTATGACAGCCTCGATATCCGGTCTACCCGCAAGGGCGTCAACGATGATGGCACCCCGATCATGCAACGGGCCCACGTCCACGAGGTGGGACATCTGCTTGGGCTTGGCCATGTCGACGAAGGCGAAGCCCATTGTCCCACGACAGGCAACACCAACGCTTCCGCGTGTTACGGCCTGACGGATCACAACCAGAACTCGGTCATGGGTCAAGGGATGCAACTGCGCCGGGAACACGGGCAGCCTTGGCAAAAGGCCATGCGCCGCTTTGCGTTCAACGAGGCAACAGGTCGGTCAAACACCGCGGCCTCGCTGAGCCAGGCGACCATCGCGGCACTAATGGGTCTGGGGCCAGTTGAAGGCACACGGTTCTGGGAAGTGATGATGCGCCGCCATTATCCACGGACGCCAGCAGAAATCACCGCAGGGACGCGAGTGACAGCGCCCCGGGTCGTGGCGCCATGACACGTGCGCTACGGATTTCGCCTCTCTTCGCCGCAGGAGCGGCGGTGGCCCTGTTGTTTTTCGGGCCGCTGGCCCGCGCAAATCAGACAAAGGAATGCGCCATGACCGGTATCGACCGTTCCATCTGCGTCTATGAGGCCATCATGGCCGACATCCGAAAATCCTACCCGATGGAGGCCGGTGGCGGCATCACATCCCTGCGGCAGACCAGCACAACCACGTATGAGGCCACGATTTCACGGGAAGAGGCCCGCGACCTCTGGACTTATGAATTCAGCTTTGGCGACGATGGGTCGGTCACTCTGGAAGGACGCACCGAATCCGTTAAGTGACTAGGTCACGTTGCAGGCGGCGATGATGGCCATGTTCAGAATGTCGTTGGCCTTGGACACCGTCGAACAGATCTGAATCGGTTTATCGACCCCGGCGAGGATCGGACCGATGACTGTGGCGTCGGCCATTTCCTGCATCAGCTTCACCGAGATCGACGCCGAGTGCCGCGCCGGAACAACGAGGACGTTCGCCGGCCCGGTCAGGCGCGAAAACGGATAGGCTTCGGCCGCCTGTGCATTCATCGCGACATCGACGGTCATCTCGCCTTCGTATTCAAAATCCACGCCGCGGCGGTCAAGAACCGTTGCGGCCACGTGCATCTTCGTCGCCCGCTCGCTGACCGGATAACCAAATGTCGAGAAGGAACAGAACGCCACGCGAGGGGTCAGGCCCAATGTTCGAGCCACCGCCGCACCGCGTTCGGCAATATCGGCAAGGTCATTTTCGTCAGGCCATTCGTGAACCAGAGTGTCGGCGATCAGAACAATCCGACCCTTTGACAGGACGGCCGAGACACCAACCGCGCCATCCTTCGGCCGCGCGTCGAAAACATGATTCACCAGGTCCAAGACGTGGGACGATTTTCGAGTGGCCCCCGTCACCATTCCGTCGGCATGGCCGTGAGCCAGCATCAAGGACGCAAAGACGTGCCGATCGCGGGCGGCGAGCCGGTGAATATCCTGCCGGTCGAACCCCTTTCGCTGAAGCCGGGCGTAGAGAAAGTCCTTGTAGGTATCGAGATAGTCGGTGTTGGCGGCATTCACGATCCGCAATTCGCGGACCGCATCGCCAAGTCCTTCGGCCTCGAGCTTGTCCTTCACATCCTGTTCGCGGCCCACCACCAGCGCGCGGCCGTAGCCACTGCGCTGATAGGAGACCGCCGCCCGGAGAACACGCGGGTCATCGCCCTCGGCGAAGACAATCGTCGCTTGCGCCGCTCTGGCCCGGTTGGTGATGCCGCGCAAAATGCTGGCCGTCGGATCCATCCGGGTTTTCAACCCGTGCTCGTAGGCTTCCATGTCGATGATCGGACGGCGGGCAACGCCCGTTTCCATCCCGGCACGCGCCACCGCAGGCGGAATGCGGTGAATCAGTCTCGGGTCAAAGGGCGTGGGAATGATGTAGTCCCGACCAAAGGTCAGCTTGCGACCATACGCCAAGGCGACCTCGTCCGGCACCTCCTCTCGCGCCAGATCGGCAAGGGCCCGGGCGCAGGCGATCTTCATGTCATCGTTGATCGCGCGGGCATGGATGTCGAGCGCCCCGCGAAACAGGTAGGGAAAGCCGAGCACGTTGTTTACCTGATTTGGGTAGTCCGACCGGCCAGTGGCAACTATCGCATCCACTCTGACGGCGTGTGCGTCTTCCGGTGTGATCTCGGGGTCGGGGTTCGCCATGGCAAAGATGACCGGGTTGTCCGCCATGCTTGCCACCATCTCGGGCGTGACAGCACCTTTGACACTGACACCGAGAAACACGTCTGCGCCATGCATGGCCTCGTCCAACGAACGTAGCTCCGTCTTGACCGCGTGGGCGGATTTCCATTGATTCATGCCTTCGGTCCGGCCCTGGTAGATCACGCCCTTTGTATCGCAGCAGATGCAATTCTCGTGCCTGGCCCCCATGGATTTCAGCAATTCGATACAGGCGATGCCGGCAGCCCCCGCACCATTGAGGACGATTTTCACATCCTCGATCCTTTTCCCGGACAGCTGCAGCGCATTCACCAGACCCGCGGCACAGATCACGGCCGTCCCGTGCTGATCATCGTGAAACACCGGGATGTCCATCTGCTCCTTCAGCGTCTGTTCGATGATGAAGCATTCCGGTGCCTTGATATCCTCGAGGTTGATACCGCCGAAGGTAGGGCCAAGGAGGCGGACGGCGTTGATGAAGGCGTCCGGATCTTCGGTATCCACTTCCAGATCGATGGAATTCACGTCTGCGAACCGTTTGAAGAGAACCGATTTGCCCTCCATGACCGGTTTCGAGCCCAGCGCGCCGAGGTTTCCGAGACCGAGAACCGCGGTCCCGTTCGAAATCACCGCGACGAGGTTGCCTTTGCCCGTGTAGTCATAGGCTGTCTCTGGGTTCTCCGCGATTTCCTCGCAGGGGATCGCGACCCCCGGCGAATAGGCAAGGCTGAGGTCCCTCTGCGTGGTCATGGGGACGGTCGCCTGCACTTCCCACTTGCCGGGCGTGGGTTCGAGGTGGAACGCAAGTGCGTCTTCCCGGGTTATGCGCTGCTTCGCCATTCTTGGGCCTCCCTTGGTCGACCTAGTTAACGTCGCGGGCAAGCAGGCTTCAACAGGGGGATTTCGGGCTTTTGTCGCTAACATCCCGGCTGTAGGCTTCGCGCTCAAAGCCCGGGGGGGATATGAGCAGTCAGGCCGCGAATGCCGCCACGCCCATGATGGCGCAGTATCTGGGGATAAAGGCGGACTATCCGGATGCTCTGCTGTTCTACCGGATGGGCGATTTCTACGAGATGTTCTTTGACGACGCCGTCGCTGCGGCGGAGGCGCTCGACATCGCCCTGACGAAGCGCGGCAAACACGCCGGCGAGGATATCCCGATGTGTGGCGTGCCGGTTCATGCGGCAGAGGGCTACCTGCTGACGCTGATCCGCAAGGGATTCCGCGTCGCCGTCTGCGAGCAGATGGAAGATCCGTCAGAGGCGAAGAAGCGGGGTGGTTCCAAAGCCGTCGTGCGACGCGACGTTGTCCGTCTTGTCACGCCCGGCACGCTGACCGAGGACACGCTTCTCGATGCCCGCAGCAACAACTATCTCGCGGCCTTCGCCGAAGTGCGCGGAGATGGCGCGCTGGCTTTCGTCGACATTTCCACCGGTACCTTCACGGTCTTGCCCTGCGCCCCTGTCCGGCTCGGACCCGAGATCGCGCGGATCGGGGCGCGGGAGGTCATTCTGAGCGATGCAAATGCGGCAAGTTATGCCGGAATAGTGACTGAGATCGGGGGCTCCGTAACGACCCTCGGTGCCGCTGCCTTTGACAGCACAAGCGGACAACAGCGCCTGTGCCAGACCTTCGGTGTCGAGGCGCTGGAGGCTTTCGGCAGCTTTGGCCGACCCGAAATCGCGGCCATGTCTGCCATCGTCGAGTACCTCGAAATCACGCAAAAGGGGCAATTGCCGCTGTTGCGCGCTCCGGTGCAGGAAGCGCCACGGGGCGTGATGCAAATCGACGCCGCAACACGCCGGTCGCTGGAGTTGGTCACCGGGCCGGACGGCAAGCGCGCGGGATCCCTTCTTGCAACCATCGACAGAACCGCGACCGCCGCCGGTGCACGGCTTTTGCATAAACGGCTGTCCTCTCCGTCTTGCGATCTTGTCGAGATTTCGTCCCGTCTCGACGCCGTCGACTTCTTTCGAAACCACACGGCGTTGCGCGCCGATATTCGCGAAACGCTCCGCAGCGCTGCCGACATGGACCGCGCCCTGTCCCGACTTGCCTTGGACCGTGGCGGGCCGCGTGACATGGCGGCGGTCCGCGCCTCCTTGGTTGTTGCAGACCTGATACGCACCCAAATTCCCGAAACATCGCCCGCCCGTTTGCGAGAGGCGCGCGACGGGCTGGGCGGGCTGGACGACCTGCGAGATCTCCTCGATGCGGCACTTGTCGCAGAACCGCCGCTCTTGCTCCGCGATGGCGGGTTCGTCGCGACAGGATACGACGAGGCGCTGGACGGCGCCCGGTCACTGCGGGATGAAGGCCGCAGCGTGATTGCCGGGCTTCAGTCGCAGTATCAGGATCTCACTTGCATCCAGAGCCTGAAGATCAAACACAATAATGTCCTTGGCTATTTCGTGGAAACGACCACCACCCACGAAGCCACGATGCGCGGTCTGCCGGAAACCTTCATCCATCGCCAGACAACCGCCAATCAACTCCGGTGGACGACCGTCGAGTTGAGCGAGTTGGAAAAACGCATCCTGAACGCCGGGACCGAAGCGCTGGAAATCGAGAAGCGGGTCTATTCCATGCTGAGGCGGGCAATTCTGGACGTCGCCGACGCGCTTCACGGTCTTTCATGGGGTCTTGCCGAAATCGATTTGAATGCCGCCCTTGCCGAAACTGCGATTTCGAACGACTGGCAGAGGCCCCAGATTGACGACAGCCGGGTCTTTGACATCGAAGGCGGTCGTCACCCTGTTGTTGAAGCCGCGCTCAAGAAGACCGGCGAACCCTTCGTGGCCAACAATTGCAACTTGTCGGAAGCGCGAATCCACCTTCTGACCGGACCCAACATGTCGGGCAAATCGACCTATCTGAGGCAGAACGCCCTGATTGCCATCCTGGCGCAGACCGGAAGCTTTGTGCCCGCACGGACGGCCCGGCTTGGAATGGTCAGTCAGCTGTTCAGTCGGGTCGGCGCGTCTGACGATCTTGCCCGCGGACGGTCAACCTTCATGGTCGAGATGGTGGAAACCGCCGCCATCCTGAATCAGGCCGATGATCGGGCACTGGTCATCCTCGACGAGATCGGGCGTGGCACGGCGACCTATGACGGGCTCTCCATCGCCTGGGCCACGCTGGAACACCTTCATGAAGTGAATGGCTGCCGGGCGCTTTTTGCGACCCATTACCACGAAATGTCGGCGCTCGCCGGAAAGCTCGACGCCGTCGAAAATGCAACGGTGATCGTGAAGGAATGGGACGGCGAAGTGATCTTTCTTCATGAAGTGCGGCCCGGAACCGCGGACGGAAGCTATGGCGTACAGGTTGCGCGCCTCGCCGGCCTGCCCACGTCCGTCGTGGAACGGGCGCGCGCGGTGCTCGAGACTTTGGAAAAACAGGACCGCGAGGGGAGCGGGCAGGCAAGGCTCATCGACGACTTGCCGCTGTTTTCAGCAAAGCAGGCACCGGTTCCTGCGCCATCCAGGTCGTCGGCAGTCGAGGAGCGGCTGGCAGAGGTCATGGCGGACAATCTGACACCGCGCGATGCGCTGAACCTGATCTACGAGCTGAAATCCCTGGCCAGTGAAGACTGACGCTCCGGTTTTTCCGGGATCAGTGTCTCTTCGACGAGCGGCGCCCGATGCAGCAAGCAGCCCGCGCAAAAAATCCTGCGACCAGGTGCGTTCCTCAGCCAGGCGTGGAGCTCACACCAACCTGTGCCGGGCGCAGAAGGCGGTCGTGCAGGATGAAGCCCGCCGTCGAAACCTGAATGATGTCGCCAGCCCGGGTGCCGGGAAGCGGTGCCTCGAACATCGCCTCGTGCAACTTGGGGTCGAATCTGTCACCGACCGCCGGTTCGATGACCTCGATCCCATGCTTGCGGAAGACATTCAGCAACTCCCGCATCGTCAAATCGATCCCTTCGAGCAGCGCGTTCGATACCTCTTGCCCATCTTCCTTGGCGGCAGAAAGCGCGCGCGACAGATTGTCATAGACAGACAGCATGTCCCGGGCGAGGCGGGAACCGCCGTAATTCTCGGCCTCCTTCCTGTCCCGATCGGCCCGCTTGCGCATGTTCTCGGCCTCGGCGAGGGCGCGAACCCAACGGTCCTTGTAGTCGTCCCGCTCCAGGGTCATCGCAACGAGTTCATCAATGTCTTCGTCAGCCGCGGCTTCCTCCTCGGCGTCCACAACCTCATCAGGAGCCTCGATGTCTCCACGCAGCTCCGCGGCTACCTCTTCCATGAAATCCCGTTCGCTCTTTTGCTCAGCTGCCATGTCTCGCATCCCTGAGGCTCACCCGCGGTCGGATATGATCCGGCCCACGAGCTGCGCAGTGTAATCCACAATCGGTACGATCCGTCCATAGTTCAATCTGGTGGGTCCGATGACCCCGACCGCCCCGACGACCTTTCGGTCCGCGTTCATATATGGAGAAACAACCAGAGAGGAACCCGAAAGTGAGAAAAGCTTGTTCTCACTTCCTATGAAAATGCGCACACCGTCGCCGCCTTCGGCAAGATCAAGGAATTCGGCGATATCGCGTTTGCGTTCGAGGTCGTCAAAAAGGTGTTTGATCCGGTCGAGGTCTTCGTCGGTCCCGTCTTCGCCGATGAGGTTGCCGCGCCCCCGAACGATGAGTCGTTCGGTTTCCGCACCGCGGTCTTCCCAGACGACGACACCGGTTTCCACCATGTCGGCGGCGAGGCTGTCGATCTCTTGCCGGCGCAGGACAATCTGCTCCTTGATGGTGCTGGAGAGTTGCGACAACGTGCGCCCTTCGGCCAGCGCATTCACGAAATTCGCCGCCTCCCGCATCGAGGACGGGGTTTGCCCAGCGGGAGGAGTAAAGAGGCGGTTTTCGACGTGACCGTCCGAGAAGACCAGCACAACCAGGGCTCGGTCGGGTGCAAGGGAGACGAACTCGACGTGGCGTATCTCGGCATCCTGTTTGGGAGAGAGGACGAGGCTCGCGCCATGCGTCACACCGGAAAGCGCAGAACCGATCCGGTCCAGCACCGCGGGGACGTCTTCGCTGTTGGAGCCGAGCGTTTCGTCGATTCGCGCCTGATCCTCACCGTCGAGATCTCCGACTTCGAGCAGCCCATCGACAAAGAGCCGGAGTCCCAACTGCGTCGGCACCCGCCCGGCGCTGATATGCGGGCTGTCGAGAAGTCCGAGATACTCCAAATCCTGCATGACATTGCGGACCGTCGCGGCAGAGACCTGTTCGGAAAGGCTACGCGTCAGCGTCCGCGATCCCACGGGCGCACCACTTTCAAGGTAGCCTTCGACGACCCGACGAAAAACCTCGCGGGAGCGGTCGTTGAGTTCATCCAGGTTGGGCGTCTGGTCGGTCATCCGTCCGTGAAATCCGGGGCCTCTGGGCGCACCAATTAAAGCCGTGCGAACGCCGGGGTCAATCGGGGTTGGAATTACCGGCGGCTCCCCGTATCGGGGTCCCAGGGGATGTAAAGGAGTCATGCCATGCGACCGTCAGGACGAAACCTCAATGATATGCGGGATGTGAGCATCGAGACCGGTGTGACGAAACATGCCGAAGGGTCGTGCCTGATCCGGATGGGCGATACTCACGTGCTGTGCACCGCAACGATCGAGGATCGGGTCCCGCCATTCATCAAGGGCTCTGGTCTGGGATGGGTCACGGCAGAATACGGAATGCTCCCGAGATCAACCACGAGCCGCATGCGTCGGGAGGCAACCGCCGGAAAACAGGGTGGGAGAACTGTTGAAATTCAAAGGCTTATCGGTCGTTGCCTTAGGGCCGGGACGGATCGTGTCGCATTGGGAGAGCGGCAGATCACGGTGGACTGCGATGTCATCCAGGCGGATGGCGGCACCCGTTGTGCGGCGATCACGGGAGGCTGGGTGGCCCTGAAACTCGCGGCAGGAAAGCTGTTGGCATCGGGGGCCGTCACGGCAGACCCGTTCGAGCTGCCGGTGTCGGCGGTAAGCTGTGGCATCTACGCGGGCCAACCCGTATTGGACCTGGACTACCCGGAAGACAGCGAAGCCGGCGTGGACGGAAACTTCGTGATAACCGGGGATCGGCTGGTGGAAGTGCAGATGTCGGCGGAGGGTGCGACGTTTTCGACCGACCAGATGACGGCTCTTCTGGACCTGGCTCGCGCAGGATGCGCCGAACTCGCCGAGGCCCAGCTGGCAGCCGTCACATGACCCGCAAATTCGACGGTGATGCTCTGATCATCGCGACTCACAATGCCGGCAAAATGATGGAGTTTGCGGCGCTGCTCTCCCCCTTCGGAATCAAGGTGACCTCTGCTGCGGATCATCACCTGGACGAACCGGAGGAGACCGAGGACAGTTTTGTCGGCAACGCACGGATCAAGGCGCGCGCGGCTGTGGCCGCAACGGGCTTGCCGGCTTTGGCGGACGACAGTGGAATCGAGATTGACGGGTTGGATGGCGCGCCAGGTGTCTATACGGCCGATTGGGCCGAAACACCGAAGGGCCGCGATTTCGTGCAGGCGATGACCCGCGCCTGGACAGAGCTGAAAGACCGTGGCACCGAAGAGCCATGGACCGCGCGGTTCTGTTGTACCCTCGTCCTGGTTTGGCCCGACGGAGTCGAAGTTGTCGTCGAAGGCCACCTTCCCGGTCGCGTGACCTGGCCGATGCGCGGTGTCGAAGGCCATGGGTATGACCCGATGTTCGTGCCCGATGGTCATGACGTGACGCTCGGAGAGATGTCCGCCGACCAAAAGAACCAGATCAGCCATCGCGCCGTTGCCTTGAAGAAACTTGTCGAGACTTGCTTTGCCTGAAAACTGGCAAACGGGAGGCTTCGGTCTCTACGTCCATTGGCCCTTTTGCGACTCCAAATGCCCCTACTGTGATTTCAACTCCCATGTTGTGCAGGCGGTGGATCAGGCGCGCTGGGCGGACGCCCTTTGCGCAGAAATCCGGAGATTCGCGGCAGAAACGCCAGGGCGCATTCTTGGGTCGATCTTTTTCGGGGGCGGTACGCCAAGCTTGATGACTCCGGCGACCGTCGACAGGGTTATCACGACAGCCCGGGAGTCATGGGCGTTCTCGAACGACATCGAAATCACGCTGGAGGCCAATCCATCGTCAGTCGAAGCAAATCGGTTCGCCGGATATGCTCAGGCGGGGGTCAACCGGCTCTCGATCGGGGTCCAATCCCTGAGGGACGACGCACTTCGCCGCCTCGGGCGCAGACACAGCGCCGACGACGCGCGGCATGCGGTAACGTTGGCAAAGAGCATATTCAGGCGCGTCAGTCTCGATCTGATTTATGCGCGACAGGATCAAACTGTCGGGCAGTGGCACGACGAGCTGACCGATGCCCTGTCGATGGAATTGTCGCATTACGCGCTGTACCAGCTGACGATCGAGCAAGGTACCGTGTTCGGGGCCCGACACGCCCGGGGTCAAATGAGAGGTCTGCCTGACGAAAAATGCGCCGTCGGCCTCTGGAACATGACCCAGAAAGTTTGCGAAGATGCGGGTTTGCCATCCTACGAGGTCTCGAACCATGCCCGGCACGGAGAGGAATCTCGTCACAATCTTACCTACTGGTCTGGCGGAGATTGGGTCGGTGTCGGGCCCGGAGCGCATGGCCGACTTTCGGTCGCATCGGGCCGAGTTGCCACAGAGGCCTTGAGTGCGCCGGGCGCGTGGCTGAATGCGGTTGAAACCAAAGGCGCCGGAGATGTTGACCGCAGCATTCTGTCAAAGGACGCTCAAGACGAGGAATACCTTATCATGGGGCTGCGGACCTCTGAGGGCATAGACCTGGAAAGAGTCTCCGGGCAGATGGCCGAGTACGTCGTTCAGCGGGCCTCAGCCCTTGAATCCGAAGAGCTCGTGACACTGAACGGTTCGACTCTGCGCGTCACCCCGGCGGGCAGGCTGCTGCTGAATTCCGTGATCGGCGCTCTGTGCAGTTAGTCAGTCTCTCGTGAGATGCTTCAGAAGGTCGTCGAGTTGCTCAAGAGACTTGTAGTGCAGCGTCACCTTTCCCTTCTCGGACCCAGCCGCATGATCGATAGACACGCGCATTTTCAGGTGACCGCTGAGCTCTGCCTCGAGTTGCTTGGTGTCGGCGTCTTTGGCGTCGATTTCTCTGTTACTCGGAGGCCGATTTGTCGTCTTCTCCCGCTTTGTCAGAGCTTCAGCCTGCCGAACGGTCATGGACTTGGCGACGATTTTCCGGGCGAGAGCCTCGGCATCTTCCCGGCCAACCAGAGCGCGCGCGTGTCCTGACGTGAGATCTCCGGACACCAGCATGTCCTGTACAGTCTGCGGCAATGTAAGCAGCCGGGTCAGATTGGCGATGTGACTGCGGCTCTTGCCGAGTGCGGACGACAGTTGCTCTTGGGTGTGACCGAACCTCGCCATCAGTTGTTGATACCCGTTGGCTTCATCAATGGGGTTCAGATCTGCCCGTTGGATGTTTTCGATAATCGCGACTTCGAGGACCTCGGTGTCGTCAAACTCTCGCAAGATCACCGGGACTTCATGAAGTTGAGCAATTTGCGCTGCGCGCCAACGTCGCTCCCCGGCAACTATCTCGAAACTGCCCTCAATGGTCGGCGACTTGCGGACGATCAGGGGCTGGATGATGCCCTTCTCTCGAATGGACGCCGCAAGTTCTGCCAGCGCATCATCATTGAAAGAGCGCCGGGGCTGGTCCGGGTTGGCGTGGAGATGTTCGATCGCCACGGCGCGATCAGGACGCTGAGGCGCTGACTCTGGTTGAGTCGACGTCCGAGAGATATCGACATCGGCCATCAATGCGGACAGGCCACGACCCAAGCCTCGAGACTTGGCACCGGATTTTGTCATAAAACAGTCTCCCTACCGCTATATGTTGCTCGTACGATAATCTCTTTCGCAAGGTCCGCATAGGCCTCTGCGCCCTTTGAGGCCGGATCGTAGTTCGCCACTGGCATCCCGAATGACGGAGCTTCACTCAATCGCACGTTCCTTGGGATTGTCGTTCTGAATACGATATCACCAAGTGTTTCGCGGGCATCCGCTTCGACTTGTCGCGCAAGGTTGTTGCGCCCATCCACCATGGTCAGAAGGACGCCCTCTATCCGCAGTCCAGGATTTGCCGTCGTCCTGAGCTCCCGCAAAGTGAGCATCAGTTGAGAGAGGCCCTCGAGTGCATAGAATTCAGCCTGAAGCGGGACCAAGACCGAATGTGCCGCCACAAGAGCGTTGATGGTCAGCAGATTCAGCGACGGCGGGCAATCAATCAAGACGTAATCGAGGTTCGAATTTGACAGGGACGGCTGCCGGAGAGCGTCGTGGAGCAGAAAGCTTCGTTTTTCATTGGACATCAACTCAATATCTGCAGAGCTGAGGTCCACCGTTGCAGGCACGATGAAGAGACCTGAAACGTTCGTATCCTGCTGGGCTTCGGCGACCGGGACATCGCCGAGCAAGACGTCGTAGGTGGTCAGATCTCGTCTGGATTTGTCCAGACCAAGACCGGTCGACGCGTTCCCCTGCGGGTCCAGGTCAACGAGCAGGACCCTTTGACCTTTCTCCGCCAAGGCGGCGCTCAAATTGATGGCCGTTGTGGTTTTCCCAACGCCGCCTTTCTGGTTGGCGACAGCGATGATGCGTGGGAGGGAAAGTATGCTCATTCTATCGACGCTCGATGTTTGTCAGGCGCAGGATGCGCCCATTTTCTGTCGTCCTACTGGGGATTTCCACCATGTCAAAGCGCCAATTTCCGGCCACTTCATCCAGTTCGGGGGCGACGGCGACTCCCTTGGCCAGCAAGGCCACTCCGTCCGGTGAAAGATGACGCGCAACCAGCGGGAGGAGTTTAGGCAGGGGCGCCAGAGCCCGCGCCGACACCACATCCGAACGCGCGCCGTCAAGCGCCTCAATCCGGGAGGATGCTATTGTTGTCGACCTCAGATCCAGCTGTATCGCGGCATGGCGAAGGAAGGCGGCTTTCCTTTTATCCGCTTCTACCAATGTCATCTTGGTCAAGGGTTCGAACTCTTCTGAGAGCAGGGCGACAACGATTCCGGGAAAGCCACCACCGGACCCAAGATCGGTCCATGTTTTGGGAGGGGCTTCGACAGCGCTCCAGAATTGGGCGCTGTCGACGATATGTCTCTCCCAAATATCTGGAACGGTCCGGGGAGAAATCAGGTTGATTTTCTGCGTCCACTTTCGGACCAGCTCTTCAAACGCCGTGAGTCTTTCGAGTGTTTCACGTGAAACATGCGCAATCCCAGATCGATTTTTCATCCAGCCTCTGATCTTCTGAGCCGTGAAACATAACTCGCCAAGATCATCAAACCGGCGGGCGTCATGCCATCGATCTGGGCAGCCTGCCCTACCGTGGAGGGTTGAGTCAGAGCGAGCTTACTCCTGATCTCAGTCGACAGCCCCGGGATCACCGAATAATCGAATCCGCCCGGGATCACGACCGATTCATCGCGCTTCAATGCCTCGACTTCGCGTCCCTGGCGTTCGATGTAGGTGGAGTACAGCGCGTCACGTTCGATCTGTTCCGAGATCATCGCGTCGAAGCCGGCCAATTCTGGAGAAATCTGCGACAAAGTGGAGAAATCGAGGTCCGGCAAGGACAACGCTTCGAAGCCACTTCTTTTCGGGCCGTCAACATTCACACGAGCCCCAAGGGTGGCCAATTCCCGAGACGTAAAACTGATCGATTCCAGCTTTCGCCTCAGGTTGGCTAGACGCTCGGTCTTTTCGGAGTAGGCGGCCCAACGCACATCGGACACGCACCCGATCTGTCGTCCCATGTTCGTCAATCTCTGGTCCGCGTTGTCCGCTCTGAGCGCCAAGCGGAACTCTGCCCGAGACGTAAACATGCGATACGGTTCGGTGACGCCTTTGTTGACCAAATCATCGATCAGAACACCGATGTACCCGTCGCGCCGCGAAAAATGAACCGGCTCGTCCTCCCTTGCCGACTTCACAGCGTTCAGACCCGCGACAAGCCCCTGCGCGGCGGCTTCCTCATACCCCGTTGTCCCGTTGATCTGCCCCGCGAGGAAGAGACCGCTCATCTCTCTCAATTTCAGCGCAGGTGTAAGGGACCGAGGGTCGATGTAATCGTATTCGATCGCATATCCTGGCTGCAGAATCCTGACAGTCTCCAGTCCGGCAATGGACCGAACGTAAGCTTCCTGTACATCCAGCGGCAAGGATGTCGAGATGCCATTCGGATAGATTGTGTCGTCGTCCAATCCTTCCGGTTCCAGAAAAACCTGGTGAGATTCTTTGTCCGAGAAACGGGTGACCTTGTCTTCGATCGAGGGGCAGTAGCGCGGCCCAACGCCATCGATCCGACCAGAATACATCGCCGACCGATCAAGGTTTTTGACAATGATATCATGCGTTTTCTGATTGGTATGAGTGATTGCGCAAGCAATCTGCCTCACGGCCGGGGATTTGTTGAGGAACGAAAACATGACAGGATCGTCGTCGCCCGGCTGTATCTCGAGACCATCCCACTGGATCGTTCGGCCATCCAGTCGTGGCGGCGTTCCGGTCTTCAAACGCCCCATCGGCAACTTGAGATCAAGCAGCTGGTGGGCCAATTTAGACGCGGCCCTCGCATTCATCCGTCCGCCTGAAGTTTGGCGGTCGCCGATGTGAATGACACCGTTCAGGAAAGTTCCTGACGTCAGCACAACTGAGGTTGACAGAACTTCAGATCCATCCGCAAGTCGAACACCCTGAACATTCTGTCCATCGATGAGCAGCTCGGCGACCTCCGCTTCCAGAATGGTGATCCCCGGGTGGGCCGAGATCTCGGCAAGAGCGGCTTCTTTGTACAATTTGCGCTCGGCTTGAGCTCTGGGTCCCTGAACCGCGGGGCCCTTCTTTCGATTGAGCAAGCGAAACTGAATGCCCGACGCATCAGCCAACCGGCCCATGATCCCATCCAGAGCATCGATTTCGCGAACAAGGTGGCCTTTACCAAGTCCGCCAATGGCTGGATTGCAAGACATGACCCCGATATCTGATTTTCGCATGGAAATCAGAACACACCGCGCTCCGAGACGCGCGGCGGCATGGGCTGCCTCGCACCCCGCGTGGCCAGCACCGACCACGGCGACATCAAAGTCCGAGTGTTTCACGTGAAACATAACTACTTCCCGATGCAAAAACTGGCGAAGATCTCACCCAATACATGCTCAACATCAATTCGTCCAACGAGCCCCTCGAGAGCTCGAACCGACCGTCTTAGCTCTTCGGCCACCAGGTCTGACTGCACATCCAGCGCGGGGAGCAGGCTGCTCGCAACACGCAAACCTTCCACGGCATTCAACAATCCAATGCGATGACGCTCCCGGGACATGATCGTTGAATCAGAGACCCGCTGTCCCAGCACCTCGGCAATTCGGTTAACAAGTTCATCAACACCCTCACCCGATAGTCCTGAGATCCCACGCAAACCTGTGAGATCAACCTTGCTGTTCACGACAAGATCCGCCTCGGATTGAGGCTGTGGCGCCTTCTCGTCCGGGGACACGAGGTAAACACGCAAGTCCGCGTTTTCCGCTCGTTCCTTTGCGCGTGCTACACCAAGCGTTTCCAGGGGATCAGACGTGTCCCGCAATCCGGCCGTATCGAGGACCGTAACCGGCAATCCATCTATTTCGAGCTTGACTTCAATGACATCTCTCGTGGTCCCCGCAATACTTGAGGTCAACGCTGCATCACGACCCACCAAACGATTGAGAAGCGTCGATTTACCAGCATTGGGAGAGCCAACGATCGCCACTTCGAAACCTTCCCTCAATCGGCCCAATCCCGTCAGACCACTCAGCTCTGTCTCGATCTCTTCAATGAGTTGCCCAATGCCACGCTCGACATCCGGCGCGACGTCAACCGGAACATCCTCGTCCGCGAAATCAATTGTAGCCTCGACAAGCGCCATCGCTTCAACAAGCTTCTGGCGCCAGGCTTCAACACGCCTGCTCATCCCACCGGACAGAACGTTCAACGCAAGCACACGTTGCCGTTCAGTTTCAGCCTCCAGCAGATCAGAAAGACCTTCGACCTGTGCGAGATCCAGTCGGCCATTCTCAAACGCTCGACGGGTAAATTCGCCGGCAACTGCTGGTCGCAATGCCGGTATCGCAGCAAGTGCCTCCAAAACCGACCGAACCACCACTGGCGCGCCGTGCAGCTGAAACTCTACGGTTTCATCGCCCGTAAAGCTCTTACCTTCCGCGAAAGTCAGGACCAAACCCGTATCGAGGTGGTGACCAGTCTCATCGCGAAGCTTTGCATACCTGCGCCCGTCGACAGGCAACGGCCCAGCCAATCTCTCCGCGCTTTTGCGCGCTGAGGGTCCCGAAATCCTTACGACCGCAACGCCAGCCCGGCCAGGAGCGGTTGCGAGAGCAAAAATCGTGTCCATGGCCGATAGGTATCAGGCATTCATGGAGTCGAAGAAATCCGAATTTGATTTTGTTTGCTTCAGTTTCGATATCAGGAACTCGATCGCGTCGGTCGTTCCCATCGGGTTCAGGATACGACGCAGGACATAGGTCTTCTGCAGATCCACCTTGTCGACCAAAAGGTCTTCCTTGCGCGTTCCCGACTTGAGGATATCCATGGCCGGGAAGACCCGCTTGTCAGCGACCTTTCGATCCAGCACGATCTCCGAGTTACCGGTTCCCTTGAACTCTTCAAAGATCACTTCGTCCATCCGGCTGCCAGTATCGATAAGCGCGGTGGCGATAATGGTGAGGGAGCCACCCTCTTCAATATTTCGTGCTGCGCCAAAGAACCGCTTTGGCCGCTGCAATGCATTTGCGTCAACACCACCGGTCAGAACCTTGCCCGACGATGGAACAGTGGTGTTGAAGGCCCGTCCGAGACGGGTGATCGAGTCCAGCAAAATGACAACGTCCCGCTTGTGTTCAACCAGACGTTTGGCTTTCTCGATGACCATTTCGGACACGGCCACGTGCCGAGAGGCTGGCTCGTCAAAGGTTGACGAAACGACTTCTCCCTTCACGGAACGCTGCATATCCGTGACTTCTTCGGGCCGTTCATCGATGAGCAGGACGATCAAATAGCATTCCGGATGATTGGCTTCGATCGAATGGGCAATATTCTGGAGAAGGACCGTCTTACCTGTCCGCGGCGGCGCGACAATCAGGCTTCGCTGCCCTTTACCGATCGGCGCGACAAGGTCGATAATCCTTGCCGAGCGGTCCTTGATGGTCGGGTCTTCGATCTCCATCTTCAGGCGTTCGTCCGGATAGAGCGGTGTCAGGTTGTCAAACGCAACCTTGTGCCGTGCCTTCTCGGGCGTCTCAAAGTTGATCTTTTCGACACTTGTCAGCGCAAAATACCGCTCACTGTCGTTCGGCTCCCTCATCACACCCTCGATTGTATCACCCGTTCGGAGGGAGAACTGGCGGATCATCTCGGGACTGACGTAAATATCATCGGGACCCGGCAGATAGTTCGCTTCAGGTGACCTTAGAAAACCGAAACCGTCCTGCAGAACTTCGAGGACACCATCCCCGCCAATGACCCAATCGTCTTCTGCGCGTTCCTTCAGGATCGAGAACATCATCTCGCCCTTGCGCATGGTTGTGGCGTTCTCGATGTCGAGCTCTTCCGCCATATTCAATAGGTCTTTCGGACTCTTCACCTTGAGATCCGCAAGGTTCAGGCGCTCTTCGGACATCATACATCTCCGGGGCGGCCTGTTTGGCCACCATCTCTACATTCATTATCGCTTGGCGTGTGCCAGGACTGGCAACATCATCTATCTATGCACACCATCTTCCTTCGTCAATCAACGAGCAGACTACTTTTCTGCACTGCAGCATTGAGAGTTCACCAATCAAACCAAACAAGAAATAAAGAAATGTAGTTGATTTTAGGGGGCGTGAGTAACTCGCTACTGCGGATTCGTTCACTGACTTATCCCCACGCCAAGCTGGCCTTCCAATCAGGTTGGCTTGCTTTCGAAATACTATTAAGGATTTAAAATCAGATAGTTAGGGTATATATGGCTGATCTTCTTTGCTGTGTTGGGCCATTGACAATCGTAAACTACGTGGATCATTCACAGGCTGAAGACAAAAGGAAACATGGTGGAAAACCCGCGGACGAATCGGGACAAGGCTGATGAAGATCCCTGAACGACTTGACGGTCCTCCGAGTTGGTCTGGTCATCCCCGACACACTACGCAGATGATACAGGTTCGATCCACATGAACATCCCCATCATTCTCGCATCTGCCTCCCCGGTGCGGGCTCGACTGCTGATGCAAGCAGGTGTTCCGTTTGAAGTGGATGTTCCCAGATTGGACGAATCATCGATCAAGAAATCGCTCCTTTCCGAGGGTCAGAGCCCGCGCAATATCGCAGATGCCCTGGCCGAGATGAAGGCGCTACGCGTTGGTCAACGCAACCCGGATCGCATTGTTCTCGGAGCAGATCAGATCCTCGTTTGCGACGGTCGGATCTACTCCAAACCCAACGATCGAACAGAGGCCAGGTCCCAGCTGGAGGCTCTCTCCGGAAAGACCCACCAGCTTCTGACTGCCGCGATCGTGGTAGAGGAGGCGCGCCCGGTCTGGCGGACGGTAGAAACCATATCACTTCAGATGAGGAACTTGTCGGCAACCCTGATTGAAGACTACCTCGATCTGGTCTGGCCTGATATTGCTGGCTGTGTTGGATGCTACAAACTCGAAGCGGAGGGCGTTCGGCTCTTTGCTCGCATAACAGGCGATCACTATGCCGGTCTCGGCCTGCCGATCCACCCTGTCTTGTCTTACCTTGCCACTCGGGGAATTGTGCCGATATGACACGTTCAGAAAATCGACACTCCCCGGCACCGCTGGCCGGCGTGATCGGTCAGCCCATTGGCCATTCTCTCAGCCCGGTCCTGCATCGGCACTGGCTATCCACCTATCAGGTCCCGGGGGATTACATCGCCATGGACGTTGCGGAAGGTGATTTGGCGGACGTTCTGCGCGTCCTGCCAAAAGCTGGATTTGTCGGGGTCAACATAACCATACCTCACAAGGTTGCGGCTCTGGAAATCGCCGACCTCGTGACGGATCGAGCAACGATCATTGGCGCCGCAAACACGTTGATCTTTCGCCGGGATGGCAAGATCCATGCAGACAACACAGACGGATATGGGTTCATTGCCAATCTTCGCCAGGCGGCTCCCGACTGGCAGCCTGCTGTGGGCCCGGCTGCCGTACTTGGGGCCGGCGGCGCCGCACGCGCCGTGATTTCTTCCCTACTCGAGGTTGGCGTACCGCAAATCCTGCTGTCGAACCGCACCCGGCCAAAGGCTGAAGCCTTGCGCTCGGAGTTCGGCTCGCGCATCGACGTCGTCGATTGGGTTCAGGCCGGGAACATCCTCGAAGACGCTGCCACGGTCATTAACACGACGTCTCTTGGCATGACCGGGTCGCCCGAGCTCCGCATACCCCTTGACGGGCTCAATCGAAACGCACTCGTGACGGACCTTGTTTACTCTCCTCTCCGAACGCGGCTTCTGGAACAGGCAGCCGATATGGGTTGCCGGACAGTGGACGGCCTCGGAATGCTGATCCATCAAGCGGTTCCAGCCTTTGAACGCTGGTTTGGCATTCGACCGGAGGTGACCGAGGATACGCGGCGCACGCTTCTCGGATGACACACCGACTTGGCCTCACCGGCGGGATCGGTATGGGGAAATCCACCACCGCAGATATGTTCAGGGCAGCCGGTCTGCCGGTGTGGGATGCCGATGATGCAGTCCACCGGCTCTACGCAAGAGGTGGGGCGGCCGTCGCTCCGATGCAAGCGGCTTTCCCGGACTCCATACTGGGTGGCACGGTCTCAAGGGACCGATTGAAAGAGATGATCGCGACCGATCCTCAAATCCTTGGACAAATCGAAGCGATCGTTCATCCAATCGTGGCGGCGGATCGCGAAAGATTCATCGCGGAAGCAAATACCGATATCGTTGTTCTCGATATACCGCTCCTCTTTGAAACCGGGGCAGAGGCCTCCGTAGACACGGTTGTTGTCGTTTCGGTGCCTCTCGACATCCAACGCAAACGCGTATTGTCCCGCCCGGGGATGACCGAAGATCATTTTGAAACCATCCTTGCGCGACAAATGACGGACGCCCAAAAACGTGAGAGGGCTGATTTCGTCATTGAGACCATGACGATGGACGGCGCGGAACAAGGCGTCCACGATGTCATACGGGCCATCCGTGCCCGGATCAGTGAAGGAAACCCATGAGAGAGATCGTCCTCGACACCGAAACCACGGGATTTGATCCGGAAACCGGCGACCGCATCGTGGAGATCGGAGCGCTCGAACTCTTCAACCATGTCCCGACTGGCAGGACCTATCATCAGTACATCAATCCGGAGCGGTCGATGCCTCGTGACGCATTCGAGGTGCACGGCATCGGTCCCGATCTCCTTGATCCGCCCGAAGAGCCCGCCCCAGGCGCTGTCCTCTTGCGGGACAAACCCCTGTTTTCCGCTGTTGGTCAGCAGTTTCTCGACTTTGTTGGAGATGCCAAACTCGTCATTCACAACGCCGCCTTCGACATGAAGTTTCTGAACGCTGAGCTTGGTTGGGCTGGATTACCGACACTTGGCGGCGACCGAGCCATCGACACGTTGGATATTGCCCGGCGCCGGTATCCGGGAGCACGCGCTTCCCTTGATGCCCTTTGCCAGCGGTTCGGGATCGACAATTCGGATCGTGTCCTGCACGGGGCCCTGCTCGACAGCGAAATCCTGGCCGAGGTCTACCTAGAACTCATTGGAGGCCGCCAACCGGATTTCGCGCTCCACGCCGGCACATCGCACCGTGGCGCGTCCGCCGTACCGGACGCCCCCCGCCTTGGCGGACGGTCGGACCCCTTGCCGCAACGCCTCACCGACGCAGAGGCCAAAGCCCACGCTGCATTTGTCGAGACACTGGGTCCCGACGCGCTCTGGAAGAAATACAGTTGAGCGTCAGGCCTCTGTAGCCGGCGCAGCGCCGCCTTGCTGTTCTTTCACGCGACGGGCCAGTTCGTTGCGATAAAGCGCAAGAAAATCAATCGTTTCCAGGTTCAGCGGCGGAAACCCACCATCTCGAGTCACGTCAGATACGATGCGCCGAACGAACGGGAAGGTTATCCGGGGGCATTCAATCAGCAGGAAGGGATGCAACTGCTCTTCCGGCACGCCGTCAATGAAGAACACCCCCGCGTATTCAAGCTCCATCACAAACAGCGGTTCACCCTTTTCCTTGGTCTTGGAGGTGACATTGAGCTTCGTAATGATTTCGTACTGCTTCTCCGCACCACGCTTCTTTGCATCCAGCTGAACCTGAACCGCAATCTCGGGTTGCGGCTCGCTGCTGATACCCTTCTGCGCCATGATGTTCTCGAACGACATATCACGCACATACTGGGCGAGAACACGCTGGGTGACCTGCGGGGTCTGTTGGGCACCGGGTGCAGCGGCGGCACCGTCGGCTTTCGGTGCGGCGGTTTCCGGCGCGGCGGCACCGTTTTCTTTGGCATCATCGGACATGGGATAGAACTCTCCGGGTTTCGGTCTTGGCCGGTCTCCTATCAGCCCCGTTGCCGGGTCTCAATGGTGCAGCTAGTGCCGGGTCCAGTTGGAGGGGCGGTTGGTCGACGGGCGTTCAGGGTCGACTTCGGAAAACTCTCCGTCGATGATTCTGTCACCCGACCTATGTGACGACCGCGAACCGGCTCCGCCGCCGACTGACATGGATTGAATGTTGATCCGTTTCCGCAAGAACTGAAAAACCGCGGTCCGCACACCCGGGACCAGCAAGGCAAACCCGACGGCATCGGTAAAGAAACCGGGCGTCAGAAGCAGGGCGCCAGAAAACAGGATCATCGCACCATGGACAAGCGGTCCGGTTGGGTCCTCCAACCGGTCAAGCGACGTACGCAGTCGCGACAGTTCGGCCAAACCCTGTGAACGGACCAGGACTGTGCCGAGAAGCGCGGTCAGGATAACGATCATCAGCGTCGGCCAAAGGCCGATCACGCCACCAACCTGGATGAACAGCGCAATTTCGATCAACGGCACGGCCAGGAAAAGTGCAAACAGCCACATCGGCAAGACTTCCTCATATATCCGTGGGCACAGTGGACTCACCGCGACCCGTGACCTACATAATGTTTGAACCGTCCCCCTGCCACGTCTTGCGTCGAAATGAGCCGTTTATGAACTCACCGATCATCCAGCTTCTGGTCCTCGCCGGAATTGCTGTCTTCCTGATACTCCGCCTGCGTTCCGTGCTTGGCTCCCGCGAAGGGTTTGAAAAGCCGCCAATGCCTGCGCCCAGCCAGAATCGGCGCCGGGGCGACTTCGAGGTTATCGAAGGAGGCCCGGATCGGGACATCACCGACCATGTCGAGGAAGGCAGCGATAGCGCCGAGGCATTGGCCGCCATGAAGCGCGTGGATCAGGATTTTGGCGTAGGCGACTTTCTGCAAGGGGCTCGCGGTGCCTATGAGATGATCCTGATGGCGTTCGAACGTGGGGAGCTGACCGAGGTTCGGCCGTTTCTGTCCGACGACGTGTATGAGGCGTTCGCCGGCGTCGTGGAAGAGCGTCAGGAAAAGGGTCTTACCATCGACGCGGCATTTGTCGGGATATCGGAGATCAGCCTGCGTGATGCTGAATTCGACGCGACCACGCAAGAAGCCGAAATAACAGTGCGCTTCGTGGGTGAGCTGACGTCGGTTGTTCGCGACAAGGCAGGTGACGTTGTTGAGGGCAGCGCGACCGAAATCAAGCGGCAACGCGACAGCTGGACCTTCGCACGAAAGATGGGCACCGGCGATCCGAACTGGCAGCTGGTCGCCACTGGTGAATGATTGGACAGGGGCAGGCCATTGTCCTCGCCCCGTCCACGCTGATTGCACAACCGACCATGGCCGAAACGCGCTACACGCTGCTCGAATTTGCCGATCTGAGCGGTTGGTCCGGTGATGACCACGACGCCGCACTCGAAGTGTTCCGCAATACCTGCATGGATCTAGAAGATCCGGATTGGCGCGCCCTTTGCGGCGTGGCGGGTGAGGTGAGCGCGGCGCGGCCATTCTTTGAGACGATGTTCAAACCGGTCCTTGTCGAGGACGGCAGCGATGGCCTGCTGACGGGATATTATGAGCCGGAATTGAATGGCGCTCTGCGCCCCGACGATCGATATCGCTATCCACTCTACCGCCTGCCGCCAACACGGCCTCAAGGCGGGTGGCCCACGAGGCGGGAAATTGAAGAGGACGGTGTTCTGAACGGTCAGGGATTGGAGATCCTCTGGGTTGATGATCCCGTCGCGCTCTATTTCCTGCACATCCAGGGATCCGGCCGCGTTCGCCTTCCTGACGGTCAGGTCCGGCGGGTCGGCTACGGCGGAAAGAACGGGCATGAGTACAGGTCTGTCGGTCTGGAACTCATTTCCCGCGGGATCTTCGAGGAGCACGAGGTGTCGGCGGATGGGATCGGCAACTGGGTTCGCCGGAATCCCGAAGAAGGGCCGGAACTGCTTTGGACCAACGCGTCGTACGTTTTCTTTCGCGAAGTCGATGAAGTCCCGGCTGACAAAGGCCCGCTAGGGACAATGAACCGGTCCATCACGCCCGGCCGGAGCCTCGCCGTCGACCCGGCATATGTGCCCCTCGGTGCACCGGTCTGGATGGAACGCGGCGGCGATAAGGCGCAAAGCCGACTCATGATCGCCCAGGATACCGGGTCCGCGATCAGAGGGGCGCAGCGGGCAGATTTGTTTGTTGGAACCGGCGCCGATGCAGGTCGCGAAGCCGGGCAGATCAAAGACCCGCTGCGATTGGTCGCTCTGATGCCGATACAGCGCGCCTACGCCTTGTCGTCGGAACATATCGGGTGAAGCGGCCCCGTCATCTCAGCCGGGAGGAACGCGCCCTCTGGGACCGGGTCGCCGCGCGAACCGAGCCGCTGCAAGACCGGCCAACATCTGTGCCGGACGCGCCCGATATCGACCCTGTTCCGCCCCGACCGGCACCGCGACCTCCGGTCAAGAGTTTCCGCGTCGGAGAATCGGTCGATCACAAGGCCGACCATGATCTTGTGGCGGGGATGTCCCAGCGGCTCCGGGATGCGCCACTCCGCATGGACAAGAAAGCGCATGGGAAGATGACCCGGGGCAAGCTCAATCCCGAGGCTCGGATCGACCTGCATGGCCTGACGCTCGCCCAAGCGCAGCCCGCGCTTATCTCCTTTGTCCTTTCATCCCATGCGTCCGGGCACCGGTTGGTCCTCGTCATCACGGGGAAAGGGCGCGGAAGCGATGAAGGCGGCCCGATCCCGGTGCGTCATGGTCGCCTCCGGCATGAAGTTCCACGCTGGCTTCAGATCCCGCCGCTAAACTCGGTGGTGTTGCAAGTTACCGAGGCCCACCGCCGCCACGGTGGCCACGGTGCGTTATACGTTTACCTGCGCCGCGTGCGCTGACCGCGCCGCCAAGGTCGCCATCAGGGCCGCCGCCAGGAAATAGACCCCGTACCCCAGAAGTTGCCGGTCAAACGTCAACCCGAGGTCGATCAGTGCCCCGCTGATGCCCGGTCCGATGGCTGATCCGAAGACCATGATGGCGCTTGCCACCGCCTTGACGGATCCGATGTGCTTGGTTCCGAAGAATTCCGCCCAAAAGGCCGCCCCCAGTGTTGCCTGCATGCCCTGACCGATCCCGAAAATGGCAAGTGCGAAACCGGCACCGGGGATGCCTCCGGCCATCCACATCACCGAGAAACTTCCCGCAAACGGCAGCATATAGAACGGCAGCAACCGAGCGGATCCCAGGCGATCCACAGCGGCGCCGGTCGCAAAAGTCGAGGCGACGGCCACAGCCGTCGACACTGGATAAAGCGCGACGTAAGCGAGGAACGACCAGTCCTTCATCTCCGAAAGATGCACCTGGTGAAACGCCAAAGCGGTTCCCCAGGCGGGCGGGCCAAGCAATGCCGGAACCAGCAGCCAGAACACCGGTGACCGCAAAACATCCTGTCGGGCCCAATGGTGCCCACCCATGCCGACGGCCTCGGTCTCGTCAGCGATGGATTGTGGCGTCCGCTCGAAGCGGAGAAGCCGCATGATCACCGGAATGACAAGGAGCGTCAGCGCCGCGCCGCCGACCCAGATCCACCGCCAGTCGATGACCAGAACCAGTGCAGCCACGATCATCGGGAAAAAGGCGGTTCCAACCGAGAACCCGAGGGTCGAGACAGACAACGCCCGCCCTCGCGTGGCCACAAACCATCGCGCCATGGCGACTGTCGCCAACTGAACCATCATCCCCTGACCGAAAAACCGCAAACAGAACACGGTCAAGACCAGCCACCAGATCCCCGGTGCCTGGGTCATCATCAAACAGGCAGCGGCGAGGCCCACCATGACAAATTGGGCCAGGGCCCGGATGCGAAAGCGGTCGGTCAGCACCCCGGCCCAAACCATGACAATTGCGGAGGTAGTGGTCGCCACCGTGTATGCGGCGCCCCAGCCGCCATCCGTCAGTCCAAATGCCGCCTTGATCTCGGCCGCGAAGAGCGAGATGAAAAACGTCTGTCCGTAGGACGACCCCATGGTGAGCAGGATACCCGCGGTCAGGAACGGCCAGTTCTCTCGGACGAAGCGAAGGAAGGACATGCCTTCCCATCGCAGCGTTCCGGCAGGTTGGAAAGGACTAAAGCACGTAGCGGCTGAGATCGGTGGAGCGGGTCAGTTCTTCCAGCTGATCCTCGACAAAGGCCGCATCGACGGTGACGGAATCCCCGCTTCGATCCGGCGCGTTGAATGACAGTTCCTCGAAAACCCGTTCCAGAACGGTGTAGAGCCTGCGGGCCCCGATATTTTCGACGCTTTCATTCACCTCTGCCGCAATGTGGGCGAGCGCGGCGATTCCATTGTCTTCGAAACTGATTTCAACACCTTCAGTCTTCATCAGCGCGGCGTACTGCCGGGTCAGGGCGTTGTCGGTTTCTGTCAGGATGCGGATGAAATCATCCTCGGTCAGCGCCCTCAGTGTTACGCGGATCGGCAACCGACCCTGCAACTCGGGGAGGAGGTCCGAAGGCTTCGAGATGTGAAAGGCCCCGGACGCGATGAACAGGATATGGTCGGTCTTCACCGCGCCATGCTTGGTGCTGACCGTGGTTCCTTCGATCAGCGGCAAGAGGTCTCGCTGGACCCCTTCCCGGCTGACATCGGCACCGCGGGCATCGGCGTTCCGGCAGACCTTGTCGATCTCGTCGAGAAAGACGATCCCATTCTGCTCCACGGCGTCAAGTGCGGCCTTCTTCACGGTTTCGTCGTCAAGCAGCTTGTCCGCCTCATCGGCGATCAGCAGGTCGTAGCTTTCAGCGACGGTGACGCGCTTGGTTGTCGTCCGTTGCAGCGCTTTTCCAAAAATGGAGCCGAGGTCCATCATCGGAGGCATGCCCCCGGGCTGCCCGGGAATATCCATCTGGCCAAACGGATTGGAATTGTCCTGCAGCTCGAGCTCGATCACCGTGTTGTCGAGCTCACCGGCCTTCAGCTTCTTGCGGAACATCTCTTTGGTGGCGTCGCGGGCATCCTCGCCGGCAATGGCGGCGATCACGCGGTCTTCGGCGGCCTCATAGGCCTTGGCCTTGACATCTTCCCGCATCCAATCACGGGTCTGGATGATCGACGCATCCACCAAATCGCGGATGATCTGCTCCACATCACGGCCGACGTACCCCACTTCGGTGAACTTCGTCGCCTCGACCTTGATGAAGGGCGCGCGGGCGAGCTTGGCCAGACGGCGGCTGATCTCGGTCTTGCCGACGCCCGTCGGCCCGATCATCAGGATGTTCTTCGGGTAGACCTCATCCCGCAAATCATCGCTGAGTTGTTTGCGCCGCCACCGGTTTCGCAAGGCAACCGCCACGGCGCGTTTCGCATCCGCCTGCCCGATGATGAATCGATCCAGTTCGCTGACGATTTCGCGGGGGGTGAGGTCGGTCATGTCATAGTGTCCCGGGTCAGTATGTTCGAGGAGTTTGTTGGGGAGGAATTTTCAGGACCTGTTCAGCCCTCAATGGTTTCAACGGTCAGATTTCCGTTGGTGTAGACGCAGATGTCGGCCGCAATCGCCATGGCTTTGCGCGCGATCTCTTCAGCGGAATGGTCGCCGTCGACCAGCGCGCGGGCCGCGGCGAGGGCGAAATTGCCGCCGGAACCGATGGCGGCGACGTCATGTTCCGGCTCCAAAACGTCCCCTGCCCCGGTGATGACCAACAGTTCCTTGCCATCCGTCACGATGAGGAACGCTTCGAGTTTTTGCAGGTACTTGTCTGTGCGCCATTCCTTCGCGAGTTCAACCGACGCACGGGCCAATTGGCCCGGATGGGCCTCCAGCTTCTTTTCCAGCCGTTCAAGCAGGGTGAAGGCATCCGCCGTGGAC
>CAYMMT010000011.1:0-33793 GCA_964391555.1 uncultured Rhodobacterales bacterium
TTCCACGTCCGCATAGAACTTCTGGAACGTGTCCGGGCTGCCCGGATCGCCGCCGAAGAAGACCGAGGCGTCAAGGTTACGCAGCTCTGTTTCAATGCCGATCTCGGCCCACCATTCCTTGATCAGGGCCTGGAAGTCCTGACGCACGGCGTTGGTGGAGGTCTGGTAGAGGATGGACATCTTCACGCCATCGGGGGTTTCGCGCACTCCGTCACCGTCGGTGTCCATGTAGCCGGCTTCGTCGAGCATGGCGTTGGCGGCGGCGATGTCCTGGGTGTCACAGGACATGGACGTCGAGTTGAACGCGTCGGGCGCGGGTACCCAGTTGCAGGTCACCTTGCCGGCCTGCCCGTAGCCGATTTCCACCAGCAGAGGCCGGTCGATGGCCATCGACATGGCGTTGTAGACCGCCGGGTCGCCGAGGAACGGGTGCGGCTTCACAACAGAGCGCTCATCCGGGCCCAGTGCCGGATCGGGATTGGTGCTGTTGAGCATGATGCGCTCGACCAGCGGGCCGAAACCGGCCACCGGCGTGCCCATGCCGCCCTGTTCCATCTGCGAGATCACGTCGGGCGCCAGTTGCAGGTTCCAGGCGTAATCGAACTCGCCGGTTTCCATCACGGCGCGACCAGCCGCCGCCGCATCGCCGCCCCCCTTGAAGGTCACCGAGGCAAAGGCGGGCTTGCCGGCTTCGCGGTAGTTCTCGTTGGCCACCATGGTGATCACGTCATTGGGCCGGAATTCCGTTACGACGAACGGGCCGGTGCCAATGGGATTGAAGTTTTCCTCCGAACAGGTCGAGGCCTGGGCGCCGATGCAGTTGGCGAACTGGGCGGCCTGGATGATCGGGGCTTCACCGCCGACAAAGGGGCCGTAGGGGTTCGGCGTCGGACCTTCGAAAGTCACGACAACGGTGAGGTCGTCGGGCGTCTCGACGCTGGCCACGCCTTCGTACTTGGTGGCCTGCGCACATCCACCGTCGGGATCGGTGCAGTAGTCGTAGGTGAACTTCACGTCGGCCGACGTGAACGGCGTACCATCCGACCACACGATGCCTTCGGTGATGTTCCACGTGATCGTCGTGAGGTCTTCGGAGACGCCGCCGTTGGAGACGGTGGGCACCTCGTCGACGAGCCACGCCACAAGTTCACCCTTCTCGTTGTAGCGCGCCAGCGGCTCAATGATCATGGAGGCGGATTCAACATCCTTGGTGCCGCCCGAAAGGTAGGGGTTCAGGATCGACGGCGCCTGCCAATACAGGATGGACACTTCCCCATCCCGGCCACGCTCGCCTTCGTGGCCTTCCGCATGCGCCATCGGTGCGATGGCGACAACTGCGGCCGCGCCCAGCAATGCTGTTCTGAGTTTCATAAAGACGTACTCCCTGGTCCATGCAGCCTGATCCGATCTGACGCCGGGGTGCTGCAATTTTTCTCCGCGGCCATGCCAACCTTCGGTTGCGCCGCAGCATCTGTGGTCCGAAAGCTGGACGGTGTGACCCGCCCCGAGATCGGACCCCCCGAGGGCAAGGTGCTCCGGGGACCCGTCCATGACAATCACAGGCTGACCGAATTGCAAGCGTTAACGCAGCGGGAAGCCGGTTTTCTGACCAAATGCTCAAGGCTTGGCCTTTACATCGGGCATGCGGCGGGTTTGCATTGCCTTGTCCTACAGTTGCAGAGGCCCGCCCCATGCTCGATCAGACCGACCCGACCAAAGAGGCCGACGCTGCACCGGTCGCGTCCTTCGACAAGTTGCGGGTTGAGTTTCAGACCAAGGGTGGCACCGTCATCGCGGTCGAAGACCTGAGCTTCGACATTCACCCTGGCGAAACGTTGGCGGTGGTGGGCGAGAGTGGCTCGGGCAAATCGGTGTCGTCGCTGTCCCTGATGCGGCTGGTGGAGTACGGCGGCGGCAAGATCGCCAATGGACGTATCCTATTCGATAGCGGCGATAGCGGCACCGTGGACGTGACCGCCAAGGGCCAGAACCAGATGCGGGATCTGCGTGGCAACCAGATCGGCATGATCTTTCAGGAACCGATGACGGCCCTCAATCCGGTCTTCACGATCGAACGCCAGTTGACCGAAGGCTTGCGGCGCCACCGCGGCATGACCGCGTCCGAGGCGCGCGAAGCGGCCCTGGAACTGCTCCGCCGCGTGCGCATTCCCGAGCCGGAGCGCAGGCTGAAGCAGTATCCCCACGAGTTGTCCGGCGGCATGCGGCAAAGGATTGTCATTGCCATTGCACTGGCCTGCGACCCTCGCCTGCTGATCGCGGACGAGCCGACCACGGCACTCGACGTCACGATCCAGGCCGAAATTCTTGCCCTGATCAACCGGTTGAAGCGGGAAACCGGCGCGGCGGTTCTGTTCATCACGCACGATATGGCCGTGGTTGCCCAGATCGCGGATCGCGTCGTGGTCATGTACCGTGGCAACAAGGTCGAAGAAGGCCCGGTCGCAGAGATATTCAACAACCCCCAGCATCCCTACACTCAGGCGTTACTGGCTGCCGTGCCGCGACTGGGGGAGATGTCGGGGACGGACAAACCCGCGCCGATGCGGTTGATGGGCCGGGATGATCAGGATCTGTCGCCGATTGCCGGGACCGATGAGCCCCTGCTCGAAGTCCGGAACCTGACCGTGCGGTTTCCGGTTCGTGGCGGGCTCTTTCGGCGCCACATCTCGAACGTTCACGCCGTGGAAGACATCAGTTTCACGCTGAACCGGGGTCAGACGTTGTCACTGATCGGTGAATCGGGATGCGGCAAGTCCTCGGCCGGGCGTGGAATCCTGCGGCTGGTAGAGCCGATCGGCGGGCACATCATGCTGGACGGGACCGACGTCATGGGGCTGGGACCAGAGGCATTGAGACGCGCGCGTCAGGACATGCAGATGATCTTTCAGGATCCCTTCGCGTCCCTCAATCCCCGCCGTCAGCTTGGGGCGCAGGTGGAAGAGCCATTGGTCAACTTCGGTCAGATGTCCGCCGACGAACGCCGCGCAAAGGTCTCGGACCTCTTTGATCGGGTGGGCCTGCCCGGGTCCTTCATCCAGCGGTTCCCGCACGAGTTGTCGGGGGGGCAGCGCCAGCGCGTGGCGATTGCCCGGGCGCTTGCGCTGAACCCCAAGCTGATCGTGGCCGACGAAAGTGTTTCGGCCCTCGATGTCAGCGTGCAGGCGCAGGTCCTGAACCTGATGATGGAGCTTCAGCGGGATCTGGAATTGAGCTTTCTCTTCATTTCCCACGACATGGCTGTGGTGGAGCGCGTCAGCCACCATGTCGGAGTCATGTACCTTGGCAGGATCGTGGAGATGGGGCCGCGCGCGGCCGTGTTCGAGGACCCGCAGCACGCCTATACCAAGGCGCTCATGAAAGCCGTTCCAATTGCCGACCCCGGTCAGCGCAAGTCCGAGCGTGACCTGAATTTCAAACCCATTCCCTCTCCGATCCACCCGGTGGGGTATCCTGTCGAACCATCGGTGTATCGAGAAGTGTCCCCCGGTCACCTGATACTTGAAACCGACAGTGGCTACTGACCTGACCCCGCGGGAGATCCTCGCACGCCTCATCGCCTTCCCGACCGTGAGCCGGGACAGCAACCTGGACCTTGTCGCCTGGGTAGAGGGCCTTCTGGCCGAGGCCGGCATTTCGTCCACGCGCGTCCCCGATGAAACCGGGCAAAAGGCGGCACTCTATGCTTCTGTCGGTCCCGATGTGCCGGGCGGTGTGGTACTGTCGGGACATACGGATGTCGTGCCGGTGGACGGCCAGAACTGGACGTCCGATCCGTTCGAACTGACGGAGCGGGACGGACGGCTTTACGGCCGTGGAACCTGCGACATGAAGGGTTTCGACGCATTGGCAATTGCCGCGATGCTGGAGGCGGCGCGGCGCGGCGACCTCAGACGTCCGCTTCAGCTCGCGCTCAGCTATGACGAGGAGATCGGCTGCGTCGGCGCCCCGCCGATGATCGACCATATGGTTGCCTCGGGCCTGCCGCGTGCTGCCGCGGTGATCGTAGGCGAACCCTCGATGATGAAGGTGGTGACGGGCCACAAGGGCAGTGTCGGTTTCCAGATCGAGGTGACCGGACACGAGGTGCATTCCTCACTTCCCCACGAGGGGGTCTCCGCGATCATGGAAGGGGCGCGCCTGATCGCGTGGGCCAATGACACGAACGCCGCCAACAGCGCGGCAGAGCCGGGCCCGCTCGCGGCTGAGTTCGTGCCGCCCTGGAGTTCGGTTCACGTCGGCATGATTTCGGGCGGAACGGCCCACAACATCACGGCAGGCGCCTGCCATTTCGGTGTCGATTTCCGAATTGTCCCCGGTGAGAGCCTCACCGATTGGGAGGACCGGATGCGGCAGCGCATCGCGGAAATCGAAGCCGGGATGCAGGCCGTTGCCCCGGCGACCGGTATCGTCGCGACGAAAGGATTCCGCGTGCCCCCACTTGTGCCGGAAACGGACGGCGCGGCTGAATCCTTGGCGCGGCGTCTCACTGGCGACAATGCCTCCCACGTCGTCAGCTATGGGACAGAGGCCGGCCAGTTTCAGGAACGGGGTTATTCGGCGGTGGTCTGCGGCCCCGGCGATATCGCGCAGGCTCATCAGGCCGATGAATTCCTCGACGTGGCGCAGTTCGACGCTGGCTGGCAATTCATGGACGACCTCCTGAGGTGGCTCCGTCAGTGAGCTTTCCCTTCGCAAGCCTCGGGGTTCCGGAACATCAGGCGCCGCTTCCGAAAAAGGCGGATCTCGTGGTCATCGGGGGCGGCGTGATCGGCGTGTGTACGGCACTGTTTGCGGCGCGCTCGGGATTGCGGGTGGTTCTGTGCGAGAAGGGTCGCGTTGCCGCCGAACAGTCAGGGCGCAACTGGGGCTGGATCCGGCAGCAGGGCAGGGATCCATCCGAACTTCCGCTGATGATCGAGGCGCGCGGACTTTGGCAGGCTCTGGCCGCAGAATGTGGCGAGGACATCGGTCTGGCGCAGACAGGTGTGACCTATCTGGCCAAGTCCGAGAGGGAGATGACCCGCTACGAGGCGTTTTTGCGCCTCGCCCGGGAGCACGGTCTCGACACGCGGATGATCCGCCGGGACGAGGCCGCGCGTGCATTTCCGGACGGAAATCACGTCGGAGGCATCCTGACCCCGACCGATATGACGGCGGAACCATGGCTGGCCGTCCCGGCGCTCGCGCGGCTTGCGGTGCGGGAGGGTGTCGCGATCCGGGAGATTTGCGCCGTCCGGACATTGGAAACCGAAGCGGGGCGCGTCTGCGGCGTGATCACCGAAGCGGGTCGCGTCGACGCGCCGGTCGTTGCCCTCTGCGCAGGCGCCTGGTCCCGACTGTTCCTGGCGCGTCACGGGATCGCACTGCCGCAACTCTCCGTTCGGGCCAGCGTGGCCGCGACCGATCCGCTGTCAGGGGGACCCTCTGGTGCGCTGGCCGAGGCGCGGCTCGGTTTTCGGCCAAGGTCCGACGGCGGCTACACGATTGCGCCTGCCGAATTCCATGAGATTTTCATCGGCCCCGATGCGGTCCGGTCGTTTGGGGCGTTCATACGCGAATACCTCAAACAGCCGGCGAATTCCGGGCTGAGGCCCGCCGCGCCTCCGGGGTATCCGGATGCCTGGGCCACTCCGCGCCACTGGGTCGCGGACAGGCCCGGCCCGTTCGAACGCATGCGGATCCTGAACCCCCGGCCCAACGTCGCAAGACTGGACCGTGCGCGCCGGGACTTTGCCGCGGCATTTCCTCGGATTGGCCCCGTTCGGCTGAAGGCCCGCTGGGCGGGGATGATCGATGTTCTGCCCGACACCCTGCCGGTCATCGAGGAGACCCCGCGACCCGGTCTCTGGCTGGCAACCGGCACGTCCGGTCATGGCTTTGGCATCGGCCCCGCCATCGGGCGCGTGCTGGCGGACCTTGTCCGTGGCGCGCCACCCGGCCATGACCTGAGCGTTTTCCGCTTCACCCGGTTTGCGACGCAACGGAAGCGTTCGACTTCGACACAAAACCTCGCAAAGTGACAGGGTTCCTTGGATCCGCCCGGAGGTCCTGCGACACTCGGCATCGCTTGCCTTGTACCGCAAAGCGCCCCAGATAGTTGCCGAACAACAGGAGTGCTCCATGCCCGTCAAGAACCGCCTCGCCGAACTCTTGCCCGAAATCACACGCTGGCGGCACGATCTGCACGAACATCCGGAGCTGATGTTCGACACCCACCGCACATCCGGCATTGTCGCCGAGAAGCTACGGGCTTTCGGGTGCGACGAAGTTGTCGAGGGCATCGGCAAGACGGGCGTGGTCGGCGTGATCCGTGGTCGTCAATCCGGATCCGGCAGGACCATCGGCTTGCGCGCCGACATGGACGCGCTGCCGATTCTCGAGGAAACCGGCTTGCCATTCGCCTCGAAGACCCCGGGCAAGATGCATGCCTGTGGCCACGACGGGCACACCGCGATGCTGCTTGGTGCGGCGCAGTACCTTGCCGAGACCCGCAACTTCGATGGCACGGCGGTCGTGATCTTCCAACCGGCAGAGGAAGGCGGCGGCGGCGGCAAGGTCATGTGCGACGAAGGCATGATGGATCGGTGGAACATCGATGAGGTCTACGGCATGCACAATTGGCCGAGCATGCCCGTCGGACAATTCGCCATTCGCTCCGGTCCCTTCTTCGCGGCGGCAGATCAGTTCGAGATCGAGGTCGAAGGTGTGGGCGGGCACGCGGCCAAGCCACATCTGACCGTCGACACGACCGTCATCGCGTCTCAGATCGTGATTGCCCTGCAAACCATTGCCAGCCGAAATGCCAGCCCCGTGGAACAGGTGGTGGTGTCGGTCACGTCTTTCGAAACCTCATCAAAGGCGCACAACGTCATTCCGCAGACGGTCACCCTCAGAGGCACCGTCCGGACGCTCAAGGCCGAGGTCCGCGACCTTGCCGAGCGGCGCCTGTCGGAGATTGCGCAAGGGACCGCCGCAACCTATGGCGGTGTGGCCCGAATCTCCTACGAGCGGGGCTATCCGGTCATGGCCAACCATGAGGAACAGACCGCATTCGCGGCAGAGGCGGCGCGCGTTGTCAGCGGCGACTGTGACGAGGATCATGCGCTCATCATGGGGGGCGAGGACTTTTCCTTCATGCTCGAAGAGCGGCCCGGCGCCTACATCCTGATCGGAAACGGGGACAGTGCGGATGTGCACCACCCGAAGTACGAATTCAATGATGAGGCCATCCCGGCCGGGTGTTCCTGGTGGGCAGAGATCATCGAGCGTCGGATGCCGCTGACCGCATAGCCCGCCTTTGCGGCGATTGACGAACCCGACGACTCTATCTTTCCGGGATCAGGCCGCGGGGACTGAAGCGGAGAACGATCAGCAGGATCAGCCCCATGGTCAGCAGGCGCATATGGGCCGCGCTGTCGAGCAGGTGCTCCTTGAGGCCGGAACCGTCAGGCAGCGGTGCGGTGACGAGGTTCATCAGGCCAAGGCCAATGGGCTCCACCTGGACCCAGAGCCACCAGATCAGGAAACCACCGAGAACCGCGCCGTAGTTGTTGCCGGAGCCTCCGACGATGACCATCACCCAGACGAGGAACGTGAACCGCAAGGGTTGATAGGAGCCGGGGGTCAGCTGCCCGTCGAGCGTCGTCATCATCGCCCCCGCGATGCCGCAGATGGCGGAGCCGAGTATGAAAACTTGAAGATGACGTGCGGTGACATCCTTGCCCATCGCTTCGGCTGCCGTCTCGTTGTCGCGGATGGCGCGCATCATGCGGCCCCAGGGGGAGTTGAGGGCAAGCTGAGCGAGGACGAGGATAATGATCAGAACAGCCGCGAACAGCAGGCCATAGCCCATCTTCACGTAAAGCGACGAGGCAATGACGGGGTCGAGGCCCGCGCTGGCCGCCCGTTCAACGAAGGCCGGGTCGTTCTGGAGGTCGATCTCGTACGGGACGGGCCGGGGCAGGCCGGTGACGTTCTTCACGCCCCGGGCAAGCCAGTCTTCGTTCTTGAGGATCGCGATGATGATCTCGGCGATGCCGAGGGTTGCGATGGCAAGGTAGTCAGACCGGAGGCCCAGGGCTGTCTTGCCGATCACCCACGCGGCCCCGGCCGCAAAGAGCCCGCCCACGGGCCAGGCCAGGAGGACCGGCGCGCCAAGGCCGCCGAGATATCCCGTGCCAGCCGGGTTCACCGCTTCCACCGCCGCTTTGGCGGGGTCGAAAACCGTACGGTAAAGGATGAAACCGACAAGGATCACGGCCAACGTGGCCCAGCCGCGCAACCGGCCCGGCGCCATCCGCCGCTGCACGAGGATTGCCGCCGTAATCGTCGCCGCACCACAGACAAGGCCCAGCATGAGCCGCAGCCCACCCGCGGTCCAAGCGTCGCCAACAGGATCCATGGATACGAGCACGGCTGCGAGGCCGCCCAGGGCCACGAATCCCATGACACCGACATTGAAGAGCCCGGCAAACCCCCATTGCAGATTTACACCCAGCGCCATGATGGCCGAGACGAGGCCCATGTTCAGGATCAGCAGCGCAGAATTCCAACCCTGCACGA
Source organism: uncultured Rhodobacterales bacterium (assembly GCA_964391555.1). Lineage (GTDB taxonomy): Bacteria > Pseudomonadota > Alphaproteobacteria > Rhodobacterales > Rhodobacteraceae > JAMWZF01. The sequence continues at coordinate 8,584 of CAYMMT010000011.1, forward strand.
ACCCGGTCCCCACGATGAGAACCGCGACGAGCGCAAAGAGGAGCGGGCCACGGACAGACGGGGTCATAGCGCCTTTCCTTTCATGATGCCGGTCGGTCGGAAGAGGAGGACAACGATCAGGATCACGAAGCTGACGGCGAACTTGTAGTCCGTGGTCAGAAGCTGAACCAGACCGTCGGGCTTCAGGCTTTCGGGCATGAGGTAACCCAGCACCTTCTTGAGGGGATAGGTGATCGTGACTTCGGCAAATGCGATGACGAAGCCGCCCAGAATCGCGCCGATGGGACTGCCGAGCCCGCCCACGATTGCTGCGGCGAAGATCGGCAGAAGAAGCTGGAAGTACGTGAACGGCTTGAACGATTTGTCGAGTCCGTAGAGCACGCCGGCGGTCGTTGCCAGCGCGGCGACGATCAGCCAGGTAATCAGCACCACCCGTTCGGGGTTGATGCCGGACAGAAGCGCGAGGTCTTCGTTGTCCGAAAACGCCCGCATCGATTTGCCCGTGCGGGTCCGGTTCAGGAACCAGAACAGCGCCCAGACGACAAGGATGGCGACAACAAGCGTGATGACCTGCGTGGTCTTGATGGCGAGGCCCTCACGCAGGCCGGTCATCTCCTTGAAGTCCCGCGCAGAGATGAGGAACCGTGTGCCATCGGCGAAATTCTGATCATCCACGCCGATCACGAAGCGCGTCACACCGTTGTAGACGAACATAACCCCCATGGAGACGATGACGAGGATCACCGGCTTGACCCGCTGGGCGCGGTAGAAACGGTAGACGGCCCTGTCCGTCAACAGCACCAGCGCCACGCAGCCAAGGATGCCGACAGGCAGCGCGAGAAGCGCGGTCGGCAGCGGACCCAGCCCGACGCCAATGGCCTGGAGACCCCATGTTGTCAGGATCGCGCAGGCGGTGCCAAAGGCCATCGTGTCGCCGTGGGCAAAGTTCGAAAACCGCAGGATGCCGTAGATCAGCGTCACTCCCAAGGCCCCCAGCGCCAGTTGCGCGCCGTAGGCGGTGGCCGGGACAATCACGAAATTCAGAAGCGCCACGAGGGCGTTGAGTGCGTCCATCAGTTGTCCCTGCACTTGCCGGTCAAGGTAAGACTGGAAGGGGTCTCGGTGTATCTCGCCTCGCCGTCTGTCTGCACGACCATGAGGCGTTCCCCCATGGCGCCCGCATCCGCGTGGAAGCCGCGAATGCCGGCGCCCGGCATGACGATCGGGGTTGCGCCGAAGCGAATATCGCCGAAATCGACCATGATTGCCGCGCGCCTGACGTCGCTGACACGGTCGTTCAGTGTCGGGTCGACGAAAAAGGATATGGTGACGGGCGGGCACGTCGGGCAATCCGGGTCCGCCATCGTGCAAGACAGCGTCCCCGCCGAGACGGCACCGGCCGTTGCGGCAATGCCGGCGGCCAGAACGGGGGCGGGGATCGGGTTCACCTCAACCTCCCAGGAAGCTCTGCCGGACTTCCGGATCGGCCAGAAGCTCCTTGCCGGTGCCGGTGTGGGCATTGCGGCCCTGGACGAGGACATAGCCTTTGTCGGCGATCTCAAGGGCTTGGCGGGCGTTTTGTTCGACCATTAGGACGGGCAGGCCGGTGCGGGCGACCTCGATGATGCGGTCGAAAAGCTCGTCCATGACGATGGGCGAGACCCCGGCGGTAGGCTCGTCCAGCATCAGGACCTTGGGCTGGGTCATCAGCGCGCGACCCACGGCGACCTGTTGGCGCTGACCGCCTGAGAGTTCCCCGGCAGCCTGGCGGCGCTTTTCCTTCAGGATCGGGAACAGCTCATACACCTGGTCCATCGTGCCGCGGATATCGTCCTCGCGGATGAAGGCGCCCATCTCCAGGTTCTCCTCCACGGTCATGGAGGTAAAGATGTTGGAGGTCTGGGGGACAAAGGCCATGCCCTTGCGCACGCGGTCCTGGGGCGTGAGGTCGGTGATGTCTTCGCCATCGAGCCGGACGGAGCCCGCACGGACGTCGAGCATCCCGAACACCGCTTTCATCGCCGTGGATTTGCCCGCGCCATTGGGGCCGACGATGACGGCGATCTCTCCGGGGTCCACCGCAATCGTGCAGTCGTGCAGGATGTCGGGCCCCTTGCCGTAGCCGCCGGTCATCGTGTCGCCGATGAGGAAGGCGTTGGCGGTGTTCATCGCCTGCCCGGTGCCGGGGTGGGCCGCAAGCGTGCCGGTCTCGCCGTCCTTGGTGATCGAGCGATCCTTGTTGCCGCGGTCGGAATAGGCGTCGGTCATCGCGGCGTCCTCGTCAGGCCGTCAATCGCCTGCAGGTGACGGTTTCGGTGTTCCTGAGTGAAGGTGCTGGTCGCGGTTTCGCGGGTTTCGATCAGGACGATATCGGTCCCGTCGAACACGATCGAGACGGCGACCACCCGGCTTTCGAGTGGATCGTCGAAGGCGATGGAGGCCGCGTTGCCGTCCTCGCCCTTGGCGCGAAACCTCTCGATGATCGGAAGAGGAGACTCGAGCCCGCGCCGCCTCATGTGGTTTTCCAGAGCGAGCGTCGCTGCGGCGAGGTCGAATTCGGAAGGAACGCCGCGCAGATCGGCTTCGGCGACCGGTCCGACACGCAAGGTGAAGAATTCACCGGGGAGCGGGAGTTCATAGCCGTCCCGTTGACCGCGTGCATTGGTGACAATGCTTGCCGTGCCGTTGGCCCATGCGGTGTCATGGGTGCAGAGGTAGAGCGGGCGCCCGATCGGCAGGCAGACCTCGGCCTGGACAGGCGATGCGGCCAGCAGGATCATGGTGAAGCATCGACGGTAACCACGTTTCACACGCCCACTTTCTCTTTGTTCTTCAAACCGGTGCCCAAATACGCCTCGATGACATGTTCGTTGGCCTTGATCTCGGCGAGGCTGCCTTCGGCGAGCACCTTGCCCTCGGCCATGCAGATCACCGGGTCGCAGAGCTTTTCGATGAAATCCATGTCGTGTTCGATGACGACGAAGGTGTAGCCGCGTTCGGCGTTCAGCCGCAGGATGGCGTCGGCGATGGTCCCGAGGAGGGTCCGGTTCACACCTGCGCCGACCTCGTCGAGGAACACGATACGAGCGTCGACCATCATGGTGCGGCCAAGTTCCAGCAGCTTCTTCTGCCCGCCGGAGACGGCGCCGGCGGGGTGGTCGGCGAGGTGTTCGACGGTGAGGAACTCCAGCACTTCATCGGCCTTGGCCCTGAGCGCGCGTTCCTCGTCGGCGATGCGCTTGCGCCCGAACCACGTGTTCCAGAGTGCTTCACCCGACTGACCTCCGGGGACCATCATCAGGTTCTCACGGCAGGTCATGGAGGCAAATTCGTGGGCGATCTGAAAGGTCCTGAGCAGGCCCTTGTGAAACAGATCGTGAGGCGGCAGGCCGGTGATGTCCTCGCCCTGCATGAACACGCGGCCCGACGTGGGTTCAAGAACGCCCGCGATCACGTTGAAAAGAGTGGTCTTTCCGGCGCCATTGGGCCCAATCAACCCGGTGATGGACCGCTCGGCTATTTCCAGCGTCGCGCCGTCGACGGCGTGAAAGCCGCCGAAATGCTTGTGCAGGTTCTCGACCCGGATCATGCCCCGTCCCCAAACAAACGCCGCCCGAGGAATGCCCCGGACGGCGTTTATCTCATTGGCTCACTTGCGGCCGGCGGTGACTTCTTGGCCACCTTCGAAGCCGACGACGCGGTAGTTGCCGGCGGCTTCACCCGGGCCGATCAGTTCGACGTCGGTGGCGCCGACGTAGTCGATGTCGCCCCCGTCCGCGAGGATCTGCAGGGCCTTGGCCAGTTCACCGGCGGCGATGGGCTCACCCGGCGCGTTGGCCACGTTCATGACGTGATCCTTGTAGTCGCCCGGCTCGGCGGAGCCTGCGGCCTGCATCGCCAGCATGATGAGCGCGGCGGCGTCATAGCTTTCCGGCGTAAACGGCGATGTTGCGTCAAAGGCACCGTCCACCAATGCGGTGAACTGGGCCGACAGCTCTTCGGAGGGAGACGGGTGCTGGCCCGAGGAACCGTCGATCTCATCGCCGAAGTTTTCCACCAGCGCGGCGGAGATCATGCCATCGGGGAAGTGGAAGGTGTCGAAGGCGCCACTATCGAGCGCAGCGCGCACGATGCCAGACCCGCCCTGGTCCACGTAACCTGCAACGACGAGACGGTCACCACCGGCAGCCGCAAGAGCCGCGACTTCGGCGGAATAGTCGGCCTTGCCGTCTTCGTGAGCGGCGTTGATCGTCACGGTTCCGCCCGCCGCCTCGAAGGCAGCCTCGAAGCTGTCGGCGAGGCCTTTGCCATAATCGTTGTTGGTGTAGGTCACGGCAACTTCATTGATGCCCAGTTCCTGCAGCACTTCGGTCATCACCACGCCTTGGCGGGCATCAGACGGTGCGGTCCGGAAAAAGAGGCCGTTGTCTTCGGCAGTCGACAGCGCGGGCGAGGTGGCCGACGGCGAAATCATCACGACACCGTTGGCCAGCGCGACGTTTGACAGGATCGCGCCGGTCACGCCGGAGCAATCGGCGCCCATGATGCCCTTGATGCCGTCGCCTGTGATCTGGCGTTCGGCCACAGCCGTGGCAGCCGCGGCGTCGATGCAGGTCGAGTCCCCCCGGACCGATGAGACGGTGGCGCCGCCAAGCAGCAGGCCGGACTCGCTGACTTCCGCCATTGCCATTTCGGCGGCGTCGGCCATCGATGGGGTCAGCGATTCAATCGGACCCGTGAAGCCGAGGATGATGCCCAGCTTGATTTCTTCGGAGTGGCCTGCGGCAAAGGCCGCGGTGCCCGCCAACGTGGCCGCAGAGGCCAGAAGCAGTTTTTTCATTTTGGTAGTCTCCCTGGTGGATACGTTGTCCAACCTCGACGTTAGGGCGCGGGCAGACAAAAGAAAAGACGGATTGCCGTAGTGTCATCGGCCAAAAAGGGGCGCGCGATGGTTTTTTCTATCCGAAAACTCTGTGGTAAGGTGATTTCCGAACGGAAAGGGAGAACGAGATGTCGGAAGACAAGGGCCAGAATTTCATCGGTCTCGCACAGTCGCAGGGGAAGGAGCCAAAAGACCTGCACAGGGATCTGTTGCAACAGTCATTTGGTCACGACTTCGGCGGAGTCAGCCCCCATACCGGACCCAGCGCGAACAAGGCCGCCGGCGCGATGGGCGCCCGGGCCTTTGCGACAAGCGGGAAGATCGCTTTCGGTGATGGCCTCAACGGCAAAACTCCGACAAGCGGACAGAGGTTGCTGGGACATGAGCTGACCCATGCGGTGCAGCAAGGCGCGGTCAAAAAACCCTGACGACCGCCATTTCGGGAATGCCCTTGAAACCCCTCTCGTCAGACACTCAGACGGGCTGCCTGCGCGCCGCGTTCGCGGTAGGGGGTCGTGTCGTAATGGGCCCGATAACATTTCGAGAAATGCGACGGTGAGGCAAATCCGCAGGCAAGCGCGACGTTGATCACGCTCATGTCCGTCTGCATCAGGAGGTTGCGGGCCTTCTGAAGCCGCAACTCCATGTAATATCGCTTCGGCGAGCGGTTGAGATAGCGGCGGAACAGGCGTTCAAGCTGCCGCGTCGACATGCCCACGTCCTTGGCGAGGATCGACGGTGAGATCGGCTCCTCGATATTCTGCTCCATCATCTGAATGACCTGGCTAAGCTTCGGATGCCGGACGCCGATGCGGGTCGGAATCGACAGGCGCTGATTGTCCTGGTCGGTCCGGATCGAGGAATAGATCTGCTGGTCGGCCACGGCATTCGCCAGTTCTTCGCCGAAATCGTTGGCAATAATCTGCAGAAACAGGTCGATCGACGATGTTCCGCCAGCCGTGGACAGCCGGTTTCCATCGATGACGAACACGGATTTCGTGAGCTCGACCTCGTCAAACTCTTCGGTGAAACTGTCCTGGTTCTGCCAGTGAATGGTTGCGCGCTTGCCGTCGAGCAGGCCCGCCTTGGCCAGTGCATAGGTGGCGGTGCACAGCCCGCCCATCGGCACGCCCTTGCGCGCCTCGCGGCGTAGCCAGCTGAGCAGGCGTTTGGTGGTCGCGGCCTGAACGTCCTTGCCGCCGCAGACGATCACGGTCTCGTCGCGGTGAACGTCGTCAAGGTCACCGTCCAGCCTGAATTCGATGCCGACCGAGGCGGTGACGGTTTCGCCTCCTTCGCCGATCACACGCCACGCATAGAGCGGTTTGCCCGACATGAGGTTTGCCAGCCGCAGGCAATCAATGGCGGCGCCAAAAGACAGAAGCGTGAAGTCCTCCATCAGGACAAAGGCGAATCGGCGCGGCTTGTCGCCTTCCGTCTCGACCTCAACCAGCTGGTTTTCCAAATCCATTTCGTGCCCATTTGCCTTTTGATTGGGCACCTGACACGCTTTGGCTCCGCGGATCAATAGCGTGTTTCAACGCCGTGGTTTGGCCCCGGGCGTCATTCGGGCCACGGCCAATCCTTTCTGTTGCAGGTGATCAACCAGGAATGGCGTCGTGGACACCGTGTATCAGCGGGGCGTCCGGTTGCATGTTATGCGGTGCCCGGGAGGGGTCGTGATCGTAGACAAAATGACCCCGATCGGCTACCTTCTCACCACCCCAGGGTTGTTTCGACCCTGTCCGGCCGGTCCTCGATCTTATTGGTGAAACCGGGCTGTTCGGCTGACCCGAGATTGTTTGGTCGGCGGGGATTATTGAAGTGGCAGCCCTCATGGGGAGATCTTTATCGCCAGGGGCATTTGAAGGAAATCATTATGAGATCAACAACTTGGGATATTCGTTTGATTGACAAGCTCTCCGGCGGCGTGGGGATAAGCGCTGGCTACGCGCACTTCGAATTGCGGGACGCCGAAAACCGCAAGACCCGGCAGATGGCATTGTACGGTGTGGGAGCGGGCGCGAACCTTATCCCCTTTTCATACACCGAAAACCTGGCGGGCAAGTGGAAGCGGATCGTCACCGCCAGCCCGATCTCGTTCGAGGACCTCGACAACAAGGCGGCTATCCTGCGCGTTGCTTCGATTTCGAAAGGAGGCGAAAGTCAGCGAGCATCGGCGATCTGGCTGGTCATCCAGGACGGTTATATTCCGATGCCGTTCGTGAGCAGAAAGCTGATGAGCGCGTTCATCTTCAGCTCGGGGTCTGCCCTGAAGCCGGACGAGAGCTGGTCGACGCCCGGCGCGGGTGCTGGCGGATTGCTGGGCATCGTGCGCGTGGACCTCGACACCGAAGTTCTCGACCCGCCGGACATTCCCGATCCACCGATCCCGGTGAACCCGATCCCGGTTATCCCGCACGTGATCCCGTCACCGAAACCACCGCCCCGCCGGGTCAGCGTTGAGGCGGACGTCCTGTTCGGCTTTGACAGCTCGCGTATCAAACCCGAGGCCGCGGCCCGTCTGTTTGATGTGCTCGCGGAAATCGAACGCCGGGGCCGCCCCGACGTCCTGATCGAGGGGCACACGGATTCGGTTGGAAGTGACGAGTACAATGAAGGGCTTTCCGTTCGGCGTGCCGAAGCGGTTCGCCAATGGTTCAGAGAGCACCTGGCCCCGGGCGCGGCGTCTTTCCGTGTTGAAGGGAAGGGGGAGGAGGAAAACATCGCCTCCAACTCAACAGCCGCGGGCCGCGCGCGGAACCGGAGGGTGGAGATCGTCATCAGTTAGCGGATCGTCATTCGGGACGGGTCGTCCTGCCATTCGAGGGCCGGTCCGTTTGGCGCTTCCCTCCCTTGGTTGTCCTCCCTATAAGCGACGCTCGTACGACAAGCAGGGCTCGGGAGGCCCGGAACAGATGAGCGACTGGACCAAATCCGCATGGAGAGCAAAGCCGCGGGTGCAGATGCCGGACTATCCGGATCAGGATGCGTTGGCTGCCGTGGAAGGCAAACTGTCGGCCTATCCCCCCTTGGTTTTTGCGGGTGAGGCCAGACGGCTGAAGGCCCACCTGGCCAAGGCCGGTGCCGGGCAGGCATTCCTGTTGCAGGGCGGCGATTGTGCGGAGAGCTTCAAGGACTTCTCTGCCGACGGCATCCGCGACACCTTCAAGGTCATGCTGCAGATGGCGATGGTGCTGACTTATGGCGCCAAGGTTCCCGTCATCAAGGTCGGTCGGATGGCGGGCCAGTTCGCCAAGCCGCGTTCGGCGCCGACCGAGGTAAAGGACGATCAGGAGCTGCCGAGCTATCGCGGCGACATCATCAACGAGCTTGATTTCACGCCCGAGGCGCGCATTCCGTCGCCGGACAAGATGCTGCAGGCCTATACTCAGGCCGCTGCGACGCTGAACCTGCTCCGGGCGTTTTCGACCGGTGGGTTCGCCGACATGCACAGGGTGCATTCGTGGACCCTGGGCTTCACTGAGGGCGATGAGGCCGAACGCTACCGCGAGATCGCGGCCCGCATTCAGGACACGATCGACTTCATGGAAGCTGCGGGCATCGGCCGGGAGACCACCCACGAGTTTTCCACCGTGGAGTTCTACACCTCCCACGAGGCGCTGCTTCTGGAGTATGAAGAGGCGCTGACCCGTCTGGACAGCACGTCCGGCCAGTGGCTTGCCGGGTCGGGTCACATGATCTGGATCGGCGACAGGACACGGCAGCCCGACGGTGCCCATGTCGAATTCTGCCGCGGCGTGCAGAACCCGATCGGTCTCAAATGTGGTCCGTCCATGACCAGCGGGCACCTCAAGGCGCTCATGGCCAAGCTCAACCCCGAGAACGAAGCCGGCCGGCTCACGCTGATTTCGCGGTTTGGCGCGGGCAACGTCGGCGACCACCTGCCGCGTCTGATCCGGGCCGTGGCCGAGGAAGGAGCCAACGTCACCTGGGTCTGCGATCCGATGCACGGCAACACGATCAAATCAGCCACCGGTTACAAGACCCGGCCGTTCGATTCGGTTCTGCGCGAAGTGAAAGAGTTCTTTGGGGTGCACGAGGCCGAGGGGTCGATCCCTGGAGGTGTGCATTTCGAGATGACCGGGGCAGATGTCACGGAATGCACCGGCGGTGTTCGTGCGGTGACGGACGAGGACCTCTCCGACCGTTATCACACAGCCTGTGACCCGCGCCTCAACGCGTCTCAGTCGCTGGAACTGGCGTTTCTGGTGGCCGAAGAGCTCACCGCGATCCGGCAGGCCAAGTCCGACGCCGCCAGGGCGGGCTGAACCAAGGGCCACCGCCGCGTCCTCGCAGGATCGGGAGCGGCGGCCGCGCCGCCTGACGCCGATCAGGTATTGTCGACCACAAGTCGAATGTAGGGCCGTTTGGCGGAGGACGCCGGGTCGCCGGTCGCGCCAAAGCCGGCGAGGGGGCCCATGCGTTTCACAATCTCCTGTGCCTCCGGGGTCACTCGCGGACCGGCGGCTGCGGTTACCTCCACGGGCGCGATGCGGATCAAGCCGTCGGGAACGTCGAAACGTCGAGGGGTGCGACCAAGCTCGCCTTCCGTGACCATCGCCCCCATGGCCATGGATATGCTGCCATCCTCCGCGGCCAGCGGAAGCAGAATCATGCCTCCTGTGACCTTCGGCCGGCCAATGCCACGGCCCGACACCAGTGGCAGTTCAACAACGGCGGGGCGATCGAAGACTTCGGCGAACCAATGCTGGATCGTGATCCGCCCGGGGGGCGTGAAGAAGGTTGTCAACGGCATGCCCCGCGGGTCCATGCCAAGCAGCGACTCTACACGACCACCGGCAACCCGTATGCGGCCGGTCCCACGCCCGACGCGCTGAACGATAAACGCGTGGGGCAGGGCGACGTCGATCCTGCTGGGGTCAACCTCCGAGCGGAACGGGATGCGCTTGGCGCGGCTCAGGTCCTGCCAGTAGTCTTCCATGTCGCTCAGAACGCGCCGCGAGGCGGCATTGAGGCAGGGCGTGTCGGAACCGCCCGGCGCGGTGGGGGTAAGGGTCAGATCGTCCATTGTCAGGTCTCCCACTGCCGACGCCACGAAATTGGCATCAATTGCTCGTTTAACTGTTTCGTAACTTATCGCCTCTTTATCGCCATATCCCGTCCCAAAGTGTTAACGGGTTAATGACTTGCTGAGAATGCGCGGCCCCTTGCCCGGCGACAGCGTTTGGCTCAGGGTGCCGCAACTGGCGAAAGAGGGAGTGTCATGGTCAGGTCGATGACCGGATTTGCCGCCCGCACGGGTGAGGCCGAGGGTGTTTCCTGGGCTTGGGACCTGCGTGGCGTGAACGGGCGGGGGCTCGATCTTCGGTTGCGTCTGCCGGACACCTTGCCGGGGTTTGAACCCCTGGTCCGAAAAGCGCTCGGGGCAGCCATTGCGCGTGGATCGGTTTCGCTGACCCTCCGTTTGAACAGAACGTCGGGGGACGAGGCGCTTGGGCTTGATGAAGAGCAACTGAGCCGGGTTCTTTCGGTGCTCGGCCGGATCACGCAACGGGCCGAAGAAGCCGGGCTCCTTCTGACGCCACCGAGCGCCGCCGATCTCCTTGCGGCCCGGGGCGTGTCAACATCATCCGGCGGCCTCGAATCATTTTCCGAACCATTTATCAAAGAGCTGCTAGACGATCTTCATCTATTGCTTGAAGAATTTGATGGCATGCGTGTCGAGGAGGGAACGCGCCTGGCAGCGGTCCTTGTCGGGCAACTTCAGCGCATTGAAGAGCTGACGCTGGACGCCGGCAGCGCCGCCGATGCGCGGCGAGAGGCTACCCGGACAGCTCTCCGGACGGCCTTGCAACGGGTGGTCGAGGACGTGGCGGACGTGAACGAAGACCGGGTCGCCCAGGAACTTGCGCTCATTGCCGTCAAGCAGGACGTCACCGAAGAACTCGATCGCCTCAACGCCCATGTTGCAGCCGCTCGGGACCTACTGCAGCAGCCGGGTCCCGTGGGACGCAAGCTCGATTTTCTCGCGCAGGAGTTCAACAGGGAAGCCAACACGCTCTGCTCGAAGGCCCAGAATGCCGGGCTGACCGCAATCGGGCTTGAGCTCAAGGCGGTTGTCGATCAGATGCGCGAGCAGATACAGAACGTGGAGTAGATTTATGGCACGCCGTGGATTGCTGCTCATCCTTTCGTCGCCGTCGGGGGCCGGGAAATCGACCTTGAGCCGACGCCTGCGCGACTGGGACCCGAGCATCCGGTTTTCAGTCTCGGCCACCACCCGTCCGGCCCGTCCGGGGGAAGAGGATGGACGCGAGTACCATTTCCGGACGGAGACCGAATTCAAACGCATGGTGGCCGAGGGAGAAATGCTCGAACACGCCCATGTCTTTGGCAACTTCTATGGTTCGCCCTTGCCGCCGGTGCGGGACGCCGTCGAACAGGGCTGCGACGTCCTCTTTGACATCGATTGGCAGGGGGCACAGCAGATCCGGAATTCCGCGCTGAAGGACAACGTGCTGTCGATCTTTCTCCTGCCGCCCTCCATCACCGAACTTCGCAACAGGCTGGTCGGACGGGGCCAGGACAGCGCGGAGGTGATTTCCAAGCGGATGCAGAAGAGCTGGGATGAGATAAGTCACTGGGATGCCTATGACTACGTGCTGATCAACGACGATCTGGACGCCACGGAAGATCGGCTCAAGACGATTGTCAGCGCCGAACGCCTGCGCCGGGATCAGCAGCCCGATCTCATGGATCACGTCCGCCGTCTGCACACCGAGTTTTTCGAGGAGACCTCATGACCCTTTATGCGCTGGACGGCGTGGAACCGACGGTGGCCGAGACCGCGTGGGTTGCCCCGGGGACGCACGTCATCGGCAAGGTGCGCCTTCAGGCCGACAGTTCCGTCTGGCCGGGCTCGACCCTGCGGGGGGACAATGAACTGATCGATGTCGGTGCCGGAAGCAATATCCAGGAAAACTGCGTTCTGCATACGGATATGGGCTTCCCCCTGACCATCGGGGCCAACTGCACGATCGGGCACAAGGCCATGCTGCATGGCTGCCTTCTGGGCGACACCGTCCTTGTCGGAATGGGCGCGACCGTGTTGAACGGGGCCCGGATCGGGGCCGGGACGCTGATCGGGGCAGGGGCCCTGATCACCGAAGGCAAGGATATCCCGCCGGGGGTGCTCGTCCTGGGTTCGCCGGGCAAGGTCGTGCGGGAATTGACGAAGCAGGAGATTGTGGGCCTCACGGCATCGGCCCTGCACTATCAGGATAATGCGCGCAGGTATCGCGCCGGCTTGAAGGCCTTGACGGAATGACAGACACGCCAAAGACCCTCGTCCGTCGTACCCCATGGCCCCAAAGCACCTCCTGGCCCATGGCGACGCCGTTGCAACCCTCTGTCGTCTATTCGGCACCGGACCCCGATGCGCTTGATCGGCAGTACGCGGAAGGCTCGGGCTTTACCTATGCCCGGGAGGGGCATCCGAACGCAGCCGTTCTGGCGGCGAAGCTCGATGAGATGGAAGGCGCAAGGGGAGGGATCGTGACCGGATCCGGCATGGCAGCGATATCAGCCATGTTTCTGGGGCTTCTGAAGGCGAGGGACCACGTGGTGGGCGGTGACCAGCTTTACGGCCGTACCCTGCGCATGATGCGCGAGGATCTGCCGAGGCTGGGCGTCAGTTGTGGACTTGCCGATCCCACGGACGCGGACGCGATCCGGGACGCGATCCGGCCCGAGACACGGATGATCCTGGTCGAGGTTGTGTCCAACCCGACGATCCGGGTGGCTGATGTCGACGGCATTGCCAAGGTGGCGCAGGAGGCCGGGGTGCTTCTGGCGATCGACAATACCTTCACCACGCCGCGGCTTTTTCGACCGTTCGACCACGGCGCGGATATCGTGATCCACTCGGTGACCAAACTTCTTGCCGGTCATTCCGACGCCACGCTCGGATATGTCGCGGCGCGGGATCTGTCCTTGATGGAGGCAATTGATACCGCGCATCAGACCTGGGGTCTCACCGCCTCGCCCTTCGATTGCTGGCTGGCGGAGAGAGGGTTGTTCACGTTTGATCTGCGGCTGGAACGGGCGGAGCGGAACGCCTCGGAGATTGCGGAAGCGTTGTCCGCCACACCCGGTGTCCGCCAGGTGCTCTACCCGACGCGGCCGGATCACCCCGACCACAATCGGGCCGTCGGGCTTCTCAATGGACGCGGCGGGCACATGCTCAGCTTTGAAATCGACGGTGGCCGCGAGGCCGCGAATCGTCTGACCCGTGCTGCCTCGAACGTGCCGTTTGCGCCTACCTTGGGGGATGTGGCAACGACATTGTCCCATCCCGCCTCGTCATCCCACCGCGGATTGACCGAGGACCAACGCATTGCTCTGGGCATCACCGAGGGGTTCTTCCGCCTTTCCGTCGGGGTGGAGGAGCCCGGACTGCTCGCCGGGGAATTGTCCGCCGCAATCCGCGCTGCACTCCAGGCCTGAAGCCGTCACCCGGAACGCGTCACCGCAGGCCAAAGGGTTTCCGTCTAAAGTGAGGTCTCCAGGGCGGCGAGGATCGCGGTCCAGCCGCCTTCGTGGTTGTTGCGACTTTCCTCGCTGTCGAACCGGATGTGGGTCAGGGTGAGTTTCGTGCCCGTTCCCTCGGGCTCGAAATCCAGCGTCACTGTTGAGTCCTCCATCTGTGAGAATGGCGACTCCCATGTGAAAGTGATCTGCGAATGCGGATTGATGACCTTGTATGTACCTGCATGAGGCATGTCGCCGGCATCGGGTGCGTTCATGACAACCAGAAAGCGTCCCCCTTCCTTGGGGTCCGTTTCGGCGCGGGGCACGGACATGCCGGGACCCGGGGTCATGAATTTCGCGAGCATCGCCGGGTCCAGCCAGGCATTGAAGACCTTTTCCACCGGGTGGTTCAGGGTCTTTGAAACTTGCAGTTTGAGTTCCGTGGCAGCAGTACTCATGTGTCGTCCTCCTCAAGCGCGTCATTCAGCGCGTCCAGCCGCAGCGCCCAGATCGAGCGCAATTCGGCAAACCATTGGTCGATCAACGAAAGCGGAGCCATCTGAACCTCGATCAGGTGGGTGCGCCATTCGGTGCGACGTGATACGAGGCCCGCGCCCTCCAGCACCTTGATGTGCTTGGAGACCGCGTTGAGGCTCATGTCGAACCGCGCGGCAACCTCTGTCACCGATGTTGGACCTTCCTGTGCGAGCAGGGTCAGAACCGCCCGCCGGGTCGGGTCCGACGCGGCCTTCAGGATCACCCCGATGTCGTCTGGTTCCATTCGATCAACCATATGGTTGAATAAACCGGAGAGCCGGGATCAGTCAACCAAAAAGATGAACGATATATGTTCACCTAATGTTCACATTTTTTGGTTGGAGACTCGCCCCGCCCGCATTATCTGTATCTCCTGTCGAGCATTTGGGGGCCGTGATGGCGGAGCTGAAAAAGATCGAGGTCAGGGGCGCGCGCGAGCACAACCTCAAATCCATCGACGTCGACATTCCGCGCGACGAACTGGTGGTGATCACTGGTCTGTCGGGCTCCGGCAAGTCGTCGCTGGCGTTTGACACGATCTATGCGGAGGGCCAGCGCCGGTACGTCGAGTCGCTCTCCGCCTATGCACGGCAGTTCCTCGACATGATGGAAAAGCCGGATGTGGATCACATCAGCGGGCTCTCCCCGGCAATTTCCATCGAACAGAAGACCACGTCGAAGAATCCGCGCTCGACGGTCGGCACGGTGACGGAGATCTATGATTACCTCCGCCTGCTTTTCGCGCGGGCCGGCACGCCCTATTCGCCGGCCACCGGACAGCCGATCGAGGCGCAGCAGGTGCAGGACATGGTCGACCGGGTGATGACGATGGAGGAGGGCACGCGCGCCTACCTTCTCGCGCCGATCGTGCGGGACCGGAAGGGGGAATACCGCAAGGAGATGCTGGAACTCAGGAAGCAGGGGTTCCAGCGGGTGAAGGTGGACGGCGAATTCCATGAACTCGACGAGCCCCCGACGCTCGACAAGAAGTTTCGCCACGACATCGACGTGGTTGTGGACCGGATCGTGGTTCGCGAGGGGCTGGAGACGCGCCTGGCCGACTCGTTGCGGACCGCGCTCGATCTGGCTGACGGGATTGCGATCCTCGAAACCGCGCCAAGCGACGGCGACCCGGAGCGGATCACATTCTCCGAGAATTTTGCCTGCCCTGTCAGTGGCTTCACGATCCCGGAGATCGAGCCGCGCCTGTTTTCGTTCAACGCGCCTTTCGGGGCCTGTCCGGGTTGCGACGGTCTTGGCGTGGAGCTCTTCTTTGATCCCGGTCTCATGGTCCCGGATCAGGCCCTCAGCCTTGCCGACGGGGCCATCGCGCCATGGCGGAAAGGCAAGAGCCCGTACTTCCTCCAGACCATCGAGGCGATTGCAAAGCACTACGAGTTCGACAGGACGGCCAGGTGGAAGGACCTGCCGGCCCACGTCCAGCAGGTGTTTCTCTACGGTTCTGGGGAGGAGGAAATCCCCTTCCGGTATGATGAGGGCGGACGCGTCTACCAGGTCACCCGGCCCTTCGAGGGTGTGATCCCGAACATGGAACGGCGCTACCGGGAGACGGACTCGAGTTGGATCCGCGAGGAATTCGAGCGCTTCCAGAACAATCGACCCTGCGGCACCTGCGAGGGCTATCGCCTCCGGCAGGAGGCCCTCGCGGTCAAGATCGGGCCCGAAAGCCGCCGACTGCACGTGGGGCAGGTGGTGCAGATGTCCATCAAGGACGCGCTGGCCTGGTGTGACAGCGTTCCCGCCAGCCTGACAAAACAGAAGAACGAAATCGCCGGCGCGATCCTCAAGGAAATTCGCGAGCGCCTCGGATTCCTCAACAATGTCGGCCTTGATTACCTGACGCTGAGCCGAAACGCAGGCACGCTTTCGGGCGGCGAATCCCAGCGCATCCGGTTGGCCAGCCAGATCGGTTCGGGATTGACGGGGGTGCTTTACGTGCTGGACGAGCCGTCCATCGGCCTGCACCAGCGGGACAATGATCGCCTGTTGACCACACTGAAAAACCTGAGGGATCAGGGCAATACCGTGATCGTGGTGGAGCACGACGAAGAAGCCGTGCGCGAGGCCGACTACGTCTTTGACATCGGCCCCGGAGCCGGGGTGCATGGCGGGCAGGTCGTGGCCCGGGGCACACCCGATGAGATCATGGCGAACCCGGCGTCCATCACGGGGGATTACCTTGCCGGACGGCGGGAGATCCCGGTTCCGACGAACCGGCGCAAGGGCAACAAGAAGACGCTGACCGTGAAAAAGGCCAGCGGAAACAACCTGCGGGACGTCACGGTCGATTTCCCGCTGAGCAAGTTCGTTTGTGTTACGGGGGTTTCCGGCGGCGGCAAGTCGACCCTGACCATCGAGACCCTGTTCAAGACGGCCTCGATGCGGCTGAACGGGGCACGGCAAACCCCGGCCCCCTGCGAGACGATCAAGGGGCTCGAGTTTCTCGACAAGGTCATCGACATCGATCAGCGCCCCATCGGGCGGACGCCACGTTCGAACCCGGCGACATACACCGGTGCCTTCACGCCTATCCGCGACTGGTTCGCCGGGCTTCCGGAATCCAAGGCGCGCGGCTACAAGCCCGGCCGGTTCAGCTTCAACGTCAAAGGCGGCCGTTGCGAGGCCTGTCAGGGTGACGGTGTGCTCAAGGTCGAGATGCACTTCCTGCCGGATGTCTATGTCGAATGCGAGACCTGCAAGGGCAAGCGCTACAACCGTGAAACGCTGGAAATTCAGTTCAAGGGCAAGAGCATAGCCGACGTTCTTGATATGACTGTCGAAGAGGCGCAGCAGTTCTTCAAGGCGGTTCCGTCCATTCGCGAGAAGATGGACGCGCTGATGCGGGTCGGACTGGGCTACATCAAGGTGGGACAGCAGGCGACAACCCTGTCCGGTGGAGAGGCCCAGCGAGTCAAGCTGTCCAAGGAGCTGTCGAAGCGTTCCACGGGCCGGACCCTGTACATTCTCGATGAGCCCACGACGGGATTGCATTTCGAAGATGTGCGCAAATTGCTCGAGGTGCTCCACGAATTGGTCGAACAGGGCAACACCGTTATCGTCATCGAGCATAACCTCGACGTCATCAAGACCGCCGACTGGATCATCGACATCGGTCCGGAAGGCGGGGACGACGGCGGGCAAATCGTGGCGACCGGCACGCCCGAACAGGTCGCCGGAGAGGACCGCTCCTACACCGGCCATTACCTCAAGCCGATGCTCGGCAAGCGGAAGGTCGCTGCAGAGTAGGGGCAGCCGCGATCACATGGCGCGATTGCGCGCACTTTGATCCTGCAAGCGTTGGATGATGGCCCTTGTTCCGACGTGGTGCGGATTGTGATTGGGTTGGTGTCTGCAAAGGGTCCGTTTGCTGGCATCTCTGCCATCAAACAGGCCCTTTCGTTCGTTCTGGGGTCGGGGCCGCGAGGCTCAGCTGTTGACCTTGCAGGTGCTGATGCCGAGCATCGCGTAGGGCGGGCAGGTGCCGAGCGCGGCGGTGCCAAGCAGCACCACGCCAATAATCCCGGCGACCCACATCCACACGCCCGCAAGCGAGGTCAAGGCAAGCACCAGCAGGGCGACACCGACAATGGCGCGAATGGTGCGGTCCGTGGTTCCGACGTTTTTCTTCAACATGGGGATGTCCTCCGATTCGATGTGATTGAGGACAGGATAGGACAAGCTCGGTGCCCTGTCGGTGACGTGGTCACAGTTGAGCGTTCTTTGCCAGCGCAGCCAGCGCCACGGTGTCTTGCAGGATGACCGCGCCACGTTCCAGCGCGACCACGCCACGGCGTTCCAGCGCGTCGAGGCGTCGCGAAACAACCTCGCGGGCCGAGCCGATGGCGACGGCCAGTTCGGCATGGGTGGCTGCCACGCGGCCCTCGCGCGCGCGTTCGAGCAGGGCGGCGGCCAGCCGGGCCTCGACCCGGGTAAAGGCCACCCGTTCCAGCACCTGCATCGTCGCCTGCATGCGTCCGGCGAACGCGCGGAAGACGAAGCCGCGGAAGGCGGCATCGTCGTTCATCAATGCCAGAAAGGTGTCGCGCGGGATCAGCACGAGGCGGCAATCGGCGCAGGTGAGTGCCTCGCCGGAATAGGCGTCGCCGCCCAGCAGGCCCAGGGTGGATTGGACGCAGCTTTCACCGGGTTCCACCGCGTAGAGCAGGATGTCGCGCCCGGTTGGGCCGGTCAGGAAGACCTCGATCCGGCCCGAGAGCAGAACGACGAAACCCTGAACCGCGTCGCCGGGATGGAAGAGCGCCGTGCCGGCGGGCACCTCCTGCACGGTCAGGCGGGACAGGCGCGCGCGGGCATCCCCCGACAGTGCCGGCAGGTCGGCAAGATCGAGCCAATCGCTCACGATCGGCCGCGCTGTTCGAAGCGGGGCAGCATTGCGCTGAAATCGCGGCCCTTGCCGTCTTCTGACTCGACAAATCGCGCATAAAGGTCACGCGCGGCCTCACCCATGGGTGTGTCGGCATTCGCGGCCTCGGCGGCCATCTGGGACAGGCGCAAATCCTTGAGCATCAACTCCGCGGCGAACCCCGGCTCATAATTGTTGTCGGCAGGGGATCGGGGGCCCACACCCGGGGCCGGGCAATAGGCGTTCATCGTCCAACTATACCCCGAGGAGGTTGAAACGACGTCAAACATCGCCTGCCGGTCGAGCCCGAGTTTGTCCGCAAGAACAAAGGCTTCGCAAGTGGCGATCATGGTGACCCCGAGGATCATGTTGTTGCAGATCTTGGCCGCCTGACCGTTTCCCGAGGCGCCGCAGTGCACGGACTTCTGCCCCATCACATCGAAGAGCGGCTTGACCCGGGCGAAGGCCACATCGGACCCGCCGGCCATGAACGTCAGCGTCCCGGCCTCGGCGCCGCCGATCCCGCCCGAAACGGGCGCGTCGACAGCCATTAGCCCGGCGGCCTCCGCTGACTGGGCAACGGCCCGCGCGCTTTCGACATCGACGGTTGAACAATCGAGATGAACGGCCCCGTCTGCCATCGCAGGATGGATCTCGTCGGACACGCTGCGAAGGATCGGCCCATCCGGCAACATGGTGATGACGACCTCGGCCCCTGCAACGGCCCCCTCCGCGCTGTCCGCGAGCGGGATGCCTTCTGGCGCGGCGACGGTGTCGAACCCCGTCACCTCGTGATTTGCCGCGATCAGGTTGCGCGCCATGGGCGCCCCCATGTTTCCCAGTCCGATGAATGCGATGCGCATGGGTGCCTCCTATAGGTCGAGCGGTGGGGTCATCGGGTAGGACATGCGGATCACCTCGGCGTCAGTGACCTCGGTCCAGTCCCGGTGCCGCCATTTCGGCGATTGGTCCCTGTCGATGACAGCGGCGCGAATGCCTTCGATGAAATCACCGTGCTCCATCGAACGTGCGGTGAAGCGAAATTCCCGGTCAAGCGCGGTGGCAATGTCATCGCGGGACCGGATGCCCTGGATGAGCTGCACCGTGTAGGTCATGGACAGCGGACTGTTTTTCGCCATCAGCCGTTCCGCATGATCGATCGCATCGGGCCGGGGACCGTCGCTCGGATCCGGGAGGGCCCGGTAGATGGCCTCCAGACTGTCGCCACGAAAGACGCGGTCGATATCGGTCTGCCAGCCCGCCAGCCGGGATGCCGGCACGGGTTGCGCGGCCCGATCCACGGCCTCCCAATCGCCGGTCTTGCAAAGTTCGGAGATGAGATCGGGCCAATCGCCCTGGGGGATGAAATAGTCGGCAAATCCCGCATGGATGGCATCCCCGGCGTCCATCCGGTCCGCCGTGAGGCCAAGGTACTCGCCCAGTCGCCCCGGAGCCCGGGCAAGGATCAGCGACCCGCCCACGTCGGGCACCAGCCCGATGCTGCACTCGGGCATGGCAATTCGGGAATTGTCGCACACCACCCGATGAGAACCGTGGCACCCCACACCCACTCCGCCCCCCATGGTAAAGCCCTGCATCAGGGTCACGACCGGCTTCGGAAATCGGAACAGCTTGGCATTCATCCGGTATTCGTCGCGCCAGAACCGTTCGCCGTATGCGAAATCGCCGGCACGGCCCCGGTCATACATTTCCTGGATGTCACCCCCGGCGCAGAAGGCCCGGTCTCCCGCGCCGTCGATGATGATGAGGTCAACCGAGGCATCGTTGGCCCAGCCGTCGAGCGCCTTCTCGATCGCGCGGCACATCCCCCAGGTCAGCGCGTTGAGTGCTTTGGGCCGGTCCAGTGTGATGCGACCGGCACGGCCTTCCTTCCGAATGTGGATCTCGTCGGTCACGACCCTTCCTCTTCGCCTTGGCTGGAAACCGCAAATCCGGTGGCGGCGAAACTCACGCCGACAACATTTCTCGCGCCACGATCAGCCGCATGATTTCATTTGTACCTTCAAGGATCTGGTGCACCCGGAGGTCTCGAACGATCTTCTCGATGCCGTAGTCGGCAAGGTAACCGTAGCCGCCATGGAGTTGCAGGCACTGGTCCGCGACCCGAGAACCGATCTCGGTCACCATCTTCTTTGCCATGGCACAGGCCTTCGTCGCGTCCGGCGCGCCCTGATCGAGCTTCCACGCCGCCTGCCGCAGGAAGACTCGGGCCGATTGGAGATCGATCTCCATGTCCGCCAACCGGAACTGCAGCGCCTGAAAGTCATGGAGGGGCCGCCCGAAGGCTTTGCGCTCGGCCATGTAGGTCAACGTGTTGTCGAGGGCCGATTGCGCCGCGCCCAGCGAACAGGCCGCGATATTCAGCCGCCCGCCATCCAGCCCGGACATGGCGTAGCGAAACCCGAGCCCTTCTTGGCCAAGCAGATTGTCGGCGGGTGTCAGGCAGTTGTCCAACTGGACCTGGCGCGTCGGCTGGGATTTCCAGCCCATCTTGTCTTCCAGCCCGCCGAATGACAGCCCCTCGGCCCCGTCTTCGACCACGATGGCGGAAATGCCCTTGGGCCCGTCCTCGCCGGTGCGGCACATCACGACATAGGCGTCAGAGTACCCCCCGCCGGAAATGAATGCCTTGGTTCCGGTCAGCCTGAACCCTTCGTTGGTCCGGACCGCCCGTGTCTTGAGAGCGGCGGCGTCCGAGCCCGAGCCCGGTTCGGTCAGGCAGTAGGACAACACCGTTTCCATTGTCAGCGCCCGGGGCAGGAGGCGCGATTTCAGATCGTCGGAACCATAGCTGTCGATCATCCGGGCGCACATGTTGTGGATCGACAGAAAGGCCGCGACCGAGGCGCAGGAGCGCGACAGTTCCTCGAAGATGAGAGTGGCGTCCAGTCTTGTCAGGCCGGTGCCGCCGGCATCTTCGCTGACATAGAGCCCGCCGAAACCGAGGGCCGCCAACTTGGGCCAAAGCGCACGCGGGATCGTGCCCTCGCTTTCCCATTGCCGGGCAAATGGGGCGATTTCTGTTTCACCGAATTCCCGCGCGACCTCAGCGATCGCCTGCTGCTCGTCCGAAAGTGCAAAGTCCATGGCAGCGATCCGTCTGGAATTGAACGACTGTTCTTTTATTCTTCCTGCGGCGGGTTTTGTCTAGCGCTTTGCCTCTTCGGGGTATGTGGGCGGGCGTTGTCGTTTCGAATTATTCAACGAACTGTTTTCGTATTTTGAACAACACAACACGTTGGCGAAATCCCGCCAATCTGTTAGGACAGGTGCCGTGAGGCGCTTGCTGGGAATCGGCGTCTGAGAGTTTGTGGGGAAGTAACATGAAGAAATACGTAATGGCGTTTATCGCCACGGTGGCGTTCGCGGGCGCCGCAAATGCTGTGACCCTATCCTTTGACCTGACGGGGCCATACGCAGGCAATCAGCCATCGTTTAGCTACACGTCGGGCGCGGTTTCCTTGACCGTGACGGGCCTGAGCTGCGGTTCCAACAACACCAGCCCGAATTCGTCGACCTGTCGGACCGAGCGCATCGATCGCGGTAGCCCCGGAATCTGGATGGATCGCGGCGGTTCGGACAGCCATCAGGTCGACACGTCCGGTCGCAACGAGTTTCTGAAGCTGAGTTTCAGCCCGGATATCCAGCTGGACTCCGCGACGTTCACCTATGTGTCGGACAACGACGACTTCAAACTTTACAAGTGGAACGGGACGAGCTGGGACTATGGCGGGTTCGGAAACATCTGCGGGCCGGGCTCCGGGCAATCCTGTCCCAGTAACGCCAGTGCGTCCCGAACCTATGACTTCGCGGGTACGCATATCGGAGGGATGTTCCTGTTCGGCGCCAATGGCCACAAGGACGACTGGAAGTTGAGCGGCGTCTCGGTCGAATACACGCCGCCAAACAATGAGCCGCCGGTTGTCCCGCTTCCGGCAGGCGGTGTTCTTTTGGTCAGTGGCCTGGGGGCTCTCGCGGTGGCAAAAAGGCGCCGGAAAACCTGATCCGAGGACTCTGAAGTGACCAGAGGGGCGGTCTTGCGAGGCCGCCCTTTTTCTTTGGAAGCCTAAAGATCTGCCACGAACTCGTCGATCAGGTGTGCGACTACGTCGCTCAGGTCGCCCTTGGCCGCGACCTGCCTCTGACGGTCGGCGCTCGTGCCTGTGCTGACAATCTCGCGCAAGCGGGCGATTTCCGCCTCGCATCCCAGCGCGGCGGCATCCTCGCCCAGAACGTCGAGTAATTCATCGATCAGTTCGGCCATTGGCACGATCTCCCCGCGGCCAAAATCGATCAGACCCTTGCGGACACCATAGCGCTGCGCCCTCCAGCGGTTCTCGGCAATCAGGAAGTTGTCGTAGCGCCGCCAGCGTTGATTGGAGGTCCGCAACCGCCACAGCATCCGGGCAAGGCACTGGATCGTGGCCGCCAGCGTCAACGCGTCCTCCATGCGGGGCTGGACGTCCATGATCCTGACTTCGAGGGTTGGAAAGCGCTTGGACGGACGCAGGTCCCACCAGATCTTGGAGGCGTCCTCGATCACGCCAAGAGAGGTGAGAACCTCGACGGAGCGCTCATATTCGCCCCAATCGTTGACCTGGGGGGGCAGGCCGGTGCGTGGCAGGTTGTCGAACACGGTCAACCTGTAGGAGGCAAGGCCGGTATCCTCACCCTGCCAGAAGGGCGAGGATGTCGAGAGGGCAAGCAAGTGAGGCAGAAAGTAGCTGAGCTGCCCCAGAAGGTCCGCCCGCAGCGCGTCCGACCCGAGCCCGACATGCACATGCATGCCACAGATGAGAAGGCGCCGGACGACACCGGCGAGGTCCTCGCGCAGCTGGTTGTAGCGGTCCCTGTGCGTGTGATGTTGTTCTTTCCAGTCGGCAGAAGGATGGCAGGAGGCCGCGATGGGGGCGAGGCCGTGTTTGGCGGCTTCGGTCGCGATCGCGCTACGCAGGCGGCGGAGGTCGTCGCGCGCGTCGGCAATTGTCGCGCAGACGCCGGTGCCCACCTCCATCTGGCATTGCAGGTACTCGGGGCTGACCTGATCGCCGAGGATATCCTTGCAGGCCTTCATCAGCCCCTCGGGGACTTCCGTCAGCTGGCCGGTGGCGCGATCAACGAGGAGATATTCTTCCTCAATCCCAAGGGTGAAGTCCGGTGCGGCCATGCCATCTCCTCGCTCTGAGAGAAGCAGGTCAGAGCCACGGCATCAAGGCGCGGCCGACAATCCGTTTCATCTACGCAGAACCAAAGTAACCTCAGATGGATTCACGGACGGGAATTTCGCCCTAAGATTGCAATTCCTCGTTGTCATTGAGTTTTTCTCGAAATTATTGTAGGAAAAATTGGTATTGGTGTGGTCCCGTTCGGGCCAGGGGGAAGGCATGAACAATCTCTTTAAGGCACTTGTTGCGGCCAGTTTCTGTTTTGTGGGTACCGCGAGCCTCGCAGCGACGCTCAATTTCGATTCGACGTCGACTTCTTCGAACTCACCGCCAACCGGAGCGTCGGCGACGGCGGATTTCACGTTCACCGATTCTGGTTTGGGGGTCGTTGATGTTTCGATCCTGATAACAAATACAACCGGGACAATTGCCTCCTTTGGCGCGGGTGCCACAACGTCGAAGCTCACGGGGATCGGATTTGATCTGCCGGAATTTACGTTCTTGAGCATCGTGGCGGGGTCGTTCACGACCACCGGCTTCCTCGACACCCTCTCACCGCCGGGAGACACGGATCTCCCGCCGTTTGGCGGGTTCGATGTGGCGGTGAAGGACAACAGCAACTTCCAAGGCGGAAACGCCAACGGTGCGTTGCCGGAAAACAATTCAACCACGGTCAGTTTCGACCTGAATATCTCGGGATCGAGCCTCGCGAATGCCGCGGCCCTGAACGCTGCGTTCCTGAGCGGGCTTGCTGATGGAAGCCTTGGCGCAGTCGCCCGGTTTCAACAGGTGAACGCGGGCGCCGGAAGCGACAAACTGCTTTTCAATCCGCCGCCACCCGCTCCGGTACCGCTTCCCGCAGGTGCAGTCCTGCTTCTGTCGGCGGTCGGCGGAATGGCGTTTTTGAGGCGCAACAGGGCCTGAACCAAACTGCAGAAGAGCAATTCAGGGGCGCCCTTGAGGCGCCCCGTCCTGTTCCTACTCCATCACCGGGATGGAGAACTCGCCGCCTTCCTTGATGCCCGAGGGCCAGCGGGCGGTCACGGTCTTTGTCCGTGTGTAGAACTTGAAGGCGTCCGGTCCGTGCTGGTTCAGGTCGCCAAAGACCGACTTCTTCCAACCGCCGAAGGTGTGGTAGGCCAGCGGCACCGGGATCGGAACATTCACGCCGACCATCCCGACGTTCACACGGCTCGCGAAGTCACGCGCGGCGTCACCGTCGCGGGTAAAGATGGCGGTGCCATTGCCATATTCGTGGTCCATGGCAAGGCCCAGTGCCTCTTCGTAGCTTTGGGCGCGCACGGTCGAAAGGACGGGCCCGAAGATTTCGGTCTTGTAGATGTCCATGTCCCTGGTCACCCGATCAAACAGGTGCGGACCGATGAAATAGCCGTCCTCGTAGCCTTGCAGCTTGAAATCACGACCATCGACCACAAGCTCGGCGCCCTGATCGACGCCGGACTGGACGAGCCGTTCGATATTTGCCTTGGCCGCCCCGGTGACCACGGGGCCGTAATCCACGTCCTCGCCCGCCGTGTAGGGGCCGACCTTGAGTTTCTCGATGCGCGGCACGAGCTTTTCGATCAGGCGGTCTGCCGTTTCGTCGCCCACGGGCACCGCCACGGAAATCGCCATGCAGCGTTCGCCCGCCGCACCGTAGCCCGCCCCAATCAGCGCATCGGCGGCCTGATCCATGTCGGCATCGGG